>DATBRN010000362.1:0-30470 GCA_036560225.1 Pyrinomonadaceae bacterium | reverse complement strand
GACCGGTTCGAATTGCTTCAACTAGAGAGCGGTAAGCGGCAACAAGCTTGCGGCCATTGTCCTCAAGGCGCGGCAACAGTTGAGCGCGTCCCTTTTTCGTTACTGTCTTGTGCTCGGCTGCGAGTGTCTGTGCATATTGTTCAAGCCGTTCGACGCTGAAGATCTCGGCTCTGACGGGCTGCTCATCGGCGTAGTTCGACGCCTTGCCAAAGGTTGCCGTTAGTGACCCTAGGAACTCACTCATAACAATTCGAATAACTTAACCACGCCGCCAGTTGGTTCGCAACGAGGATAGTAGCCAAAAGTGCTTTAAGCGGATTGAATGGACTTCAGAATAGCACGATTCGAATTCGCGCTTCAGACCAGGCGCAATTACCGATTCTCACCGCCTCGCATCTTCCCTTAGTGTCAAAGTAGAAACGATTCTGTCAAATTGAGAGACCATTTCAGAATGACCAATGCGTGACCGATCATTGCCAAGTTGACAGTTCACGACCCTTCAATCTAGGCCATTTTTTGGGTTGTTTCGTCGAGCCAGAGAGGAATGACACTTGCGAAGGTGAACCCCGGAGGTGGGGAAAAGTCTACTCGCCGGCCCCTCCCAGGGGTGGAATAGACTTGAGCGACCCAGAGGAAACGAAGTCCCAGATACCGTTTGAAAGCGAAAAGGGTGAATAAACTAAAGATCAGCAGTTGGTACATGTTTTCGGTTGCCCTGACCGGTGCGGCCGTGACCGCGATCTGTGCCTCGCGCCTCCCTTCCGCCAATCTCAACTCAGAGTTTGTGGTCCTCGCCCTCATAACTGTCTTGATAGGATCGCGGATTACCATCAAGATCCCCGGAGAACGCGGAGAGATTTCGGTCTCCGATACCTTCATCTTTTTGGCGATCTTGTTGTTTGGAATCGAAGCCGCAGTGGTGTTGGCCGCTGCCGAGGCGTTCGTGTCTTCCTTACGCTTCACCAAGAAACCTTCGGTACTGTGTTTCAATGCCGGAGTATTAGCGCTGTCAACCTTCATTACTGCCTTGACCCTCTACGTCGTCTTCCCCGGAGTCAAGCTGCGTGAGGGCATCACACCCAACCTCATTATCGCGCTATGTATAATGGCCTTGTTGCAGTACGCATTTAACTCAGGGCTGATAGCCGCCGGGCTCGCGCTGAAAACCAATCGAAGTGTTTGGCAGAGTTGGCGTAAGACCTTCCTCTGGACTTCTTTGACTTATTTTATCGGCGCTTTTGGCGCTGCTCTCATAGGCCGGATGAGCCAGAGCTTCGGGTTCTATGCCTTTATCGCCACTGTGCCCATCATCGTTATCGTTTACTTCACTTACCGAACCTATCTCGCCAACGTGGAAGCGTCGGCTGCGCAGGCGGAACAAGCAAAACTCCACGTCGAAGAGCTTAACAAGTACATCGCTGAGCAGAAGCGGATCAGCCAGGCATTAGAAGAGAGCGAAAAGCACTTTCGCAATGCGTTTGACCACGCAGCGATTGGCATGGCGCTGGTGTCGCCGGAAGGCGGTTGGCTACAGGTAAACCGATCGCTCTGCCAAATCGTCGGCTACTCCGAAGCGGAGTTGCTTGTTTCCGATTTTCAGACGATTACCCATCGCGACGATCTGGGCCACGATCTGGCCGAGATGTACCGTATGATCAACAACGAAATCCTTACCTGCCAGGTGGAGAAGCGCTACATTCATAAACTTGGTCATGACGTCTGGGCTTCAACCAGCGCTTCGCTAATTCGCGACGCTGAGGGCAATCCGCTCCACTTTATCTATCAGATTCAAGACGTCACCGAACGCAAACGGGCTGAGGCGGCGATTCATACACTTTCACTGGCCGACGAGCTTACTGGCCTTTATAACCGCCGCGGCTTCCTTGCATTTTGCAAGCAACATCGCAGTTCCCTTCACCGGGCTAATAAATGCGGCGTGCTTGTCTACGCGGATCTTGATGGCTTGAAGACGATCAATGACTCCTTCGGTCACAAAGAAGGCGACCGCGCGTTAATAAAGACGGCTGAACTGCTGAAAGAAACATTCCGTTCCGCTGATGTGCTCGGCCGTCTGGGCGGCGACGAGTTCACCGCGCTGGCAGCGGTTGACCCTGATGGTGGCGTGGACATGCTCATCTCACGTTTGGAGCAGAAGTTTGAAGACTTCAACGCCCAGAAACTCATGCCGTACAAACTCTCGATCAGTATTGGTGTGGCCCAGCTTGATATTGACGGATCACAATCAATGGAAGATTTGATGGCGCTGGCAGATCTGGCCATGTATGAGAACAAGCGCCGCAAGCGGATGGGATTCCACTTGCCAGAGTCTGGTGACCAACGCTCGAGTTTAGCAGTAGCCTAATCAGCAAGACTCTTAAAGAAAGACGGCAGGTTTTCTCGACCTGCCGTTTTCCTTTTTTGCAGACTCACCTTCTTCACTGGATCGGATGCCGCTCAAGCTTAGCGGGATCACTCCACTACAGAACCGTGAGCGGTAGCGACCGAATGTCACACTCAAGCTTACCTGGGCGACTCAACCACAGAACCGTAAGCGGTAGCGACCGGATGCCACACTCAACCTTGTTGCGATCGCTCCACTACAGAACCGTGAGCGGTAGCGACCGGATGCTACACTCAACTTAACGTAGGCAACTCAATACAGAACCGTAAGCGGTAGCGACCGGATGCTACACTCAACTTAACGTAGGCAACTCAATACAGAACCGTGAGCGGTAGCGACCGGATGCTACACTCAACCCTCATTTGGTCCACTAAATTACAACCGGTAGCGACCTGATATTGGCACTCCTGTCCCCAGATCACTCAGTCACTGGTTGCGAACCAGATAGCTGTCTTCACCCCTTGCAAGTTATCTAGCATCGAGAAAACTTCGTCTGCTTACGAGGGAACTCCAAGCCGCAATCGATGTATGATCAGGGAGAACCACTGCCTTGACTGCGGAGGGACATAGGTTGTTCGTCGCATACCGTTGATGGTTGTAGTTGAGTGGACTAGTTGAAGTTGAGTGGTGGCATCCGGTCGCTACCGCTCACGGTTCTGTAGTTGGGTGGTCGCGCCAAAGTTGAGTGTAGCATCCGGTCGGTACCCTCACGGTTCTGTAGTTGAGTGGTCCAGGTAAGCCTCAGTGTATTGGTCAGTCTTCACTGGGACCGGTCCTTCACTTACTGTCGGCGGTTGAGTCGCGCATGTAAGGTCAAGTCTAGTATCCTCTCGCGCACTATGTCCTTTGGAGGGAACCAGGACGCGAAGGAGTCGTCTGCTCGCTGGCGGACACTTGTCTTGTTGTCTGTGGCAGAACTTCTTGGCATGTCGCTCTGGTTTAGCGCGGCCGCAGTCGTTCCTGCGTTGCGGGTCGAATGGCAGTTGGGCGACTCAAGCGTCAGCTGGATAACGATTGCAGTGCAGCTCGGTTTTGTATGCGGCACTTTGTTGAGCGCGTTTCTAAACTTGCCTGACGTAATTAGCGTTCGTTACGTCTTCGCGATGTCGGCTTTCGCGGGGGCGTTAACAAACGCCGCTTTTGGCGCCTTGGCCCACGGCGTCCAAACTGGAATTGTCTTGCGTTTCCTGACGGGAATGTTCCTCGCCGGCGTCTATCCGCCGGGAATGAAAATCATGGCTACCTGGTTTCAGCGCTCGCGCGGGATGGCGCTGGGCGTCCTGGTCGGTGCGCTGACGCTTGGGAAAGCTTCGCCGTATTTGGTTAACGGGCTTGGCAGTACAAACTGGCGCCACAACATTTTCTTTATCTCGCTGCTCGCTGTAATTGGCGGTCTCATTGTGCTCTTCTTCGTCGGCGATGGACCACACGCTCTGCCGTCACCAAAATTTGATTGGAAACAGGCCATCGCGGTGTTCAGGAATCGTGGAGTGCGCCTCGCCAGCTTCGGATATTTCGGCCATATGTGGGAACTCTATGCGATGTGGGCTTGGATTCCCGTCATGATTCGTGCCAGCCTGACGGTGTCGAAAGAGTCGGCGGTTGCGGCTGAAGTTGCTTCCTTCCTCGTCATTGGTTGTGGGGCAGTAGGTTGTGTTGTCGCGGGTCTGGTTGCGGATCGCATCGGGCGCACCGTTGTCACCTCGTGGGCGATGGGAATCAGCGGTAGCTGCTGCCTGTTGATTGGTTTGCTCTTTGGAGGAAATCCTTTTTTGCTGCTTCTGATCGCGGCAATCTGGGGAGCGACTGTAGTGGCCGATTCGGCGCAATTCTCAGCCTGCGTAACTGAGCTTGGAGATCCGCAATATGTTGGAACAGCCCTAACGATGCAGACGTGCGTAGGATTTCTGCTGACCACAATCTCGATCGAGCTGATACCTTATTCTGTGAGAGCGGTTGGCTGGCAATACGCCTTTATGATACTGGCGCCGGGACCAATGCTGGGCGTGGTGGCGATGCTGCGGTTGCGCGGCTTGCCGGAAGCAGCCAAGATCGCGCACGGACGAAGATAGAACAGAAGTCAGAGATCAAAGTCAGAGGTCAGGGGTCACCAGTACCAGTCGACGGTCAACGGTCGGCGGCCAACGGTCAGCAATGGCTAACGCAGAACTGAAACAGCGGGTTAGAAAGATCATTCGCCTCTTGAAGCGTGCCTATCCGGATGCGAAGTGTTCTCTGAATCATTCAAACGCTTTTGAGTTGTTGGTTGCGACGATCCTGTCGGCGCAGTGCACTGACGCGCGTGTCAATATCGTCACCCAGGATCTCTTCCGCAAGTATCGCAAGCCTGAAGATTATCTGAAGGTCTCCCCGCGAGAACTGGAGCACGACATCCGCACCACCGGCTTCTTTCGAAATAAAACGAAATCTATTCAGGGCACTGCAAAGGTGTTAGCTGAACAGTACCATGGCAAGGTGCCGGAAACTATCGAGGAGCTGTTGGAACTTCCCGGCGTCGCGCGTAAAACTGCAAATGTTGTACTGGGTAATGCTTTCGGGATTAGCGCAGGTGTTGTGGTTGACACCCACGTGACCAGACTTTCGCACCGGCTGGGCCTATCAACGGAGAAAACCGCTGAAAAGATCGAGCAGGACTTGATCGCCATGGTGCCGAAAAAGGACTGGGTGATGTTTCCTCACCTGATGATTGCGCACGGCCGCGCGATTTGCCGAGCCCGCAATCCACTTTGCGCCGAGTGCGTGGTTGAGAAGCTCTGTCCTTCGTCCTACTTGAAGACCGGCGTCATGCCCGGAAGCTAACTTTGATTTGAGATCTGAGATCTGAGATCTCAGATCAGTAAGGGCCCGCTAGCGCATCGTATCGAACGTCGCTACAATGAGCCCGCTCCGCTGATTCTGAACCTGGATCTCTTGTTTCCCGCCCAGATGACAGTCGTCATTACCCGGTACTTTTCGTCGGCCCGGCCGCCGTTTCCCGTCTTTTTGTCCTCCGTGAACCAGGCAACACCAACGAAGGGATTGCGCGCGTGAGCTATCGCTTTCCCTTGCATCGCCTTTCTGACGAGCATCTTCTCGATATGCGGATATGCGATCTGCCTCTCACGATAAAGGGTTCGTTTCTCGAACCTCACATCAGACGCCTCTATAGCGAACTGAACGAACGCGGTATTCGGTTCAAGCCGCACGTTTGGCTGTCGGAAGAGTGGTTCTCGCCTGACGGTGTACCCGGGATCGCCATTCCTTTTTATCTCGCCCATCCGCGCCTCATGAAACTGGAGCGCAAACAGATGCTGGAAGTGGAAGGCGGCACCGACACCGAATGCATGCGGATTCTGCGACACGAGGCAGGGCACGCTCTCGACACTGCGTTTCGTCTACACTTCAAGCGCCGCTGGCGTGATCTCTTTGGATCGTTCGCTCAACGTTATCCGGATTTCTATAAACCCAAACCGAGGAGCCGAAACTATGTTTTGCATCTGCGCGCGTGGTATGCACAGGCTCATCCCGCCGAAGACTTTGCCGAAACGTTTGCGGTTTGGCTGACGCCGCGCTCGCGCTGGCGGCGTCGCTATAAAGGCTGGCCTGCCCTGCAAAAGCTGGAATACATCGATGAGACACTGAACGAGCTGGCAGGAACCAAGCCACGGAACCGCGCGCGCACCAAAGTCGAACCACTATCGGAAATACGCACGACGCTGCGCGAACATTATCGACGCAAACGTTTGCGATACGACTTTGACTGGCCCGCAGTTTATGATCGCGATCTGCGGCGTATCTTTTCAGACGATCCGCGTCATAAGTCGCGACCCAGCGCCGCTATGTTTCTCCGCAGTGTACGTCGGGAGGTTCGTCAAATTGTCGCCGAAGGCACCGGCGTTCACCAGTACACTATCGACCACGTGCTCGAGAATATGATCGATCGCTGCAAGGATTTGAAGTTACGGGTGGTGACGCCGAGAAGAGAGGCACGCCGCCGCGTGATGATTGTTTTGACAGTTCAGGTAATGAACGTACTGCATTCGGGTTATCATCGCATTGCCGTATGACGTCCGAGTCAAGAAAGAAAAAGTCGGTAGCGTTCGAGCCGAAGAAAAAGCTCCGCATAATTGTGCTCGTCCATCAGGACCTGGTGCCTCCCGATTCCCTCGACGACCTAGACGACAAAGAGAAAATCGAGGTCAAGACCGAATACGACGTTATATCAACCCTCAAAAAGATGGGCCATGAAGTCTATCCCATCGGGCTTTATAACCAGTTGAATGTTATTGGTGACGCGTTGCTGGAGTACAAGCCCCATATCGCCTTCAATCTGCTGGAGGAGTTTCACGGCTATCCGCTCTACGACCAGCACGTGGTTAGTTATTTGGAACTAATGCGACAAGCGTACACAGGCTGCAATCCACGCGGTATGACTATCGCCCACGATAAGGCACTGACGAAAATGATCCTTGCGTATCACCGCCTGCAGGTGCCGAACTTTGCTGTCTTTGCTATGAATCGAAAGGTGAGGCGACCAAAGCGCTTGACGTTTCCTTTGCTCGTCAAATCGATCAGCGAAGAAGGCTCCGTGGGCATTTCACAAGCGTCTGTGGTGCACGACGATGAGAAACTGACGCAGCGAGTGGAGTTCATTCATCGCCAAAACAAGACTGCCGCCATCGCTGAGCAGTACATAAAAGGACGCGAGATTTACGTTGGAGTCATCGGCAATACGAATATTCAAACTTATGCGCCGTGGGAGCTGGTGATGGAAAAACTTCCCGAAGGCTCCGAAAACATCGCAACGCTCAAGGTCAAGTGGGACCCGGCATACCAGGAAAAAGTCGGGGTCAAGACACGGGCGGCGGAACTCAGTGCCGAACAGCACAAGATGCTCGAACGGCTCTCCAAGAGGATCTATCGTTATCTGTTTCTCAGCGGATACGCGCGGTTGGACTACCGACTAACGGATGACGGCCAATTCTACCTGCTGGAAGCAAACCCGAATCCGCAGATCGCTGAGGGAGAAGACTTCGCCGATTCAGCCGCGCACGGCGGTTTGCCCTATCAGCAATTGCTCCAGAAAATAATCACTGTTGGACTTAACTATCACGCCGCTTCTCAAGGCGACTGATTGTTTTGGATTTGGTCCAGCGGCCCAAAACAAGGAAATCTGCCGGGATTGAGCGTGTGTATCGGTTAGCACCAGCAACCGAAGGAGTCGCCCCGTGACGCTCGCACTCACGCTGCTATTCGCGCACACTTTGTACAAAACCCTCTCCCGAAATTCCACCGTACGTCGTTAATGCTCCACTTCACATTGACTGATCGTGTTCGCAGATAGAGCCTTTTCAAATAGTATTCACCTAGTAAGTCGGGGTTTCTTTCAAAAAGCTAGCTGTGACCTCTTTTGGGTCGCATTGTTGTTTTACAGTGTGATTCGTCACGAAACAGTCACATTGCCGCTTGTTCACCTATATTTGAGCAACTAGAATCAATCTTGCCTCTCAGCGGTACCCTCCTCACCGCAAATAAATCAAGGAGAATTAACCCCTTTGCTTTTGAAAAGAAAGTTCCCCTACCTGTTCGCAGCCGCCCTGGCCATCGCCATTTTTTCCTTTACGGCTGCGGCGCAGTCCGGCATGACTCGGCAGCGTCAGGTAACGCAAACCATTGTCAGTCACAATCTTTCTGCGCTGGATAACGACCCGGTGATCGTTTCGCTGGCTTCAGTGGAAGAGGCTGAAGCGCCGAAGCTTGTAACCATCAGCGGCGGAGATAGTCTCCGATTCCGGGCGTTGATCACGGCGGCTATAGACGAGCGGCTTGGCGCGCGTTATTCCTGGGGAGCGACCGGCCCTTGGAGTTTCGATTGTTCCGGGTTTGTTTGGAGTACATTCCAATCGGCAGGAATCGATTTTGAACGAGGCAGCGCCCGCACCCTCTGGGCTCGGTTCACGGCACCGGCCCCGGAAGACCAATTCAAGTTTGGCACCCTGGTCTTTTTCAGCAATCTCGCGCACGTCGGAATCGTCGCTGACGAACATGGTTTTTATCATGCCTCTCGCCACCACGGAGTTGTCTATTCACCTTTCAACGATTACTGGCTCTCGCGTGTCGATGGTTTCCGCAAAGTGCCGATGCCGGCCCCGTTGACTACGGATTAATGTGTAAACACTTAGTTGTTGAGAAGAAAACGCCGGCGCGTCCGTTAGCGCCGGCGTTTTCGTTCGAACGTACAGTTTCTTATTCAGGGCAAGAACAGTCGGACGGGATCGAAAGCGTAGATCCTAAGACGAAGCAACGAAGCCAGCACGGTGCTCCTCATCTTTGGCTTCCCAAACAACGACGATTTTGTCCAGGGCAACGAAGCAAGTCTTGTCGTCGCTGTCCTTCAAGTGAAGGACTCCTTCTTCGACCTTCATAACCTCGCCTCGAAGACTGGACGCCCCGCCGCAGTAAACATCTATTTTCTTGCCAATCATTTTTGATAACAGTTCCTGCATAGCGAGGTACCTCTATTCTACGGCTATGTCTTTTCCTTACCGTTCTTGAAGGTAATTTTCACCAGCGGGATTACGTCGGGGTCGTCCTGCTGCTCGCGTTCGAATTGGATCAGGTCGTAATACGCGCACCGCGAAGTAGTTGGAAACTCACGACAGACCAGCGGCCGGGCATGGTAAATGGTGCACTTGCGGGTCTCCTGATCCAAAAACATGCATGCCTTACCAAACAATCGATCTGCTTTGCGCCGGAGTATTCGTTCCTTGCCGAATAACTTCGTAAAGCGTTGTATTGCAACCTCCGGCGTCACATTGAAGTGCGCAGCGAGTCGCCTTATATCGCGCGGTGTAACCTGAACGCGGTCGTAAATCGAGCAACAGTAAGCCACGCACTTATCGCAGTCGTACTTCAGCGCTTTGGAGACGATGGCCATTGGTTGACCCATGTTTTAGTTCCCTTTATTTGAGTTCGGTTAAGCCGACGGCGCCTGGCCGCGGATTAACAAAGCGGTGAAGCGGGGTCCCCAGCCGGGCAGCCCGGCTGGGGTGCTTGCCAGGTCACCGCACTCCAAAAAATCAACGCCGCTTTGACTTTTCGTATTCAGCGGTCAACAACTTCATAAACTCGCCGCGGCGATCGTAAAGGCGCTTTGGCTCACGCGCATCATGCTTAGCCAAAGCATAAGCCGTAATAATCGGAAGCGCCACTGTCGAATCTACATAACAAACAACCGCGTCGGGTAAACGGTCGGGATCGACCTTCCCCCAAGAGACGGCTTCACCCGGCGTTGCTCCAGACAAACCTCCCGTGTCGGGACGTGCGTCTGTTACTTGTAAGAAGTAATCATGTCCACGCTCATCTATCCCGAGGACTTCCTGGATCTGTGGCTCAGTTTGCAGCAGGAAGTTCTTTGGCGAACCGCCACCGAGAATAAAACACGCCGAACGTCCTGATTTCTTTTCTGTCCGGCCCTTCCCTTTCGCCTTACTCTTGCCTGGGACAGCTCTTGCTGAGTTCCCGTTACGCTTCGCCGCCAACACTATTGCCGCAGTCTCATTAACGTCCAGGGATGGGTCAAATGCCAGTTTGTTTCCCTGTAAGGCCTTCGCTGCGACGTTCATGCCAATAGAAGAATCGCCCGGAGATGAAGTGTAAATCGGGACGGCATATTCGTAGGCCACTGCCAGCAACGACTTGTCTTTCAAGCCCAGCTTGCGCTCACGCTCGTGCACGTAGCGCCCGGCCAGGTAATGAAACTCCGCCGTCGACATCGTCTTCTGAAATTCTTTTCCGGAAATAATCTCGCGGAAGAAGGCGTCAGTGTCCAACAACACGGAGTAGTCGAAAAAGATGTCGTAGATGCGAACAACTTCCTCTTCGCGAAGGACGATGTCGGAAATGTCCGACCTTCCCTGATGCATTGCCAAGCCAATGCCAAAGTGAGTGTCGTGATAGAGATTAGCTCCCGTCGAGATGATCCAGTCAACGAAGCCAGCTTTAATCAGGGGAATCAACGCGGAGGCTCCCAAACCTGCCGGCGTAAGCGCGCCGGTGAGCGAGAGCCCAACAGTAACCTCCGGTTCCAACATCTTCAGTGTGAAGAGTTGACATGCTTCCCGCAATCGCGCGCCGTTGTAGGCAATAAACGCTTCGTCGACAAGCTCGCCGACAGTTGTATTCGGAGTTATCGGCGCGGGATCGATTCTTCGTCCCTGTAAAAACTTGCTCTTTCGTTTTGCCATTGTAGTTTTAAGGAAGCACTCCAGATTTACATCGCGTGGCTCATCTCGCTTGAATTCTCGTCTGCAGCGCGCTTTACACGCAGACGTCCAATGCGTCGTTCGTCGGCTTCCAGGACCTCCACCTCGAGGCCGCGAAAGGTGAGTCGGTCACCGGTTTGAGGAACCTTTCCCGATTTACTAATGACCAGTCCGGCGATGGTCGTGAAGTCGTCGGCCTCAATTTCCAGGTCAAAGAGCCGTTCGATTTTTCCGATTTCGGTTGAGCCAAGCACTTCATAGCACCCTTCACCTTGTTCGACGATGTCATTGAGCTCGTCGCCTTCGATATCTTCATCTTCGATTTCACCGACGATCTCTTCGAGTATGTCTTCGACCGTAACCAGGCCGCAAACACCTCCGTACTCATCGATCACCATCGAGAGTTGCACATGCGCCTTCTGCATTTCTTCTAGAAGCTCGGAAACCGACTTTGTCTCCGGGATGAAGAAAACCGGACGCACCAGCGACGAGATCGGTTCGTTTTCATTTCCTTCCGCCCAGTGCTGCAGCAAGTCGCGCACGTAGATTAATCCTTCAACGTTATCAATTTGGTCGCGGTAAACGGGCAGCCGCGAATACTTCGAGTCAGTCATGATGTCTCGCGCTTCCCGCACGGTTGAGCCCGCTGCGACGGCAACAATATCAGGTCGCGGAGTCATCACTTCGCTGACGCGCGTATCGCCAAACTCGAGGATCGAATGAATCAGTTCTCCTTCTTCTTCTTCCAGTATTCCCTCGGCTTCGCCGACGTCGATCAATGCCTGGATGTCGTCGCCGGCATCCTGCTCTTCTTCTTCCAAGCCGTTTTCCAGCTCCTGTTCTTTGCGGGAACGGTCGAACAGCTTATGAAAAGGATCGGCGGCAAAAGCCATCAACGGCAAGATTGGGCGAATCACAGGCAAAAGAAAGAGAAGTGTCGCTTCGGGGTCGTGGGTGGAGATAAAGAGTGGGATCAATTGCCGAAAGATTCCTGCCAGCAGCAAACCGGCTAAGAGTCCCACCAGTACGAAACGATCTTCCTGAAACAAGCCCATTGAGATAGAGGTGACAAGGACGGTGACAGCCACCAGCAGTATCTGAATTGTTGCAGAGATCGCAAAACTGAACCTCGGCCTATTCTCCAGCACTTGCTTGATAAATTCGGAGGAGCGCAGTTTGGAGCGTTCTTCAGCTTCGCTGATCAGGCGTCGAAGACCCACGTCGCTCAACTGACCAAAAGCCATGTCGACGGTCGCGAGCACTGTCAACCCGATCAGGAGCAGGAAAGTTAGAATGAGCTCAATCTGGATCATTCGCTGAATGGTAAATAGTAAATCGTAAATGGGGAATAGTTAAGTAGCCTTCAATGAAAAATGAGAAATGACAAATGATATATGGAAAATGTTCTTTGCTCTTGAGCCGGCTGATCACTCAGTTCTCAATCCCAAGCTTCTTCCGCAGTCGCAACTCCAGCCGGTTCATCTCGCCCTCATCCGTAGAATGATCGTAGCCACAAAGATGAAGTAGGCCATGCAGAATAAGCTGTGCAATCTCCTGGTCCAGAGTGAGCCCGTTGTCCTTCGCCTGTTGCGCCGCCTGCTCAACGGAGATGACCACATCTCCTAGAGTCGGACCTTCCAGCTCCTCAAAGTCATCCTGGTCCGCCGGAAATGCGAGTACGTCGGTGGTCCCACGCTTGTGCCGCCAAAGACGATTTAGTTCGCGCATCGCGCGATCTGAAACAAAGGCAACAGTCGCGCCGCCTGCATCAGACGGAAGAACTCCCATCACCTTCGCCGTAAACGACCGCCAGCGTTCGCAATCGATGGTGATCTTGCGCTGCCGGTTAACAACTTCAATCATGTTTCATCCAGCAATAGTCAGAACCGAGAGCGGTAGAGACAGGCCGAACATTCAATGTGGGTTCTCAAGCGCTTGCGATCCGTCAGATGAAGGTTGAATCTTTGGCCGGTCGCTACTCCCGATACTGATTTAGTTCACCTTGTTAATCTGTGGATTACAATTAAATGTGGCTCTTTTTGTTGGAATGCTCTTCGTAAGCCTTGATGATCATCTGCACGAGTTTGTGGCGCACCACATCCTTCTCAGTGAAATAGATGAATTCAATGCCCTCCAAATTGGCGAGTACGCGTTCCGCTTCAATCAGACCGCTACGCTTGCCAGCAGGCAGATCTACTTGGGTGACATCGCCCGTGATTACAGCCTTCGAGCCGAAACCAATGCGCGTTAGAAACATCTTCATCTGTTCACTGGTGGTGTTTTGCGCTTCGTCGAGAATGATGAAAGCATCGGAAAGCGTACGCCCGCGCATGAACGCCAATGGGGCCACCTCAATAACCTGCTTCTCCAGCAACTTCGTAACGCGTTCGTAGTCGATCAAATCAAACAGTGCGTCATAAAGCGGGCGAAGATATGGATCCACCTTTTCCTGCAAGTCGCCGGGAAGAAACCCGAGCTTCTCACCGGCCTCAACTGCGGGTCGGGCCAGCACGATGCGGTTGACCTGTTTCTGCATGAGTGCCTGCACCGCCAGCGCCACTGCCAGGTAAGTTTTCCCTGTGCCAGCTACACCAATGCCGAAGACAACGTCCTGGTCCTGAATCGCCTGGATGTATTTCCGTTGAGTTGCCGACTTCGGCGCAACCTGCTTCTTACCGGCGGGGTTGAACCGCGCCTTAGTAAAATAGTCGCGCAAACTGAACGCGCGATCTTCAGCAATCTGTGCAAAGGCTTCGCGCAGTTCTTTGTCGGTAAAAGGACGGCCTTCTCGAAAAAGCTCGGCGAAGTCTTCAAGTATTCGCTGCGCCGTCGCAACGTCCTCCGGATCTCCGTCAATTGAAACGTCCTGTCCGCGTGCGTCAATGCGAACGGCGAGCAACGACTCGAGGTATTTGATGTTTTGGTCGTGAACGCCGAAGAGCGTTTCTAACCCGCGAGGTGGCAATTCGATCTGTTTCAACTGCTGTCGCGCTCTCTTTCTGCCGGCGACGAAGTCAAGGGTGCATTAGCTATTGGTGGGCCTAGGTGTGAGTGTGCTGAAATTGCTGGCATATGCTATCGGGTTTGACGCTACTACACCCTTCAATACCTGTCAAATATCTCACGAAAGCGACCGGCTTCGGGATTCGGTCGGCTTGACACTCGCTGCACTGGTTCTTATACTCCGTCACTTGCGCAATGACCGTCATCTTGTGAACTTGAGTCATCATGCGAGTAGCTTAAAAGAATAGCGGAGAGAGTTAATGCCGAATCATAGATCAGCGGAAAAGAGGATGCGCCAGAGTGAGGCGCGGCGAAAGATTAATCGTGGCAACCGCAGCCGTGTAAGAACATCAATCAAGAATCTGCGCGGCGCCATCGGCAGCGGCGACGCCAAGAAGATTAACGCCCTGTTGCCGGCAACGATTTCAACAATCGATAAGGCGGTACAGAATGGCGCCTTGCATAAGAATGCGGCTGCGCGCTATAAGTCGCGATTGACGGCGCGTTCGAATGCAGCGGTAGCCAAGTAATTTCTTAGACAAATTAATAGAGAGCGAGGCGGATCGATTTATTCGGTCCGCCTCGTTTTTTGGTGATAAGCATTTTGATTTTTCTGTGTGCTAGTCGCGGACTGGTTGAGCACTTTCTCATTGATTGCGGCTGCTGGGAGGAGGCGGAGATGAGGGATCACTACCGAAACGAACAAGAGATTGAAGCAGTTGTTGCAGGCTTCGAAGAGTGCACCACTGGCAAGGACGAATTCACTCATCTAAGCCATTTAACGGTTGCAGTCTACTATCTTCGCAATTCCAATCCCGATCAGGCGCTCGCAAAGATGCGGGCAGGTCTTCTGCGCTTTCTCGATCACCATGGCGTGGCCGGTGCGAAGTATAAGGAGCAGCTGACTCACGCATGGATCAACTTGATCCAGAGCCATCTCGCACAAATGGATCCCGACCTTTCACTCCTAGCGGCCGCTAACATTGTGATTGAACGCTTGGGAGACTACCGAATACCGATTGATACCATTACGCCCTAGTAATCGTAGCTTATGTGTCTCGGCTTCCTCGGCCACTTGGCGGTTGTCGCAGTGACGTTTGTTTGATAAGTTTCGTTCGTTTTGTAGGACGGCACGGCCGTGGCCTACAAGTGTCACATGAAGCAAACCTCTGACACAGTTATTCGTCGAGCCAGCATTGCGGATGCCGCCCTCTTAGCGGAACTTGGAGCGCGCACTTTCGTCGAGACTTTTGCCGCCGACAACCGACCCGAAGACATGACCGCCTATCTCGCCTCGTCTTTCGGTCTCAAACAACAGGCAGCCGAATTGGCCGACCCGCGGTCTCTCTTTCTAATCGCGGAAATTAATGGAACCGGAGCTGGATACGCCAGGATGCACGGCGGCGCTAATCCACCCTCGGGTGTAACCAAAAATCAGCCAATTGAACTGGTACGTTTGTATGTTTCTCAGGATTGGATTGGTCGCGGTATTGGCGCCTTGTTAATGCAAGGTTGTCTGATTGAAGCCGCTCAGAAGGGCTATAGCACGATCTGGCTCGGCGTTTGGGAACACAACCTGCGCGCTCGCGCGTTCTACCGTAAATGGAACTTTCAAGAGGTTGGAAAACATGTCTTTCAATTGGGGAATGACCTGCAAACCGATATATTGATGCAGCGTTTCCTGGATTAAGAAAAAGAGCAGGTAAGTCAAGAGGAGATGTGAAAATGGATACGCGCAAGCTCGGCACCCCTTTCTTGATGCTCGCGATCATTCTGTGGAGCACGCTGCTCGGTGGGATTGCCTACTCACATCTTGTATTCTTCCCGGTCTACCTTTCCGATCTTCCCCAGTCTGCTGTACTGGTCAATGGACCTTACGCTCTAAGTGAAACTGCCTTCTGGGTGATCATCCATCCACTGTTGATCGTTTCACTCGTCGCTGCGCTTGTGCTGAATTGGAAATCGAGCTCGCGCCGCAGGCTCATCGCAATAAGTTTTGGTGTCTATGTGGTGCTGCTGCTGATTTCTCTGTTTTATTTTGCTCCTGAACTTGTTCTCTTTAAGCACAGCCCGGAGTCAACAATACCCGCGGCTGATTGGTTGGCTCGCGGCCGGCGTTGGCAAAGACTGAGCTGGTTGCGCGGACTTGCGATATATGTCGCAACTATTCCCCTGCTGATGGCGCTGACAAAGCCCGCGAGCGACTCCCTCGATCTGGTTCCATGATTTGGAGTGCGGTGACCCTGACATGCCCGAACGGGGACGCCGCCTGTCGCGGCCGTGTTCGTCACTGCTTACCGTACCTGGGTCACGGCGCTTGAGACCGCCACTCAGCGTAGGCAACAACTGGGACCGCGGGCGTCTCGCCCGCACTGAGCGCAGCGAACAACCGGTTCGCAACCCAAACCTCTGGTGGTCGCGGCCGTCTTTCGTCACCGCTTACCGTGCGTGGGTCACAGCGCTTGAGACTGCCGCTCAGTGTAGGTAACACGAGAGAGGTATGGGTTGCGAACCGGTTGTTCGCTGCGCTCAGTGCGGGCGAGACGCCCGCGGTCCCAGTATTACAGTGTAGGCAACGCCAGAGGTTTGAGTTGCGAACCGGTTGTTCGCTGCGCTCAGTGCGGGCGAGACGCCCGCGGTCCCAGTATTACAGTGTAGGCAACACCAGAGGTTTGGGTTGCTAACCGGTTGTTCGCTGCGCTCAGTGCGGGCGAGACGCCCGCGGTCCCAGTATTACGGTCCCAGTGTTTTGCCGGATATTACGAGCGCCTTGGCGGGAAAACTCATCGCACCATCTTTGAAGTAATCAGCTACTTCCCTTTGGACCGTGTCTCGGATTATCGCTACTTGTTCCGGAGTCAGCTTCTTGAGTTTGCTTCGAAATGTATCTGACATTTCCGTCCGTAATTCCCAAAAGTGATCCACATCAATCGGCGCTTGGATCGTGAAAGCCAATTCGCGCTCCGTTACCTCAACAGCTCCTGCTTCTTGCAGCGCCTTTGCGAGTTTTCCCGGCCTGGCAAAGCGAAAAGCCGCCGGCGCGTCTTCGTCCTCAGCATCAGCCGGCACAAACCGGTTAAGCTCCTCGGCAACAACGCGGAAGAAAGGATTGACGTCCCTGGCCGCCCAAACTACAAACGCAATATATCCTCCGGGTTTCACCACTCTCAGCATCTCGCGAAGGCCCGCTAATACATCGGAAAAAAACATCGCTGACAGGCGACTAACCGCGGCGTCAAACGAATTGTCCGAAAACGGAAGTTGCTCTGCAGAGCATTGATGAAATCGCAGGTTGCGGAGTCCACGCCTTTCAGCTTCAGCCCGCGCGGCGTTCACCATTCCCGCAGCTGGATCGGTATAGGTTACAGATCCCGACTCGCCAACAATTGCAGCGATCGTCAGCGACGGTTCACCGCTGCCACCGCCAACATCAAGCACAGTTTGACCTGGACCAATGTGGGCGTCTGTGATGAGGACACGCGATAAGGTCGCAAACATCCTCTCAATCAATGCTTGATGCTTATTCCAGTATTGAGAAGAAGTTTCCCAGGCAGCGAGTATTTCATTAGCTTCTGTAGCCATACTCTGGTTTGATCCTTATTGGATAAGTGAAAGCAAAAACAGCGGCGGCAGAGTCGCTGCTATTCAATAATCAGGCAAGATCAAACAGCAACACCTCAGCCGGCTCGCTCGCGGCAATGCGAAGCTTTGACTCCTGAGAAATTGCAGCGCCGTCTCCCTGCTTGAGAGCAACATCATTCAAAACCACTGAGCCTGCCGCAACCTGGAGCCAGGCACTCCTTCCCGCAGCCAGTGCGTGATCGACTTCTTGACGTTCATCCAGCACAGAAGCATAAACGCTCGCGTCCTGATGAATTCTGACTGAGCCGTCGTCTCCACCAGGTGAAACAATCAGGCGCAAGCGGTTGTGCTTCTCGTCATCCGAAAACTTCTTCTCCTCATACTCCGGGCGCAGGCCTTGCTGCTCCGGCAAAATCCAGATCTGCAGGAGGTGGACCGCGGCGTCTTCGGAGGGATTGGCTTCGCTGTGCCTGACGCCCGTACCGGCGCTCATGCGCTGCGCATCGCCCCGCCGGATAATTGATCCGTTGCCCATGCTATCGCGATGTTCCAAGGCTCCTTCCAAAATATAGGTGATGATCTCCATATCACGGTGGCCATGGGTCGGAAACCCATGTTGCGGCTGCACAGTGTCTTCATTGATCACACGCAAACTGCGAAATCCCATGTACTTCGGATCGTAATACTGATCAAACGAAAAGGTGTGATAGGTGTTGAGCCAGCCAAGATCCAAATGACCGCGCTCGTTTGCCTTGCGAATGGTAATCATAGGTTCCTTTTTTCTGCTCGACAAACCAAAGCAGCTCGAACATGTTCTTCGACTGCCGTCCTAAGCCCGCGAAGCGCGGCGATAGCATAAAGCCTAGGGTGGAGCGGGAGCGGAACCCCAGGATAACAAACGTAAGACGACGGAGCGCGCGGAGCGCGCGATAGCGAACAGATGCCAATTACCCATAATCAGTGGCGGACTGTCGCCGCGCTTCGCGGGCTCTTAGTGTTGCTCCTCTAACCGTCCCCTGGGGTTCCGCTTCGCTCCACCCCAGGCTTTATGCTATCGCCACGCTTCGCGGGCTCAATACGAACTCTTCAGCATTTGCTTCGGAACCTCCTAGAGTGCGTCCGACATCGCAATAAAAACCTCAGCCAGCTCGTTCAAGCCGCGCGCATCATCATCGTCAAACCTGCCGAACGACGGGCTATCCAGATCGAGAACGCCGAGCAATCGTTCATCTTTGACCAGAGGCACTACCACCTCGGAGTTTGAGGCGCTGTCGCAGGCGATGTGGCCGGGAAAGTCGTGAACGTTATCAACCAGAATCGTCTGGCGCTGCTGCG
The DNA here is from genome assembly GCA_036560225.1 of Pyrinomonadaceae bacterium. Lineage (GTDB taxonomy): Bacteria > Acidobacteriota > Blastocatellia > Pyrinomonadales > Pyrinomonadaceae > PSRF01. The sequence continues at coordinate 11,885 of DATBRN010000362.1, read as the reverse complement.
CAGCCGTACCGCAAACGCCTTTGCCAATTGGAATGCGCACGCAGGCAGGTTTCCCCTGAAACGGACCAAGTACCAACTCTTCGCCTTTGCGCAAATAGAAACCGGCCCAGTTAAGATCGGGCAGCGAGTGATACAAAAGTGAAGCGAGGTTAGCCGCATTAGCGATGAAGTCTCGCTCGTCTTCGAACAAACTGCGAAGTTGCGATTGCAAATTCGCGTACAGCTCGCTCTTTGAAACGGTTTCAGACTTGGCCATTTGAAATGTCACTCGCTCACCCTGAAAAGCAAACTGTTAGTTTAGTCAGCCGAAGGCCTGATACTAATCACCACCGATTTCGAGGCCGGCGTGTTGCTTTTGTCAGCTACGCTGCGCAAGGGAACTAGTACGTTCGCTTCCGGAAAATAGGTTGCAGCGCAGCGTGGCGGAATGCTGTAGGCAACTACTGCAAAGTGGCGTGCGACGCGCTCCTCTCCATCAAAGTGGCTAAGTAAATCTACGATCTGCCCCTCGCTTAGATTTGCGCCAAGCATATCGTCTCGATTTAGGAAAACCACTCTTCGCCCGCCGTAAACACCTCGATAGCGATCGTCAAGTCCATAGATAGAAGTGTTGAACTGATCGTGGCTGCGGATGGTCATCATTAAATACTGGTCCGCCTTGAGGTCGTGTTGCGGCAAAGGATGTACGGTAAAAACGGCCCGGGCACTCGGAGTCTTGAATATTCTTTCTCGCGCCGCGTTTGGCAAATGAAAGCCACCGGGTTGCCGTACGCGCGTGTTGTAGTCGTCAAACCCGGGCACAACACGCTCAATATGATCTCGAATTAAATCGTAATTGCCAGTTAGCTCCTGCCAGTCGACCTTCGAACGCTCCCCGAGTGTTGCGGCTGCCAGGCGCGCAACTATTGCGGGCTCGCTTAAGAGATCATCAGAGGCGGGCTGCAGAAATCCCCGCGACGCTTGAACAACGCCCATCGAATTCTCGGTGGTCACGAACTGGTGGCCAGAAGCTTGCACATCAGTTTCCGTCCTTCCCAAGCATGGGAGAATCAAAGCTTGGGCGCCGGTGATTAGATGGGAGCGGTTGAGCTTTGTCGAGACATAGGCGGTCAGTGTGCACCCGCGAAGCGCATCTGCCGTATTTTCCGTATCAGGAGTGGCGGAAAGAAAGTTGCCGCCAAGCGCGAAGAAGACTCGAGCTTTCTTGGCGTGCATCGCTTCGATGGCCTTAACTGTGTCGTAGCCATGCCGGCGTGGTGGTTCGAAGTTAAACTCAGATCCAAGCTTGTCGAGAAATGCATCCGTCGGGCGTTCCCAGATTCCCATCGTACGGTCGCCTTGAACATTGCTGTGCCCTCTGACAGGGCAAAGTCCCGCTCCGGGTTTTCCAACTTGCCCTCGCAGCAACAACAGATTCACGATCTCCTGGATATTGGCAACGGCGTTTTTATGTTGTGTCAAGCCCATCGCCCAACAAAAGATTGTACGTTCGGATTCAATAAAGATTTGGGCGGCGGCTTCTAACTCGCTACGTGAAATGCCGGACTGCTCAATGATTTCATCCCATGAAGCGTTTTTGATCGCGACCGCGAATTCTTCGAAGCCACTCGTGTAGCTACTGATGAAACCCTGATCCAACACTTGACCGGGTCGCCGCTCTTGCTCTTCGAACACCGCTTTCATGATTCCTTTGAGCAAGGCGACGTCGCCGTTGATGCGCACCTGGAGAAACAAATCGGCAAGCTTTGTTCCCTCACCTAACCAGCCCAAAACTTCCTGAGGGTGTTTGAACCGAGTCATTCCCACTTCAGGAAGAGGGTTGATGTGCACCAGTTTGCAGCCGTTCCGTTTCGCCTTCTGAAGCGCGGTCAACATTCGCGGATGGTTTGTTCCCGGATTCTGCCCAATGACGAAGATCGCCTGCGCAAGATCAAAATCCTCAAGCGTAACTGTCCCCTTGCCAACGCCTACTGTCTCGCTCAACGCCGAGCCGCTCGACTCGTGGCACATATTTGAGCAGTCCGGAAGGTTGTTGGTGCCAAATTGCCGGACGAAGAGTTGGTAGAGAAAGGCCGCTTCATTACTGGTACGGCCCGAGGTATAAAAAATCGCTTCGTCAGGGTGGTTGAGTGAATTCAACTCACTGGCGATGAACGCAAAAGCATCGTCCCAACTTATTTCTTCATAATGGGTCGCCCCACGCCGAAGCACCATTGGTTCGGTGATGCGCCCTTGTTTCCCTAACCAGTAATCAGATTTTACGGCGAGGTCGGCCACACTCCACTGCCGGAAAAACTCCGGTGGCGCCCGTTCGGTTGTGGCTTCATCGGCAACGTGCTTGGCTCCGTTTTCGCAAAACTCTGCGTGCGAGCGTTCGCTATCCGGCTCGGGCCAGGCGCAACCCGGACAATCGAAACCGGTCTGCTGATTGAGTTTCAGCAGCGTGCGAACCCCGCGGACCACTCCCATTTCATTCCAGGCGGTCCGGGCCGTAGCTATAACTGCGGGGACGCCCCCCGCCACTTTGCTCATCGGTCTGATCTGAACTGGAGAAGACTCTTCGGGCGGTTGAGCGCTGGCCTGCGATGGTTTGATTACCTTGTTTGACATTGGCTAGGAGCTCGCGATTCAGATAACGATTCTAGTTGACCCGTGATTGCTGTTCAACAGAACCCTTATTGTCGGGGTGTCACTCCGTGGCCACCCCCTCGTTGATCGTCAGATCCTTCCGAAAAATTGCACCGCGACGAGGGCGGCCACGCGGAGTGCCGGCCCTACAAACCCGTCGCTTGAACGGAACCGCTCATTTTGAACCTCCGAAGGTAACGAAATGACGGAATCTACGTCGGTCTGACAACGATTCTGCCAAAATGATTGGTCTCTCTAGATTTGACCGTTCAATCGGTCAACTCTGCGCAATGTAGTCCAAACCAACCTCAAAATCCCCTTAAAAACTGAAGAAAACGGTGACTCTAATGCGGCACGACTTTCGCCATAAGGGCTCCAGCGAACCTATCGCTAGGGTTCTATTTCGTGGAGAACAAGGCATGAAGAAAACTTTCCTGGCACCGACAACCCGAAAAATGGTGACCATTGCCGTAGTCACCTGCATGTGCACCAGCCTATTGCTAGGCGCCAATGCAAGTGCTTACGTCAAGTCTGCGAGGCGAAACGCAACCGCGAGCCCGGTCAAGCGCGTTCCCGACAATCTTCCCAACTTGCGGCGCTATGCACTGGACCTGACGAAGCTTGCGCGACTGGGAAGAATTCAGGCCGTTCCGGGTTACGATGCCGAGATTGCCCACGTAATTGCAACTCTGTCAAATTCCGAAGTGACTCCCGTCCTGGTAGGTGAGTCGAGTCTCGATCGTTCATCCATCGCCCGAGGCTTGGCAGTCAAAATTGCCATGGGTGATGTCCCAGCAGCGCTGCGCAACAAACAGATATTTAGTCTCAGTCTTGACGCGATAGCTGAAGGCACGAAGACGAGCCAGGAGTTTGAGGCTCGCGTACGGGCCATTATTGCGGAAACGGCAACATCGAATGGAAATATTGTTCTCTTCGTGGATGAGCTCCAAGAGTTTGCCGGCAAGCGCGCCACCTACATTGCATCAACAACTATTAAGGATGCCCTGCAACACAGCGGTTTGCGAGTGATAGGCGCCGCGTCGCCTGAGGCATACAACGAGTACATTGCAGCCGACGAGAATCTCGCCGGGCTTTTTGAGTCGGTAGTAATTGGCAAGACTTCTGAGACTGCATCAAGCTCAACGCCTACGGGTGAGGAGCAGACAGCAAGACTTTCGGAAGGGTTTGAAGGTGACAAGATCTCTCCCGACATGCGTCAGCTAATGCAGTCGGCATCGTCTAACGGACGCGTGAGCGCGATTCTTCAAGTTGACGATGTGCGCAGCGCTCAATTGAAATCCTTACTGAAGCGGCATGGAGTCGAAATCAGCGGGCGGATGTCGCAACTGGGAGCGATGAAAGTCGAACTTCCTGTTGCAGCGATTGAAGAGCTCGCGGCAAGTGGTTTGACTAACTACATCTCGCCGGACGTGACACTCGAATCATTCGGCCACGTTACAGCGACAACAGGCACCGATCTCGTAAGAGCCCAAAGTTCGCTTAACATCAGCAGGCTCGACGGCGCAGGCATTGGCATCGCGATACTCGACTCCGGAGTTGATGTTGCTCACCGGGCCTTCGACCATAACATCAAGTTCGTCAAAGACTTTACCATTGAGAACAAACCGAATGTCGATCCTTACGGTCACGGTTCTCACGTGGCTTCCTCCGCAGCAGGAATCAGCACTGTCAGCGGAAGCCGATACGAGGGTATCGCGCCTGGCGCGAGCATAATCAATCTGCGCGTGCTGAATTCACAGGGTGTGGGTAGCTCGTCAATACTCTTAAATGCGCTAAACTGGATACTTAGCCCCGCCGATCCAACTAAGCCATTAAGCTCCACCAACCCACAGAATAAAGACAAGTACAACATTCGCGTCGTCAACATGAGCCTTGGCGCGCCAGCTATAAGCTCCTACAAAAACGATCCTATCTGCCGGGCGGCGCGCGCGCTGGTTGACGCCGGAGTAGTCGTGGTAGCGGCCGCCGGCAACAATGGCAAGAGTGCGGATGGTACGAAACTCTACGGACAGATTCATTCGCCAGGAAACGAGCCTTCCGTGATCACGGTCGGGGCAGCAAACACCTACGGCACAGACGCTCGTGACGACGATGGCATAGCTAGTTATAGTTCGCGTGGCCCCACACGTAGTGCGACCGTTGACGCCAACGGCGTCAAGCACTACGACAACCTACTCAAACCCGATTTGGTTGCGCCCGGCAACAAGCTTATCTATGCAGAGTCTGACATGGGTGGAGACAACTTAAACCTGCTCGTCAAGGAGCATCCGGACCTCGACTCAGGAATCAAGGACGATGATAACAAGCGCCTGATGTACCTCAGCGGCACCTCCATGGCGACGCCGATTGTTGCCGGTACGGCCGCTCTGTTGCTTCAAGCGAGTCCAAAGCTGACGCCGAACATGGTGAAAATGATCCTCATGTACACGACGCAGCCACTGGCCGGATTTAACATGCTGGAGCAAGGTACCGGCGAACTGAATGTTGAGGGAGCAATTCGACTGGCTAAGCTGGTCCGCACCGACCTCACCTCGAGCACGCCAAAAGGCAGCCCGCTGCTCACCACCAGCACTCCGCCGACGCCACAAACGACGATCGCGGAAGAAACTTTCACTTGGTCGCAGGGAATCTTTTTCGGCCACCAGTACGCTACTGGCACCAGCCTTATCACAAATTATCAGACCTATTACGGGATGGGTGTGGTTCTCGGCGACGGCATCATGATGACTGACGGTATCATGCTCGGTGACGGCGTGGTCCTCGGCGATGGAATCATGATGACTGACGGCGTGGTATTGGGTGACAGCATCTGGACCAGTGCCGGCGTGGTTCTCGGCGATGGCACACTCTTCTGCAGCGGCATTGTCCTCGGTGACGGCGTAGTCCTGGGGGATGGCGTCGTGCTTGGCGATGGTGTCGTCCTGGGCGATGGCGTGGTCCTGGGAGACGGCGTGGTTCTTGGTGACTCTGCCGTCCAGGCGATGTCGGCCACTTTAGGGGGCGATCCTGGTCCCATAATGCACTAAGCAACTCAAGAATCAGGCCAGGGGCGGGTGCACACCAGCCTCTGGCCAAAACTTTCACCTTTCGCATAACAACGTTCCTCGTCAATCAGCCAAACAAATTTCGAAGCAAGATGAACCCAGAGGTCAACACTCCAGTCGAACCCACCTGCAGCGAAGAATTGCCGGCACTCCCTCTTCGTAACTCCGAGAAACGCGAGGCCCTGTCATTTCTGGCCCAACGTCCGCTCCACACCGTTTACATGGCTAGCTTGCTCCGCGACAACGGCGTGGTCAGCCCCCTGAATCGAGGAAGTCTTTATGGCTATCGCGGATCGCACGGAGGATTCGAAGGGATCGCTCTGCTGGGCCACGCCACGCTGATCGAAGCCCGCACTGAAGCTTCTCTGGCTGCCTTCGCCAAACTGGCGCAGAAAAGCCGCCTGCCTCACCTGATAAGAGGAGAGGAAGATCTCGTCAAGAGGTTTTGGCGCGCATACGGAAAAGCGGGAGACGTCGAGAGCAACATTTGCCGCGAACTATTGTTGGAACAGGTTAATGCGCCTCAAGTAAAGGAAGTGGAAGGTCTCCGGCAAGCGACACTGGATGATCTTGAAAACGTCATCAAGATAAATTCGGAGATGGCCCAGGCCGAAAGCGGCACAAACCCCTTGAAACGAGACCCCGAAGGCTTTCGTTATCGAACGGCACGCCGAATCTCGCGCGGCCGAAACTGGATCTGGATGGAAGACGGCAAGCTACGCTTCAAAGCCGACATCATCGCAGACACGCCTCAGGTAATTTACCTGGAAGGCATCTATGTCGAGCCGGATGAACGCCGGAAAGGCTACGGATCAACCTGTCTGGCCCAATTGGGTCGAAGGCTGCTGCGCCGTACTGGCTCGATCTGTCTTACTCTCAATGCCGGCAAGAAAGAGAACATAGGCTTTTATCGTAAAGCAGGGTATGCCCTCCGCAGCTACTACGACACCATCTACTTACAACCCGCCCACTAATACGCTTTCCAGAATAAACCAAAGTGCGATGGCTAAACAAAAAAAGATCAAGGCGTATTTCTGGTTGATTATTCTCCTCGGAGGAGGGTTGACGCTTACCGCAGCCGTCGGCATGCCGTGGTCCGGTCTGGGTCTGCGTTTTCTATTGCTGGCCTGTATTACGGTCGCCATTAGCTCACGCTTTTCGGTCCGGATTCCTCGCGCGAATACAAACGTTACGGTTTCAGACACCTTCGTATTCCTGGCTCTGCTGCTTTTCGGCGGACCAGCAGCCATTCTTCTGTCTGCGATTGAAGGCCTGGCTTCCGGGAGGCGCATAAGCAAGACGCCGACAATGGTATTTTTCAACGCGTCGGTAATGGTTTGTTCTACTTCGGCCACTGTTCTCGCACTATCGCAGATCCACCTTCAGCCCAATCCCACCCTGGCGATGACAGTAATTGCGGCCTGCATTATGGCCTTGGCCCAATACCTCTCAAATACTGCGCTTGTCGGTGTAGGGCTTGCTCTCAAGGCCGGTGCTCGTTTCTGGGAAACCTGGAAGGAACATTATCTCTGGACCTCGATTACTTATTTTGGTGGGGCCGCTGCCGCAGTCGTAATTTTCCGTTCCTTTAATACGGTCGGGCTATATGCTTTAGTGTTAAGCGTTCCGATCATTTCCATAATCTATGTCACCTATCACAAATATCTCGAAGATATTCGCTTGACCGCCGCCCAGGCTGAAAAGGCCGTACGTGAGCGAGCTGAATTGGAGCGCGAGCGCGCTGAGCAAGCCGAACGCCACGTGGCAGAACTGAGCCGCTACATCGCCGAACAGGACCGTATCAGCAAGGCGCTGGAAGAAAGCAAAGAACACTTCCGTCACGCAGCCTTCCACGATGCGCTAACAGGTCTCCCCAATCGCTCCCTGCTGATCGATCACTTGCGACTGGCGATCAAGCGGGCAAAGCTCAACCGGGGCCACTTATTCGCGGTTCTCTTTATTGACCTCGACCGCTTTAAGAATATTAACGATAGCTTGGGACACAACACCGGCGATCAGCTGCTGGTTGCGATCGCGGCGAGAATTGGCGAGTGTCTACGCCCCACGGATACCATCGCCCGTCTGGGAGGCGACGAATTCGCGATTCTACTTGACGGCCTCGAGCAGTGGACTATGGCGACCGGCGTTGCTGACAGAATTCAAAACGAGCTACTGCGGCCTTTCAGCCTGAATGGTCACGAAGTGTATACGACAGCCAGCATTGGAATTCGGCTCAGTGTGGATGGTTACGAGGATGCCGAGAACATGTTACGCGATGCCGACACGGCGATGTATCGTGCAAAAGGCAACGGTAAAGCGCGCCATGAGTTGTTCAATAACACTATGCACGCGCGAGCGGTGGCGCTGCTCAAACTCGAAAATGACTTGCGGCGGGCGATCGAGCGACAGGAGTTTTGCGTACTCTATCAACCTATCGTCTCGCTCGAAACCGAAACACTCGTCGGTTTTGAAGCGCTCGTAAGATGGGACCATCCCGAACGCGGCACGGTCTTGCCGGACGAATTCATTGCGCTAGCTGAAGAAACCGGATTAATCACCGAAATTGGTGACTGGGTGTTGCGGGAAGCGTGCACACAATTGCATGCGTGGCATTTAGCGACTGGTCGAGAGTCGCTTACGATGAGTGTCAACCTTTCCGGTAAGCAACTGACGCAAACGGATCTCATTGAACAGATAGAAAAGACCTTGCACGAAACTGAGATTAATCCGAAACGGTTACGCCTTGAGATTACCGAGTCAGTGGTTATGGAAAATGCTGAGCTGGCAACGAGTACGCTGGTTCAACTGCGCAAGCTGGGAGTTAATTTGAGCATTGATGATTTTGGTACCGGCTATTCCTCGTTGAGTTACCTGCACCGTTTTCCTGTTAACACGCTCAAGATTGATCGCTCTTTTATTGGCAGGATGTCCGAGGGCGACGAGAATTCTGAGATCGTAAGAACGATTTGTACGCTGGCCACTAATCTGGGAATGGAAGTGGTCGCGGAAGGGGTGGAAACCCGCGCGCAATTGGAGTTGCTTCAATCCCTCCGATGTCAATATGGCCAGGGCTTTCTCTTTTCCAAAGCGGTTAACGCTGAGGAGGCAATGGCCCTGGTGCTTGAAGCGCAATCCGATATCAACTCGCTTTCCATCGGCGCCCTGCTGGCTCTGGATCCCGCGTCCTCCCTGGTGAACTAGAACTCCCTACCCCGTTTAGATACGACACTTATGTCCCGCCCCGTGAGGTGGACAAGTCCGCTTACTAAACGAGCGCGTTGCTTTATCCCTCCCGTTTAGACACGGACACTTGTGTCCCCCCGCGTGGGGCAGACAAGTCCGCTTACTAAACGAGCGCGTTGCTTTATTCCTCCCGTTTAGACTAGGACACTTGTGTCCCGCCGCGTGGGGCGGACAAGTCCGCTTTCTAAACGATGGCCCTTTGGGCGGACAAGTCCGCTTTCTAAACGACGGGCCTGGATCAAACCTCCAATCAATTCGCGATGAACTAATTTGACTTGCACGTCCGTTTAGCTTAAAAGCTTTTTCTCCTCCGAAATTAATCTCTTAACGTTGCTAGTCTCAAGTGAGGAACAATCGGATGGCCCGTCTAATCTTTCGCTGCGTCATTCCGTCCTTCTTGTTAATGGCCGCATGTGCCGTTGTCAGCGGTCAGGCGAAACCAGGACGGGATCCCAACCAACCCATCGATGAGGAATACACAAGCAGGATTCGGGAATACACCACCGAGCCCTTTTTCAATTCACCATTAACCGACTATCTGCCCGCATCAGCCACTGTGCCGACGCCAAAATCTGTATTGGGCGACGTGGCCGGCGCGCCACGCAAATTGCCGTATGCAGAAGAAGTTTATCGCTACATGCGGATGCTCGAAAAAGCGAGTCCGCGCGTGAAGGTTTATTCCATCGGTACGACGGAAGAGGGCCGCGAGATGATTGCCGTGGCGGTAGCGTCGGAGCAACTGTTGACTCGCCTTGATGAAAATCGCGCGCGGCTTGCCAAGCTCGCCGATCCGCGCACTATCAATATGAACGACGAAGAGGCTGAGAGGCTCGTCGCCGCTTCGTTTCCGATCTACTACATCACCGGCACGATCCATTCGGACGAAACAGGTGCGCCGACAGCCTTAATGGAACTTGCTTACCGTCTCGTAGTTGACGACAGTGCCTACATCAAGTCGATTCGCGACAACGTAGTAACCCTGATTACTCCAGTCGTCGAAGTCGACGGGCGCAATCGCAAGGTCGATACTTACAACTGGCACCTGGCTCACCCGACTGAGAATGAAGTGCCGCTGATCTACTGGGGTCACTACGTCGCTCACGACAACAATCGCGATGCCATCGGCCTCTCCCTCAAGCTCACTCGTAACGTTCTCAATACCTTCACCGGCTGGAAGGCGCAGGTCCTTCATGATCTGCACGAGTCAGTTCCCTACCTTTACGACAATACGATCGGCGATGGGCCCTATAACGCCTGGGTTGATCCAATTTTGACGGACGAATGGCAAATAATCGGCTGGAACAATGTTTCGGAAATGACGAAGTTTGGCATGCCCGGTGTTTTTGCCCATGGAACCTTCGATACCTGGTCGCCTGGCTATCTCATGTTCATCGCCGCCACCCACAATGGAATTAGTCGTCTCTATGAAACCTTCGGCAACGACGGCGCCGACACTGTCGACCGTACGCTTTCACCGAGCGAGTATCAACGCACCTGGTATCGCCAGAATCCGCCGCTCCCAAAAGCTAGGTGGTCTCAGCGCAACAACAATAACTATGAGCAGACCGGCCTGCTGACTTCGCTTTACTTTTTCAGTAACAACACCAAGCTCTTTCTCAAGAACTTCTATTTGAAGAGCAAACGTTCGGTCCTGAAACCGAGGAATGAAGGACCGGCCGCTTACGTCCTGCCGGGTGACGATCCGCGTCCCGGCAATCAAGCGGAACTGCTGCGTACGCTGCAGGCGCAGGGCGTCGAGATTCATCGCGCGACCGCACCCTTCACGGTTACCATAAAGGCTCGCAAAGCATCACCATCTCCATCTCCATCACCAACGCCGGGCGCTTCTCCATCGCCGCAGCTAATGGCGAAGGTTGGTACAACCAGAGACGAGTCTGCAACGCGCACCTTCCCTGCAGGCAGCTATATCGTTCGCATGGATCAGCCCTATAGTCGCATTGCTGATGCGCTACTTGATTATCAGTATTGGGCGCCAAACGATCCTCAAACTGAAGTCTATGACGATACCGCCTGGACCATGGGTGAGCTCGCTAATGTCGGAGTTGTTCGCGTCGTTGACACGAAGGCGCTGGACGCACCCATGGATCGAGTGAGCGGTGAAGTTCGGGCGCCGGGCGCAGTCATCGGCACTGGCTCAACTTATATCGTCAACCACAACGCAGACAATGCGCTCGTGACGTTGCGCTATCAACTCAAAGACGCAAATGTCGAAGTCGCGGAAGAGTCGTTTGAAGCTGCCGGACAAAAGTTTAATCGTGGCTCTTTCATTATTCGCAAAGCCTCTTCCGATGATCTCAATCGCGCCGGTACCGCGCTGGGCATTAAGGTTTATGCCGTTGCTGACGTGCCCGCGGTGAAGACGCATCCAGTCAAGCCGGCACGTATTGCAGTTATGCATACCTGGCTGACTACGCAGAATGAAGGCTGGTGGCGCTTGGCGTTGGACCAGTTGCAGGTTCCCTATGCTTATATCAGCACGCAGGATGTTGGCCGCGAAGAAAACCTGAGGGCGAAGTATGATGTCATCATCTTTGCTCCTGTCGGCACTTCCCCAAGCGCGATCGTCGACGGCATGTCGATGTACGGAAATCCGCTGCCGTGGAAAACAACTCCGCTCACACCAAACCTGGGCAAGATCGATTCGACTGATGACATGCGACCCGGGTTGGGCTGGTCCGGACTAGCGCACCTGAAAACGTTTGTGCAGCAGGGTGGAGTTTTCATAACTGTAGACGATACTGCCAACTTCGCCGTGACTTATGGGTTCACTCCGGGTGTCAGCATCGCGCGAGCCAATAAACTGAGAGCTGTCGGCGATATTCTTAGAATGAGAACTGTGGATGCCGCGAGTCCGATTAGCTACGGTTACGCCGATTCATTGGCGATGTATTGCGCGAATGGTCCAATTTTCAATCTCAGCAACATCGC
>DATBRN010000361.1:0-22434 GCA_036560225.1 Pyrinomonadaceae bacterium | reverse complement strand
GTGTCTCTCCTCGACTTGCCCGATTTCATGAATGGTGATGATGTTCGGATGATTCAGCGCCGAGGCGGCGCGAGCTTCTTGTTGAAAACGGCGCACCCGCTCTTCATCCCTGGTGAAGTAGCTAGGCAGCAGTTTGAGTGCTACCTTGCGCCCGAGTCGTGTGTCATGCGCAAGGTAAACTTCTCCCATGCCCCCCGCGCCAATCGCGGCGACAATTCCGTAGGAGCCGAAGGAGTGGCCCACGAGTGACTGAGCTTGGTTACCTTTAAGCATCTCTGCGGCGACGGCAAAGGCCGGAGCCTCGATGAAGTTGCCTGCCTGGTCGTGAGCGGCGATAAACGCTTCGACCTCTTTGCGCAGGGACTCGTCACCGTTGCAGGCACGATCAAGGAAGGCAGCCCGTTGGCCCGGCTCGCGCTCCAGAGCAGAGTGAAACAAAAAATTTATTTCTTGCCACTGCTCAGGCTTCATGGCTGATCGTCCGGTAGAGCCACGCCTTCGCCATGCTCCACTCCCGCATCACTGTTCTGGGTGAAATCTTCAAGGCCTCTGCCGTTTCCTCGACGTTCAGTCCACCGAAGAAACGCAGCTCCACAATGCTGCTTTTCCGCTCGTCAATGGCTGCCAGACTGCTCAGTGCATCGTCCAGCGCAATCAAGTCTGCGGCTTGCTCCTGGGCCACAATTGCCCCTTCATCAAGCGACACCTTGGGCGCGCCACCTCCTCGCTTGACATACTGATGACTGCGGGCGTGATCGATGAGAATGCGTCGCATTAACTGTGCAGAGATCGCGAAGAAGTGAGCCCGGTTCTGCCAATGCACATGTTTCTGATCAACCAGACGGAAATACGCTTCATTAACAAGAGCTGTGGTTTGTAAGGTATGGCCGGGATTTTCCCGGCCCATGTAACGATGAGCCAGCCGACGTAATTCTTCATAAACCAGCGGCATCAATTTCTCCAGCGCCCCCTGGTTTCCGTTGCCCCAGGCGACGAGCAATTGGGTTACTTCTTCTGGAGAGGGCGAGGGTGTGGTCATACTGATCCGCCATTGTTAGAGAGAAAGCCCAGCGAATCCAGGCAAGTCAGTTCACAAGTCCAATCGACTATCTGGCCTGCGAATTATAACACCTTCCAGAAATTCACTCGCTCTTCAGACTGGCTCTTAAAAATAGTTCCGGATGGCAGGTTCTAGAGATATTCCTCGCGTTAAGTAATGAGGGCATCAATAAAGTTACCCGGAACTACGACAAGTGGAGAAGCAGTTGGTCACCGACCAACTCCGCGCAAGTGAAACCCGGAGGCCGATCAGCTTCGACCGTGACCTCACGCAGACCCAAAGGAGATCATATGAAAAAGCAAGCCATGATGGCATTAGCGATGTTGATGTTGAGTCTACTTGTTTCGCTCGCGGTCACATCCGTCAGCGCACAATCGAGTGCCCACTTTATGAGGATAAGAATCCCCTTCGAATTCGCAATTGGGAATCAGACACTCGCGCCCGGAGATTACATCATCAAGCGCAGCGTTTCAGATAAACCTGAGATGCTGTTGATTAGGAGCGTAGAGGGCGATTCTGGTGGGTATGTCGTGACAACTAATGTTCAGAGCAAGACGCGCCAGAGTGAATCGAAGCTAGTCTTCCACCAATACAAGGACAAATATTTCCTTTCACAGGTCTGGACAGCTGGAGACAGTGCAGGGCGCGACCTACCCAAATCTGCTCGCGAGCGTGCGGTCGCTAGTGAGCTGGCGAAGACCACGGTGGAGCAACAGACGGTTACACTTCTTGCCCACCGCAGGTAGCCGCCGGATAGGAAGCTCAGTCGATGAGAGCTACTAATTGCGCTCTCTACAAATAGGCAAAGCCTCCGGCTCAGATCCCGGGGGTTTGCTCTACCGCCAAATAACAGAACACGTCGCGGGGTTGTGGTACTCGCAAGCTGCGAACGAATCGTTTGACTCTCTGTATTGATTGCAACTGCTGGTTTACTCCGGCACACAAGGACTAAAGACCATGTACAAACCTAAGCGCTTGATCATTGCTTTTCTCGGTTTTGGCCTCATGGGCATCATCGCCGCCGTGTTACCGCACCCAGGCTTCGGACAAGTCTCAAAAGGAAACGGTGCGATAGACCTTAATTGCGACGTGCAACCGTGCGACGCGGTGGCGCGAGGTCGTGCCGCCTTCAATCGCCAAAATCTGAACCAACTCGGCGGCAATGGACGCTCGTGCGCCGACTGTCACATGCCATCGGATAGCTTCCAGCTCTCCCCCGCGTCTGCAAGAGCCCGGTTTGATGCTCTCCAGGAGAAACGAGAGCACAACAAGAATGCTGACGATCCGCTCTTCCGACCGGTGGACGCAGACGACTTCCGTATAAACGGAGACAATGCGATCGACTTCTCGAACCTGGTCGAGAACGGGCTCGTGCGCGTAACGATGCCCTTGCCCCTGAATGTCAAACTGATCGACCCAATCACCGGTCAGCCCAGCGAAGAGACGTCGGTCGATCTCTGGCGCGCAGTCATGCCCGTTTTCAACGTTGCGATCACCGGGCCGGACGGCGTGGCGCCGATTTGGCCACCGGGCGCGCCGCGTCCCCCAATTATGGGCCAGGATCCCAATGGCCCTAATCGCCAGGGCGGCTACCAGCACGATGCGCGCTTCGGAACGCTTCAGGAACAGGCCCGCGGCGCACTCTTCGCACACGCGCAGGTATCTGTGGAACCTCCGGAGCGTATGCTCGACGATCTTGCTGCCTTCCAGCAGACGCTATTCTCTTCCCCCGGCGTCGAATTGCTGTCTGATGCGATCCTCTCCGGCTCGACGCCGTTCCCCGATCCCGATCCCGAACTTAACGAGCTTGAGCAACAAGGCAAGGTGACTTTCAACCGCGCCTGCGCCCAATGCCACGGTGGCAGGTTGCATCCGAGCGGCACGACGGCCGAGACAACGTTTGCGCGTCCACTCGTGCGCTATCACGGCATCCAGACCGCTTGCCCACGACCGACGACAGATGGCTTCGCGCCATGTCCGGATCGGTTGGCGCGTAACGCGCGCACCTATCGCATCACACGAGCCGACGGCACCTTCCAATTCGTCACCACTTCGGACCCAGGGCGACTGCTTCTCACGGGCCAACCCGCGGATCTCTTCGTAATGGACCCCACGCAATTGCGCGGAATTGGCAACACCGCTCCGTATTTTCATAACAACTCCGCGGCGACACTCGAGGAAGTATTGGACCACTACGACGCTTTCTTCCGGCGCGTGGCTCGGTTGAATCCACCGCCCAACCTGCCGCCGCTCCTTTCATCTAACGGTCTGGTTGTCGATCGCGGGTTCGTGACAGCAGGCGAGCGAGCCGGGCTGCTGGCTTACCTTCGAAAGCTCTAGCTCGGACTCAGTTTCGTGACCATGAACAAGGGGTATTACACAGGTGCTTATGTCAGTCGCAGTTCTATGATTGCTTCGGACAGTTCACCACTCAAAAGTGTGTGCTCCTGGTTCTAATTTCCTTGTTCAAGTCTTAGCCTGTGGTTGGCCCGCAACTTAAGTGAAGATTTATGTGATCATCACGTCAGGTCCCGTGAGGCCGCCCAATGACCCCGCTCCATGTTCTGAGGTCATTCCTGCCTGAGCTCTCGGCACAAAACAAGGCATCGCATCCTCCCAATGACTATCGGTGAGCTGCCGCTTCTCCCTGCCGTCTGCTTTCATAATCCAGATCGATCCCTAAGGTTGAAACGGGTCGTCGTAAAGCGCGGCTTCATCCTTAAAACCATACTCACCGCCGTCCACTTGATGTACCTTCCATCCTGGCTCCAGACCGCGTAAAGATCATTGGCGGGAAACGTGGTCATTCGGCGCACGTCAGTACCGTCCGGCTTTTGTGTAGTCGGCAAACTGAAGGTTAGGGTCAGTGCTGACAAACTAAAAATTAGAGTGAGTGTGGAAATAGGCTGGATCATATTGCGATACTATGCGGGTCACCTTAAAGTCACTTGAAAGTTGAAAAGTTTTGGTGGGTTGATGTTATGCCTTTGTCTGGGACTGCTTTTTTTAGCAACGGAAACACCTGCTTCGGTACTTGCGCCGACGCAACGATGAACAAATTCCGGTTTAACCGTCGAGGTAGGAGAGGAAACTCTTAGTCCGCTTAACCCCATGCGAGGAGAAATAATGGAACGTAAAGTAGCATCCGATTATCCGCAGGAGTTGTTAGACCTGTTTCACGAATACCAGCACGGCGACATTGATCGTCGAGCCTTCCTCGACGGCGCCGTCAAGTTTGCGGTCGGCGGCGTGACTGTCGCGACAATCTTCGAGGGTCTGAAACCCAACTACGCTTGGGCGCAGCAGGTGCCGCCGGACGACAAACGGATAAAAGTGGGCTACGAAGTCGTGCAATCCCCGGCTGGGAACGGCTCGATCAAGGGGTATCTGGCTCGTCCAGCAAAAGGGAAAAAGTTGCCCGTCGTGCTCGTCGTTCACGAAAACCGCGGACTCAATCCCTACATCGAGGACGTAGCGCGTCGCCTCGCGCTCGCCAAATTCATAGCCTTCGCGCCCGACGGGTTGACTTCGGTGGGCGGATACCCGGGAAGCGACGAGAAAGGCGCCGCCGCCTTCCGCACGGTGGATGGAAAGAAGATGACCGAAGACTTCGTCGCGGCGGCCAAGTGGCTCAAAGCGCGTCCCGATTCCACCGGCAAGCTGGGCGCGGTCGGGTTCTGTTTTGGCGGCGGGATGGTGAATCAATTGGCCGTGCGGCTGGGAGCTGATCTAAATGCCGGGGTCGCGTTCTATGGCCGCCAGGTAGGCGCAGACGATGTCCCCAAGATTTCTGCTCCACTGCTGCTGCATTATGCCGGCAATGACCAGGGTGTCAATGCAGGTATCGCGAACTATGAAGCAGCGCTCAAGGCCAACAACAAGGTCTATACGCTGTACATGTACGACGGCAAACAGCACGGCTTCCACAACGACACGACGCCGCGTTATGACGAAACTGCTGCCAAACTGGCGTGGACGCGCACTCTCGACTTTTTTAACAAATACCTGCGCTAATGAGGTGCTGGCAGGCAGATTCGTAAGTTGGTAGAGTCGGGGGCATGAAACTCAGGGTGTGTATAGCCGGGGCGACTGGTTGGGTCGGGAAACCTCTCTGCCAGGCCGTGGCCAAGGCCGGCGACCTAAGCCTCGTCGGCGCCGTCTCCCGGACTCATAAAGGCCGTAACCTGAGGGATGTGTTCGGCGGCTCGAATCTTGACCTCACCGTCAGCGGCTCGGTCGCGGAAGCCCTCGCTGCCCCTACCGATGTGCTGGTTGATTACACAAGTGCCGACGTGGTGAAGACCAATGTGATGACAGCAATCCGCAGGGGCATCCATGTCGTTATCGGCTCGTCGGGGCTGACAGACCAGGACTTTGTCGAAATCAACCAAGCAGCGTTGGAGCATCAAGTCGGAGTCATAGCCGCTGGTAACTTCGCCCTCACTGCTGTTCTCCTCCAGCGCTTCGCCTGCGAGGCGGCGAAGTACCTGTCGCATTGGGAGATCATCGATTACGCCTCTGACGACAAGCAGGATGCACCAAGCGGCACCACCCGCGAGTTGGCTTTCAGACTTTCGGAGGTTAGAAAGCCCAAGGTCACTTACTCCGTCGAAGAGACGATCGGGGAGAAGGAGAGCCGGGGGACGACCCTGAACGGAATTCAGGTCCATTCGCTTCGTCTCCCGAGTTATGTGATCGGCGTGGAGGCCATCTTCGGCGCGAAGGACGAGCGCCTCACCATCCGCCACGACGCGGGGAACGGGGCGGAACCCTATATCCAAGGTACCCTTCTGGCCATCCGTAAAGTGAGAGATCGCACCGGCCTTATTAGAGGTCTGGATAAGATAATGGAGTGACAGCTGCCAGTCTTGCCTCGCCCTTCCAGGGCCGCTTTGTGGTAAGGTAAAACCCTCCATGCTTGGTGATTCAAGGAAGATGAAGTCCTTTCATTTTAGCGCCAGGATTAAGCTGCGGTTAGTAATCAGAGTTGGAGTGTGCCGAAGCGGGCTCGTGGCCGCCGGCACTCTCGCATGTTTGTTATCGCTGTCAGTCTCCGCACAGCAGGCTGATCCTGCGACCCCAGTCGTGGTCCAGCCCGGCGCGCCCGGCCAGCCCACCCGGACACTGCCATCCTCGACGAGGGCCACGTTGCCGCCAGATTCGCAGGCAGATGTGCAGTTCATGCAGGGTATGATTATGCATCATGCTCAAGCGGTCGAGATGACGGCGCTAATCGAATCGCACACAGAGAACAAGGAGCTCCGCTCGCTGGGGGCGCGAATCAGCAGGTCGCAATCAGACGAAATAATGTTTATGAAACGGTGGTTGACGGCCAGGGGAGAGCCGATTTCGCCGGCGATGCCGGATATGCCAGGCATGGATATGTCTAGCCATCCGATGCTGATGCCCGGCATGCTTACGGCGAAGCAGATGGACGCCTTGAGAAAAGCAAAGGGCAAAGAGTTTGACCATCTTTTCTTGACGGGCATGATTCAGCACCACAATGGCGCCTTGATTATGGTTAAGGACTTGTTTGACACTGCTGGCGCCGGGCAAGATGCTGAACTATTCAATTTCGCGACAGATGTCGACAGTGGCCAACGCGCTGAGATCAGGATTATGCGAACCATGCTGGGTGAAAAACTTTAAGAGGAGACCTATGAATCGAGTACACAATATCGCTTTCCGTTTAATAGTAGCTTTCCTTGCTTTGTGCTCGTGTTTTGCAGCCAGGACACTGGCGCAAACGCCATCGCCTTCGCCGTCGCCGGAGGCCATCAAGGCGCCCGACAGCAAACCCGCCAACCAGGAGGCAGAAACGAATCCGTTTGCACCTGAACCGGCGCAGCCACTACCGCCGGGAATGATGGGTTCAGATGCCAACGACGAGCGCGCCAACCTGACCCCGGGAGTTTACGACGCAGGTGAAGCGGCAATGGGCATCAAGCATCTCATGCTGCTCAGGAAGCCTGATGCCTTTCAACTCGACACCAACGATCCTGATAATCCGAGAGTACAGAAGACGCTGGGTCTACTCGGCCGCGACGCCTCAAAGATGCCCAAGCCAGCACAATTGGTTTTTGCTCAGCTCGCTTTTGCGAACTCGGATCTGGCGTTTCAAGGCAATCACCTTTTTCAGGGAAACTTTTATGGTGTCAATATCTACGACATCTCTAATCCGGCGAAGGCCGGTCTATTGACTTCGATGATCTGTCCCGGTGGACAGGGCGACTTGTCGGTTTACAAAAACCTGCTCTTCATGTCAGTGGAAATGCCGAACGGCCGGCTGGATTGCGGTACTGAGGGATTCCCGCCGTCACCTCCCCCGCCACCGGTGCCCGCCGGCCAAGAGGACAAGCCCGTGTTGCCGGCAGCGCAGAAAGATCGTTTTCGTGGCGTGAGAATCTTTGATATCACCGACATCAGAAAGCCAAAGCAGGTGGCAGCGGTGCAAACTTGTCGGGGCTCTCACACGCATACGCTGGTCGTCGATCCGAATGACAAGCACAACGTCTATGTCTACATCTCGGGAACCTCTTTTGTCCGCCAAAGCGAAGAGTTGGCCGGGTGCTCGGGTGAGACGCCGGACAAGAATCCGAATACGGCGCTATTTCGCATTGATGTGATTAAGGTGCCGCTGGCGAGGCCACAGGATGCGCAGGTCGTCTCGAGTCCTCGCGTGTTTATGGATCCTCGGACTGGCGCTCTGAACGGGTTAAGTAACGCCGGCACGCATGGCAAGAACGGTCCGGAACAGCCAAAGGACACCAATCAGTGCCACGACATTACTGTGTACTCAAAGATTGGTTTGGCGGCAGGCGCCTGCTCCGGAAATGGAATCCTGCTGGACATAAAAGATCCAGTGCATCCAAAACGCGTCGACGCGGTAAACGATCCGAACTATTCGTACTGGCACTCGGCCTCGTTTTCGAACGACGGGACGAAAGTCGTGTTCACCGATGAATGGGGCGGAGGACTGGGCGCGCGATGCCGGGCAAACGATCCGAACAAATGGGGCGCTGATGCGGTTTTCCATTTGAAGAACAATAAGCTGACCTTTGCTAGCTACTATAAGTTGCCCGCTGCCCAAACCGACAGCGAGAATTGTGTGGCCCACAACGGGTCGCTCATTCCCATCCCCGGCCGCGACATCGAAGTACAAGGCTGGTACCAGGGCGGCATCTCCGTCATGGACTTCACCGACGCAGAGCATCCAGTTGAAATTGCCTATTTCGACAGGGGACCGATTGATCCAAAGATGCTCGTGCTTGGCGGAGACTGGTCCGCGTATTGGTACAACGGCCACATCTACGCTTCAGAAATCGCCCGCGGCTTGGACATCTTTGAGCTAACGCCGACGAAGTTCGTTACACAAAGCGAGATCGACGCCGCCAAAACGGTTCAAGTGGGAGAGTTGAATGTGCAGAATCAGCAGAAAATCGAGTGGCCGCGAAAATTGGTCGTAGCAAAGGCATACATCGATCAGCTGGAGCGATCGCAAGCCCTGCCGGCAGATCGAATCGCAGCCCTGCGGCAAGCGATTCAAAGCGCCGAGAGTTCGCACCTGAATCGAAGAGAGCTGGCAAAACTGAAGAATCTCGCGCCGTCGTTGGAAAAAGACGCCGCCAAGATCGGGAGTGCGCCAGACTCAACTCGATTGCAGGCGCTGGTGGAAATCCTGAGGCACCCCGCAG
Source organism: Pyrinomonadaceae bacterium (assembly GCA_036560225.1). Lineage (GTDB taxonomy): Bacteria > Acidobacteriota > Blastocatellia > Pyrinomonadales > Pyrinomonadaceae > PSRF01. The sequence goes on along the minus strand of DATBRN010000361.1, from coordinate 13,680 downwards.
ACTGATGAAGGCCAGTTGGCTATCTAACAGCCTTGAGCAAGTCTGCGCTACTCCTTTGCGCCGGCGGAATTCTCCTGGAGCAGAGGTCCTTGCTTAGTACGTGGAGGAAATACTGAACGCGAGTGCTACATTGGCGTCACAGCACAAATGCTATCGCTGCGAGTTGCCCCAATTCCAGCACCACTGAACTGTGACGCCCCATTCTCCTGTCAGTTGATTTGCCGAAGGGGGAAACGACCTCAGCCGATCTGCTAAGTTCCTTTACGTCAATAAGATGCGCACAACTGCTGTGTCGGCACAATTTGCAAAGCTTCTCGTTCGTGCTCGTAATTCTCTTCAGTCTCTCTGGTGCTCTCCAGTAATAGACACCAAACAGACACCAAAAATCTGTTTGAGCATTTCTTAGCGCCTCAACGGACAACCACCTGTCAATCTTACCAGTTGTACGACATAGCCTCGGATGTGAGCATCCGTAACCAGGGTCTTGCTGGATAAGGCGAGAGCCGAGCGTCGAATGTTTCGCAATGTGAACTACGCCTCCTAAACGTAGTGCTTGAAAACGGCCCACTTCGTTTGGGTTGGGAGGACCGATTGAGCTCACCCCAAATTCGAAAATGGTTGCTGCCTCCGGGAGTGTTGCTGATCATTACCATGTGGCTGGCTTCCGGTACTTCGTCAAAATCGATATCGCCTCCGATTCCGCGATCTGCCGGTCCGGACGAATACGTCGGCAGCGAGGCCTGCAAGGACTGCCACGAAGATCAATTCAAAGCCTTCTCTCATACTTCCCACGCGCAACTAGCCAACATCAGTAGTTGGAGAGGAAAGGTAACCGGCTGCGAAGCGTGTCATGGCCCAGGAAAGGCCCACCTGGAGGAAGGTGATCCCAAAAAGATCATCTCCTTCAAAAACAGATCATCAAAAGAGATCTCGGAGACGTGCCTGACCTGTCATGCGGGAAAAGAAGAGCGAAATAACTTTCGCCGTGGCGAGCACTGGAGGAACGACGTTGGCTGCACTGATTGTCACTCCTCACACGCGTTTGTGACCGGCCGAAACCTCGCCAGCTCAATCACCTTTGTGTCGAAGGCCAACGCCGAGAAGCCCGACTTCTCCACTATTCATCTCCTAAAGCTGGGTGAACCCCAACTCTGTGTGAGCTGCCATGCTGAAGTTAAGCCCGACTTTAACAAGCCGTTTCATCACAAAGTGCTTGAAGGCATCATGAAGTGCAGCGATTGCCACAACCCCCATGGTGGTTTCGAACTCAAGCAGACAAGACTAGCCACCGGCGCCGATGCGGCGTGCATAAAGTGTCATGCTGACAAGCAGGGGCCTTTCACATACGAACATGCGCCTCTCAAGACGGAAGGGTGCGTTGCTTGTCATACGCCACATGGCTCTGCCAATCCGAGACTATTGAAGTTCAGTGCGGTGAATCAGCTGTGTTTGACGTGTCACAGCGTTGATCATGGCGTGGGGGCCGACGAACCTGCTGGCCCAACTCACAACCAGAACGCGCAGTATGCCAGCTGTACTAATTGTCACATTAAGATTCACGGGTCGCGGACCAGTCCGGTCTTCTTCCGTTGACGACGGTGGGCCAACAAAAAGCGAGGCTTGCATGAAAGGAAATGGCCAAAACTGCTTCCATCCTTCGCCTGTGTTGGCGGTTGGGTTGTTGTTGCTCGTCTCCTGGGTAGCGATGGCGCAACAACCTTCGCCCTCGCCTACTCCAAAAAAGTCGGACGACGCTGCGGCGGGCACTCCCGTCGAGGCCGGAGAGAATGCCGGACAGTATTCGGTTATTACCACAATTGAGTTTGGCTATCGCGGGTTGCAAGTAGTGGGCGACCTCAACAAATACCAAAGTGACCTGAATTACCGAGCAGGGCCGCGTTTGTTTGATTCCAGTTTCTTAATGCGTTCGCGGGACGGTAATGGCGGTTTCTTCGATACGCTCCTGTTCACCACCACTGGCTGGGGTGGGGACCCGAGCGGAACCATGCGCGTTAGTGTTGAGAAGCCGAAGTGGTATCGCTTTGATGGCACTTATCGCAAGTTTAAGTACTTCAGGTTTCTGAACACTTTCGCCAATCCAAACTGGGTGTTCTCGCCGGCGAATTTTAGCGTGCTGCCCAAGCCAGTCACCGGTGAGCATGGCTACAACACGGAGACCAAACTGGGAGACTTTGATCTCACTCTCTTACCCAAGAACAGAATCATAAGATTCAATGTAGGTTATTCACCCGAACGCTATAGCGGACCGGCCTTCACGAACTATCACATTGGCGGCAATGACTTTAACTATCCCCTGAATCTCAGATCGCAAGCCAACGATTTTCGTTTCGGCGCTGATGGTCAACTAGGGCCAATAGATTATTCAATTCTGCAAGGCTTTCGTCGTTTCCGTGACGATACCTTCACTAACCTGGGAAACACACCAGGTATCAATCTGGATCCGGCCAAAGGACAGCTCACCAGTTTCAACCACCACGAGCCATCACGAGGTAGCGTTGACTACACGCGCTTCAGTGCCCACACGCTCGTGGCCAAGAGGCTGGACATAACCGGCCGTATTGTTTACAGCAGCACCGATACTACTTTCACTTTTCTGGAAAACTACACCGGAACCAATTGGAATCCAAGAGTCTCTGGATGGCCTCCGGGTCCGCTTCCTGCAACCCCAAATACTCTTAATCTTGGGCAGTACAACATCACCGGAGACACCAGCCGGCCAAACACCCTCGGGGATATTGGGGTGACTTATCTGGCTACGGATAAGCTGCGGATTTCCAACACCTTCCGAGTTGAAGACTTCAAGATCCATGGCAATTCCGTAATGGCTGACTTCTTCAGCATTACCAGACCATCAGGCGCCACCACGGTTACAGACACAATCAGCTTCAGCAATCTAGACGCCCACACGACTACCAAGTACCGCAAGTATCAGGACATCGTGGAGGGCGACTACCAATTCAACGCTCACTACGGTGTGCACTTTGGCTATCGTTATGGCCGCCGCCGCGTTGAAGAGAGTTTTGAAGGATTCAATCTCGGCTCAAACGGTTCCATACCGCCACCGGCCAGGAGTTCCTCATTCACCTCAGATGAGAACCACACGCACGCCTTTTTCGGCGGGTTCAAGGCGCGACCGGCAAATAATTTGACCATCTACGGCGACGCGGAGCACGGCACCGCGGATAACGTCTTCTCACGCATTGGCAACTACAACTATACGAACATCCGCGCGAAAGGCCGATATGCTCCGACCAAGAGTTTCGCCTTTAATGTTTCGGTAATTACGAGAGACAATGCCAACCCTTCTGAGATAGCAGGCGTGTCGTTGGCAGATTTCGGTGTGAGTGTCAAGTCGCGGATCTTTACTTCAGCGATTGATTGGACGCCGAACTCCAGAGTCTCCTTCAACACTGGTTACAACTATAACTGGATCAATAGCAACGCCGTCGTCAATTACTTTTTCAACAACATCAACCATCCGGAAGGCCGTGCCCTCTATTACGTCAGAAACAACTTCTTCTTCATTGACGCGACTGCCCAACTCACGCCTAGAGTTACGCTATTTACATCGTATCGAATCAACCGGGACAACGGGCAAGGGGATCGCGTCGCCGATCCGGTAGGGACTCCAGGATTCCTGGTCTCGTCTTACCCGTTCAGTTACCAATCGCCGGAAGGGCGATTAGCGATTAAGATCAATCGACGTCTGGACTGGAACGTCGGCTATCAGTATTACAACTACAACGAAAGTGTGTTGGTAGGACCACGTCCACAAAACTACCACGCACACTTGCCTTATACGTCTTTGCGGATTTACATCGGCCGAACCGAATAGTCCACTACCCGGGTGAGCATTGCTCATCGGAGCCAACTCCGCTTTGGCAGAATTCTGTGAAACCGGAGTTTAGCGTATTTAGACAGAAGCAAAGCGAGGTTCAAGCACGAGTTGGTTATAGGACCACCAGCAGCCAGACGCGCCGTGCTGTTTGTTACAGGTTTGTTTATCGCGAGTCATCTTTTTTCTTCCATAATGGACGGTGCGACTCCCCTTCCTCAGAGACGTAGTCAATCAAAGACAAGCAGGCCGAAGTCGCAAAAACAACGACTCGACAATTCGCAGTTCTCACATCAAACACACTCCGTTCAGCAGAAGTTAACCTGTGAGTCATGTCATAAATTTCCTTCAAAGAACTGGAAAGAAGTTCGGGAAGGTGATGAGGCATTTCCCGATTTGACTGAATACCCTGAGCATCAGTCATGCCTCGGTTGCCACCGGCAGCAGTTCTTCGCTCGTGAACGTCCTGTACCGCGCATTTGCTCCCAATGTCACGTGAAGGCAACTCCGCGAGACACCTACCGGTATCCGTTTCCGAGCCTGGGAGACAAGTTCTTCTCTGCTGCAAAGGCAAAGGAGTTTGCCTCGGATTTCCGAGTGTCCTTTCCTCATGACAAACATCTCGATGTCATCTCAAAGAACACGAATTTCCGTGCAGACGCGTTTCGTTTCATTCGTACGTCCTTCGGATTTTCGTTAATGGCTGATGGTGACAGTGATCCAAAGAGCTGCTCAACTTGTCATACCACGCATCAGCCGCAAGGAACAACAGACGAGTTTGTTACGAAACCACCCAAGGACCTTGGCGACTCATTCTGGCTAAAAAAGGGCACGTTCAAAACCCGACCTATAACTCATGCCGCCTGCTTCACCTGTCACAACCAGGAAAGTGAGCTTGCACCGCTACCACAAGACTGCAACGCGTGTCACAAGCTTGCTTCGACAACTGGTCCAGTCGATTTTGATCCGCAGTTAACGCGAAAAATGGAAATTGCTGACTGGTATACGTTGACAGCCTGGCGCGCCCGGGAGTCGGCGGGAGCATTCCGCCATGAAGCGCATGATATGAGCTGTACGAAGTGTCATAACGCAGCCGCAATGAACACTGTCGCTGTCAGCTCACTTAAGGTGCCAATTAGATCGTGTGCAGGCGAGGGCTGTCACGTGACTGCAACCGCTGATGAGGGTGGCATCCTTAACTATGAAATGGATCAGAGGAAAGCCGACGCTAAGTTTGTTTGTGCGAAGTGTCATCTGGTGTTTGGTTCCAAACCGGTGCCCGCAAGCCACAGTGATCTAATTCTGAAGTCACGCTCGGACAAGTAAGAAGATCTCATGACCAAAGGAAAGATTTCTGCATTGGTGGTAGTGCTGGCAACGGCGGCCTCGTTCGCGTGGATTTTGAACCGAGTGGTCCTTGGTTCGAGAATCAATCGCGAAGCCGAATTGGTTGGTCATCCGGAGGCACCAATTGCGAGTCAGGACTACTCGCAATTCAAACATGACAACCCGCAACACGCGAGGTTACCGTGCCTGCTCTGCCATAGGCGGGAAGGCAACTCACCGCGGCCCACCCTTCCGGGAAAATCTAACCATGAGCCCTGCACTGGATGTCATGCTCGCCAGTTCAGCGATTCGACCAGTCCGATTTGCACTATCTGTCACACAAACGTTCAGGCAGGTACGGTGAAACTTTTTCCGGCACTACAAAGTTTCAACGTGAAATTCGATCATGCCAGCCACTTGTCCGTAGGAACAACGTGTGCAACCTGTCATCGTTCGAATCGGCGAGGCATAGCTCCTTCCATTCCCGCGGGACTAAATGCCCATATCATTTGTTTTGCCTGTCACACAGCAAACGCAAAATCGAATGATGGTAATGGGCGCAATCTCTCCTCGTGTGGTACTTGCCATGAGCTGGGTCGTAACGTCTGGCCCACCAGGCGCTCAACTGCGTTTCGATTGGGCTTTAGCCACAGTAATCATGGCACATCCCAAAAGCTGAGTTGTCGTGCATGTCATAACGTGATCTCGGGTTCTCCGGGAGAACAGCAAGTGACGAGCCCGGTGGCGCTCAATCATCATGCGCCTGCGCGTGCCTTAAGTTGCATGACCTGCCACAACGGAAAAAGGGCTTTTGGCGGTGACGATTTTTCCGTTTGCACCCGATGCCATAAGGGAACGGCTTGGCGTTTCTAAAAGCGGGGACTCTCCAAATAGAGACTTCCCTTTTTGGGTTGGAGACCAAAGGTAATTGCAGATGAGTAAAGAAACTAGACTCTCAGAGAAACCACCAACGCTCTTCCGCAACTACATAAGCTTCACGGGCGGGGTTATTGTTGCCGGTAGTGTTGCCAGCATTGTGCTGTTGCTTTTGATCGATTGGGTGAACACCACTGACAATCCGTATCGCGACCTCGTTACTTTCATCATTCTCCCGGCATTTCTGATTCTGGGAATCGTCGTAGTTCTCATCGGCGTGATTCTCGAGCGACGACGTCGACGGCTCAAACCGGATTCTGAAATTGCGACGTTTCCTAAAATTGATCTGAACGATCCGCGCCAACGAAGAATAGCTGTGACACTCATCGCGATTTCATTCATCTTTGTGTTCATGAGCGCCTTTGGCAGCTATCGTGCATATGAATATAGCGAGTCGGTGGAGTTTTGCGGCCAGACGTGCCACACCGTAATGAAGCCTGAGTTCGTCGCTTTTCATGCTACTTCCCACGCCAGGATTCGCTGCGTTGATTGTCACGTCGGATCAGGAGCCAAATCATATGTGCGCGCGAAACTCAATGGCGCGCGACAACTCTATTCCCTGGCTTTTAACTCCTATTCGAAACCGATCGAAACACCAGTTCACAACATGCGGCCGGCGGACGAAACCTGTGGACATTGTCACTGGCCATCGAAGTTCTACGGGGCCCAACTAAAAACCTTCAACCATTATGCTTATGACGAACAGAATTCTTTGCGGCAAACGAGAATGCTAATCAACGTAGGTGGCGGTAATCCAGAGGCGGGTCCTGTCGCCGGAACTCACTGGCACATGAATCTGGCAAATGAGGTGTCATTTATAGCAAGCGACACTCGCCGGCAGGTTATCCCTTGGATCAGCGTGAAAGACCGGCAGGGGAATGTAGTCGAGTACTACGATCGCAACCGTCCCTTGAGTCCGGAGCAGATTTCAACGGCCGAAAGACGCCGGATGGATTGCATTGATTGTCACAACCGCCCGGCCCACACCTATTTGCCTCCTGACCTGGCTGTGGACCAGGCGTTTGCGGCGGGAAGAATGGATCCCTCGCTGCCTTACCTTAAGCGAGAAGCAGTTGCATCTTTGACTCAGCCTTACGCCACAGAGGATGAAGCTCTCAAGAGTATTGCAGCACGGCTCGATAACTTTTTTCAAACGAACTACAACCACGTGTACAGTCAAAAACCAGACGTGATGAAGAATGCTATCGCCGAGACTCAACGCATCTACCGAACCTACTTTTTCCCGGAGATGAAAACTAATTGGGAGAGTCATCCAAACAATATCGGCCATCTCTACTCATCAGGTTGTTTTCGGTGTCACGATGGCGAGCATGTCAGCAAGACAGGAAAAGTGATTTCGAATGACTGCAATGTCTGCCACACGGTTTTGTCTGATTCAGCACGGCCCACGACAGTCCTCAAAACCATAGCCGTCCGGCACCCGGTCGACCTGGGAGGCCTCGCCGATCGCAAGTGTGAGACCTGCCACAAAGCCAATGCCCCCTTTAAGCATCCAGTCAACCTCGGAGACATCTCCATGTTTCAGTGTGTTGAATGTCATCCGAAAAGCCAATGACGTCTGAACCAGTGGAGGGGAGAGAGTACCTGTCAATATTTACAGTTATTCTCGCGCCGAACGGCGACTAAGCTCGCGAATCGTAAATGGACGAATCCAGGATGGGAATCCCAGAAAGGGAGTAAGACGATGAGGATAATCTTTTCGTGTTTCGTTCTGTTCTTGGCCTTTGCAGGGGCTAACAGCACCGCCGTGGCCCAAAGAGAAACCGCTAACGGTGTTGAGGTTGAAAAGGACCTGGCTTTGATTCGCCGCGACATTCGGGCAGAGAAAAAGAAGATAATCGCCGCAAACATGACGCTGACAGAGACGGAAGCAACCAAATTTTGGCCGGTCTATGACCAATATGTCGCGGAGATGACGAAGCACAATGACGAGTTCTTCGCAGTAATCAAGGACTATGCAGCAAATCAAAAGACCATCAGCGATGCTCAAGCAAGCAGCATGATCAAGCGATGGGTCGAGATTCAGATCGGACGGGACCAAACGCGCCAGAAATACATTCCACTGTTCGAAAAGGTTATCCCGGGGAGGAAAGTGGCGCTCTTTTTCCAGATCGATCGGCGTCTTTATGCACTGCTCGATATGCAAGTCGCATCGGAGATCCCGCTGATCGTTCAGTGAGCCTGCACGCGCTTAGAGCCTGCGGCGAGTTCCAAGGGCTGATGTTGTTTGTTGGTTGAGCAGGCTGAACGATTTTTCACTGAAACATCATTCTGAAGTTTGCCCGCTCATAGGCGGCAGGGTCGGGGATCTTATCGAAACCCATGTTTCCACGCATCTCGTTTAGGGAATTCCACTCGTTCTCCGCCAGCCAGGCTATCAGCTCAGCGCGGAGCGTACGCAGATGACCTGGGCCATTGCGAATCAATGCCGAGACCATTTGTATAACATGGGCCCCCGTCATCGTAGCTTTGATGACATCGAGGGCACTGTGCACTCCTCCGATAACTGCCAAATCTGCCTTTACTCGTCCAGCCAGCGCCGCAGTTCCTCGCAAACGCAACGCAAGATCTGAAGAGCTTGACAACTCCAGCGAACGCACCACCTCCAACTCGTTCGTGTCAATGTCCACCTTGTGAAAACGGGCGAAGAGCACCAGGGCATCTGCACCAGCAGCGTCGAGTTGGAGCGCAAAGTGGGCAAAAGCTGTAAACAACGGTGAGAGCTTCACCGCAACGGGAATGCTTAACTCTCGCTTTACGTCACTGACTATCTGTATCATGTTGCGCTCGACGTCAGCGCTGCTCGTCGTAGGATCGCTTGCCGCATGGTAGAGATCCAACTCCAGGGCATCGGCTCCGGCCTGTTCCATCAGCCGCGCATACGAAGTCCAGCCTCCTGCGGTCGATCCATTAAGCGAAGCGATCACCGGTATCGCGACCATCGCCTTCACGCGGCGCAAATGGTCGAGATACTCGTCGGGTCCTGCCGCCATTTCGGGTTCGGGAGCATAAGATGTGGCTTCAGCGAAAGACTCACCGTGGCTTTCGTCCTGGAAAAACTCGGCCATCTGCTCGGCGGTGACCTGTTCTTCGTAAAGCGGACGCAGCACCAGCGCCGCGGCTCCTTCATCTTCAAGCAGCTTGACACTGTCGAAATCGTCAGTGAGCGATCCAGCTCCGACAACTAACGGATGGGGAAGATGAAATCCCAGGTAATTAACGTCGAGACTCACTACTCCTCCTTTCCGTTAGGCAAAGCTTTGTCGCCGTTCTCGTCAAAGGGTACCGTGATGCCGGCCAGTTGCTGATAGACGGCGTAACGTCTCCGAGCTGCGTCCTGAGATTCCTCGAGGAACTTCTTGAACCGCTCGGGATCAGCACGTTCGATCACCCGGAAGCGCGATTCATTGCGCATGTAGTCGGCAACTTTGGCTTTCGGCGGTCCATAATCCAGGTTAAGCGGGGGCTCGCCTTTGACCAGGCGCCTGGGGTCAAAGCGGTAGAGTGGCCAGACGCCCGAATCAACCGCGAGCTTTTGTTGTGCAGCGCCCTGAGCCAAGTCATAGCCGTGAGCTATACAAGGACTGTAAGCGATGATCAGCGAAGGTCCCGGGTAAGACTCGGCCTCTAGGAAAGCCTGGGTCGTTTGCAGCATCTTGGCGCCGAATGCGACGCGGGCAACATAGACATGTCCATACATATTGGCGAGCAGGCCCAGATCCTTCTTGCCCACCGGCTTTCCTGTGGCAGCGAATTTCGCGGCCGCTCCCAACGGCGTGGCCTTTGATTGTTGCCCGCCCGTGTTGGAATAAACCTCGGTATCGAGGACGAGTATGTTTACATCGCGACGGTTCGCCAGGACGTGATCGAGTCCACCGTAACCGATGTCGTAGGCCCAACCATCGCCACCCACCAACCAGACGCTCTTTTTTACCAGGTAATCGGCCAGCGTTTCCAATCGCCGTGCCTCGGCTGCTGCGATTCCGGCCAGTTTGGCCCGCAATGCCATGACCCGTTCTCGCTGCACTTGAATACCGGCCTCGCTTGTTTGATCGGCATCGAGCAACTCAGACACGAGCACATCACCAACTTCTGGCGCCAGCCGCTGAAGGAGTACGCGAGCTGCTGCGAGGTGAGCATCGAGAGCCAGGCGGAAGCCAAAACCGAACTCCGCATTGTCTTCAAAAAGTGAGTTGGACCAGGCCGGACCTCTGCCGTCGCGGTTTGTCGTGTAGGGTGTCGTGGGCAGGTTGCCACCGTAGATTGACGAGCATCCTGTAGCGTTGGCGATGAGCAAACGATCGCCGAAGAGTTGAGTAAGCAGCTTGAGGTACGGAGTCTCGCCACAGCCCGCGCAAGCCCCAGAGTACTCAAAAAGAGGTTCGAGAAACTGTGACCCTTTATGATCTAAGCGCGTGATCTCCGCGCGTGAAAGTTCAGGAAGGTTCAGAAAGAAGTCATAGTTGGCGCGCTCAGGCTCGCGCAGCGGCGCCTGGGGCTCCATGTTGATGGCCTTGTGCTTTGGATTGGTCCGGTCCTTAGCCGGACACACGTTCACGCAAAGGTTACAACCGGTGCAGTCCTCAGGAGCCACCTGGATCGTGAACAGTTTCCCTTTGTGATCCGCTCCTTTGTAAGGTGTCGACTTGAACGTCGACGGCGGGCCAGCAAGCGCGGCAGGTTCGTAGGCCTTTGCGCGGATCGCCGCATGAGGACAAACAAGCGCGCATTGATTGCACTGAATACAAACCTTGGGATCCCAGACTGGAATCTCCCGGGCAATATTTCGCTTCTCCCACTTCGCTGTGCCCAGGGGCCAGGTGCCATCAACCGGGAAAGCACTTACCGGAAGCAGGTCTCCCTTCCCAGCGAGCATTACGGCGGTAATCTTTTGCACAAAGTCTGGTGCAAATTCCGAAACCAGCGGCGGCCGCGTGCGGGTAGTGGTGGACGCTGCAGGGGTGGCAACTTCGTGAAGGTGAGCGACCGCCTGGTCCACTACTTCGCAATTCCGACGTACTACTTCGGGCCCCCGCTTGCCATAGGTTTTCTCGATGGCCTTCTTGATTTGCGCGATTGCTTCATCGCGCGGCAGAAGCCCTGAAATCGCGAAGAAGCAAGTCTGCATTATGGTGTTAATGCGTCCGCCCATTCCGGCTTGCCGAGCCAGCTCATAGGCATCGATGGCGTAGAAGCGAATTCGCTTCTCTACCATTTGCTCCTGTATCTCCAGCGGTAGCCGGTCCCAAACACCGTCAGCTGGCCCAGGCGCGTTCAATAAGAAGACGGCATTCGGGGCGGCGTACTCAAGAACGTCGATCTTGTCTATGAACTCAAACTGATGGCAGGCGACGAAGTCTGCTCGATCGACCAGGTAAGCAGAACGAATCGGGCGCGGACTCGTCCGCAGATGGGAAACTGTTATGGCCCCGGACTTCTTGGAATCGTAGACGAAGTAGCCCTGCGCGTATTGATCGGTTTCGTGACCGATAATCTTGATCGAGTTCTTATTCGCACCAACAGTTCCATCCGCCCCCAAACCATAAAATATGGCCGTGGAAACATCGTCGGAGTCGTTGCGGAACGAGGCATCCCACGGCAATGAAAGATGAGTCACGTCGTCAGTGATGCCGATAGTGAAATGGCGGCGTGGGGTCCGCTGGTTCAATTCGTCAAAGATCGTCTTTACCATCGCCGGCGTGAATTCTTTCGACGACAGGCCGTAACGACCGGCGATTACAATTGGTTCACCGTTGAATGTCGACTCTCCCAGAGCGCGCGCTTCGGCAAGGGCGGTCACAATATCAAGATAGAGCGGGTCACCGAGTGCCCCTGGCTCTTTTGTTCGATCCAGCACCGCCAGGCTACGCAGGCTGCTCGGCAGCTTAGACACGAAGGCTGCGCGATCGAAGGGACGGTACAGCCGTACCTTCAGTACGCCGACCTTTTGTCCCTTGGCGACGAGGTGTTCCACCGTTTCATGAACGGTTTCCGCGCCCGAGCCCATCAGCACTATCACGCGTTCGGCTTCGCTATGGCCAAAGTACTCGAACAACTCATAGCAACGTCCTGTGCGCTCTTCAAACATACGCATCAGACGTTCAACGATCCCCGCGCAAGCGTCGTAGTAAACATTCGCTGCTTCGCGCGCCTGGAAAAAGACATCAGGATTCTGTGCGCTGCCACGCAGGACAGGACGGTCGGGGGTGAGGGCACGTCGACGGTGGGCCTGAATAGCCGGCTCAGAAATCAAAATGCGCAGATCATCGTCGCTGAGGTGCTGAATCTTTGCGACCTCATGTGAGGTGCGAAATCCGTCGAAGAAATGCAGAAACGGAATGCGCGATTCAAGGGTGGCGGCGTGGGCCAGGGCCGCCAGGTCGTGCGCCTCCTGCACGGAGTTTGAACAAACCAGTGCGAATCCTGTCTGGCGGCACGCCATCACGTCCGAATGATCGCCGAAGATCGAAAGGGCGTGCGTCGCCAGTGTCCGCGCAGTCACGTGCATTGTGAAGGGCGACAATTCCCCGGCGATCTTGTACATGTTTGGGATCATCAGCAGGAGGCCTTGCGACGCGGTAAACGTCGTCGACAATGCTCCCGCTTGCAAGGCGCCATGGATTGCTCCCGCGGCCCCACCCTCCGACTGCATTTCTGCAATCTCGGGTACCACACCCCAGAGATTCGTCCTTCCATGGCTGGCCCACTCGTCGCAGGATTCAGCCATCGCCGAACTGGGAGTGATCGGGAAAATCGCGATCGCTTCGCTGAGACGAAAGGCAACTGAAGCTGCGGCTTCGTTGCCATCGACAGTAATGTAGTTTGTAGACATATGCACCCCCTCGACGGCTGCCCCCGTCAAACTAAGTGCGTTTCTGAAAGATTCGGGAGAACTGTGGAATCCTAATTGTGTTCGGCCAGGAATCGTACTGTCACTTTTGACAGGAAACCTGAAAGAATACCGTCAGCGGCAACCGGTGGACGCTCATGATCGACCCCTACTAAAGCGGCACCCAAGGCAGCATCTCGGGGCATCTCGGGATCCAACGGAAGTGACCTGTCAAAACTGACAGTTATCTTTCATTCCTGGCGCCGCTAGCTTCGGATGCCAAACTGTTAATTAGGTAAGGAGGAACATGAGCAACCTGAAGAAGTTAACAAGCGGCATAGTAGCAACGATCATCTTTGCTGCCGCTCTGTTCATCACTGTTCGAGCGCACTCTGACGTGCAACCTTCTCACACGACGGCGTATTACACCGCAAAGTGCGTTGCTTGCCACGGAAAGAAAGCGGAGAAGAAATTTGATCCGAGTCTTCCGGAAGAGCAATTGGTCGACGTAGTCCTCAATGGCAAGAAGGCTGCCAAACCCCCACACATGCCGGGCTACGGCGCCAAAGGTGTGTCGAGCGATCAAGCCAAGGCTTTGATTGGTCACATGAAGCAGCTAAAGGCAGGCCAGTAATACCCAAGTCGGATTACTTGACTCGGCACCGGTAAAGGAACCATCTTGACGCGCGTTGATACGCTCGGGCTCCCCTGA
>DATBRN010000360.1:0-30382 GCA_036560225.1 Pyrinomonadaceae bacterium | reverse complement strand
GACGGTTTCAGGCGGTTGCAATGGATGGCTTACCGGAAGTATGCCGGGCAAGTCCAACTAGTGAACCTAATGCTTTCAACCAACGGCAAAGGTTACCCCCAACATCAGGACGAGATGTATGGGGTCCTGTATTCGACAAAGATTGTCCACTAAGAAAAAGGCCAAGGGGGAAAAAGGGGAAAAGAGGGAAAGAGAAAAAGGGCAAAGGGGGAAAAGGGAAAGATTTTTGATTCTATGGCGCTCCTGACTTCTCTTTCCCCATTTTCCCTCTTACCCTATGCCCCCTTTCCCTCTTATGTTCCCTAGTTCTTCTTAATGTAGTTTCGATGAACCCAGGTGCCCGGCTGCGCGCGATCGCGAGTTTCAAACAAGATATTCTCCTCGTCCTCGCGAGTCAGAAGGTTTACACGGGCATTGACATCCTTCTCTGAGCCCTTCGCCTTTTCCGCTTCGGAAAGAAATCCTCTCACGCTGTCCGCCGACGCAGGTTTGAATTCATCTTTCTGCAGTTCCGCAATAGCCTCGATCGCATTTGCCTTGAGCAACTTCGGCCAGAGTTTCTTGAAAAGCACATTTGAACCATAAATATCCGCACTATTCACCTTACCGTTTATCGCGAAGACGTAACCGATAACGTCATCATTGCGGTTGGCGATGTTGGACAACGCCTTAACGTAACTGTCGGCAGTTTCTTGAACTTTGCCATTTTCAAGCGCAAGCTGAAGGCTCGACGCCGACACGCTCGAATTAACTCGAGTTCCGACATTTTCGCTGAGCTTATCCTGGGCCACCTTCACGTTTTCCCAAACCGCGCCCTGTGAATTTGACCTTTTCGCCGCCAGCTTAATCTCCTTCGTTGCAATAGCATCAGAAGAACTACTGAATTGCGTTGCACGTTCATTACCGCGCCCGCTCCATCTGCCATGCTCCACACAAAACGCCGAAATCGGCAGCTTGCCTGAACGGGGCGGCACGATCAGATCGACACCAATCATGCGATCCTGCTGTCCGCCCTTCACTATGTCGCCGGCTTGGACATAAACATCTTCGTTCGAGAAATTCTGAATAGATAGTTCGTTAACGCTCTTTGTCTCGTAAACGACGACTTTCTTTTGCACCAACGCTTCCTGCAACGTCAGAAACGACTTGCCCTTGATTGTATTCTTTCCGTGAACCAGAAAGATCGTCAGATTCTTGTGCGTGTAGGGTCCGGAAAGGCGGTAGTCACTGGCCGTGATTTTCTGTGCTTTAATTACCAAACTCGCCGGTATTACCAACGTCAACAAGATCACCCCGAGTGTAAGTACAAACGCATATGTCTTCATTGTCCTGTCTCCTTCTGAATACGCTCTGGTGCAAGACAATTGGATTCAGACCAAAGCTAAATCGAGGCCGATGGCTGCCGGCGAGGTCAACCGCCGGTAATGCCCGTCGAACAATTCCCATTTGTTCCACAGCCTCGAACCCAGGCGGGCCAACTTCAGCGGCGGCCGTTATAAACTCGGTTCGATAGCGAAGCGGTCCTCGTCTGCTTCAATCGACTGCGAAGACTTGCACGCAGGCGTGCCCGCCGAATGCGACGGTAGATGCGTTCTTGCCGGGCTTCTTGACGACGAACGACGATGACGTATGCCGTAACGTTTGAATCCAATTCGAAACACTCCAAAGCTTGAGCTTAGATCCGTGGTCGGGGAGACCCATCTCGGGGAGATACCCCATTTGCCCTGGTCCTAATAGACCACCCTGGAAATTGGGGAGACGCTAGTAGAAGAACCTAACTGGTTGGTAGAACGAGACAGAGGAGACTTCTTGCGTGTTCAGACGCGGGATCTGTTATTTGAGTTGTCAGGCTGCGGAATAAAATTGATGCCCAGAAAAATGGCTGGGTGAATCTTGAAATGCACAGCCTTTGAGAGGAAAATGGCGGCGCTTAGTCTTAAGGCTTCTGTTTTTCCGCGAAATTGCTTGCTGGTAAAGATAATATGACCGGGCAGGAAATAGAGATTTGCATCGTTAGCGTCTACAGAGAACAACTCCGCGACGACTCCATCACCAGATTCAGCCGTTTCGGCCCAGGAAAAGAAATCGACATCGACTCCGATGCTCGGCGGGCCTTCTTTTTTCCCATCAAACAAAGGGTAGACCGAGAACCCAATTTTATCATTACTAAGTTCACACCCGACTGTTGCCAGAAGGCGAAGTGTGTGGGCGATATCATTGACGCAATCTGCGAAGAGTTCGGTGTCAGCGCTGGAGCTTAGCTGATTTCTACCTCATGAATCCGTCACGGTCGACTACCGTCGCGGCCGAACGATCTCACACCCACACGAAAGGTTATAAGAATGAACAAAGTTCTGGGAGCCCTATTTCTTGCCTCAGTGATCCTTCTACCACCTGTCTTGGTCTCAGGCCAGACGGTCCCGATAGGCAGCGAAAAATTGACCGACTCATTAGTCCATCCTCCTGGAGGTTCGCCCGCCGAACAAGTGAGCCTGTTGCAAGATAGAAAGTCTTTTCTAGAAAGACGACTGGCCGCATTGTCCCCCGCTTCTGCGGATTATTCGCTAGTCGTGGATTGGGTTCGCGAGCTGGGCGAAAAGATCGAAGAACTCAAGCACGTCCGAACCTCAATCGGATCCGGTGACTCGTCGATCGAACCGCACGCAGCTTTGGTTTCAGGCGCTAGTGCCGCAGCATTGCTACCTCCGAAGGACCTGGTGCTGGCACCGCTTCAACCGCAAACTAAGCCCGACTTCAGGCTTAGCCGTCCCACAAGCGGAGCGACGAACGAAGATCCCGAATTAATATTGGCCTGGACTGAAGACAAGCAATCGAACAAGACGTATAGGCTAACAAAGTTCATCGTAGAAATTGCTTCAGGTGAAAAGAGGGAGGGTAACGGTAGATTCTCTCGTCCGATTTTTGTTAAGGAGGTTGCGCCTTCCGGTGTCCTGGGGCAATCAATAAAGGTCCCCAAGGAGACTCTACGCAGCGGCGAGAAATATTACTGGCAAGTGGTGGCTGAATTTGTTCCCCACGGTAGCACGCTGCCAGATCTTAAGGCTGCCGCCAACGCGCCGGAGAGTTTCAAGACTCTCGCTCAAACTTTCGAAGCGTTTGAACGCAGAGGTCTCACCTTGCAAAGGGCGGTCGCTGGAAGTGATGCAACTGAAGGCGCGCAATTCGGGTTTCTCAAGACCTTCAACAAAGGAACTGTCTACACTGCCGATTTTGCGCTGATTTACAACAGACGATTCACCCCCACCGAAAGAACGAGTGCCGCATTTCAGACTTCAGTGCAGGGTAATCTAACGAGCAAGGAATCAGAATCTGACGATGCATTGCAATTCAGAGCCGGCGCGATCATAGATCGAAATCTTAAGCGAAATACCATAAACCATCTGTACACCTCTCTTGCCGCGAAATACGAAACCGACCAAAAGTTCAGAGTCGGTAAGATCATCTCAGAGAATATGCTCACGCCGACCATTCCCTCTCTAGGGATCGGAATTCCTTTTGGTAGACCATCCAATGCAGTTCAATTCAGGTGGCGTCCTTTCTTCTACTTTGATATAGGCCGTAGCTTCAAAAAAGGGGACTCGAGAGAAACTCAAGACACCGTCGTCCGTTTGACACCGCGGGTCCGAACCACGTTGACGTTAAATTTCCTGCGCCGCGCGTTGAACCTTAACGACACATTTATCTTCGCAGATGATTTCTTTTACTTTCTGCCACTGGAGAAAACAAAGAGTCGACACAATATGTTCACTTCCGGCTTCGTGCTTCAGGTGTCCAAAGACTTTGGCTTTGGTCTAACTTACAAGAGCGGTGAAGCCGCGCCAAAATTCAGACCTGTTCATACTTTCTGTGGTGTGCTGACTATTCGTTTCGGAAAGGAAGAATAGCGCGGCGAGCTCAATCGGGGTGAACTGTCGGGGCGTCGGCGTGGGGTACAAAGCATCGGCGGCAGCGGGCTTCGTACATCCCAGTGGCGCCGACGGCGACGCGCTCTTCCGATTCAAAGGTGCGTTGGGAGTAGTTGGCAGGCTGGCCACATTTCATGCAGATGGCGTGAGTCTTCGTAATGTATTCAGCGATTGCGAGCAATTGAGGCATGGGCTCCCAGGGTTTGCCCGTGTAGTCCTGATCCAGCCCGGCGATAATTACGCGAACGCCGCGCTTCGCTAATTGAGTTGCCACCTCCACCAGAGCATTATCGAAAAACTGTCCCTCATCAATGCCCACTACTTCCGTGTCGGGTTCAACTCTTGCCAGCACTTCTTGTGCATTGCGAATGTTCGACGACTCATGCCGCATCTCTGAGTGTGACACGATGTGGTCCTGCGAGTACCGCGAGTCGATTTCCGGTTTGAACACCTGTACCTTCTGACGAGCAATTTTGGCGCGTCGCAGCCGGCGAATTAGCTCCTCAGACTTTCCCGAAAACATCGACCCGGCAATCACTTCGATCCAACCGACATGTGGACGCGAATTGTGCGTGGGTTCGCCATCATTTACCTGGGCGATAAGTTCTTCCATCTTCGTCCTTACTATTTTGCCACAGCGGGGAGTCGCTCCGTCTTGGCTCCGACCAAGTCAAGAATACATCTCCCGATTGTAAAACGGCGCAAACGCCGCAATCAGCGCAAGCTCAAAGCTCATCGCTCGCGTCACCAGATCGCGGGAAAGGATTCCCCAGGCGCCTTGTCGGCTGCGCACGTCACGTATCCCCGCCACTTCGTCAATCACGAGCCCTAGTTCGCTTCGTCCTTCAATGACTCGTTTTGCAAGCCCGGCGGGAACACTAATTGAAGGCGTAGCGCCAAAGGTTCCGTTCTTTCCATCAGTCGCGTACGCCCAGCCACGCAGAAAGGTGTGCCATTCGCCTTCAATCGAAATGGAATGAAATCCACCCTCGAGGCCAACGTAAATGTCGGCTTCGCGTCTCTGCGCGAAGAGTTGATCGCGTACGGCCAACGCTCTTTCGCGGGCTCCTTGCATTAGCTGCCAATCATTCAAGGGCATTGCCGGCACAGTGGTTTCCACCGCACGTGCCAGCACGCTCGCATCAGCCCAGGACGAATCGATGCTAGCGACACGGGCAATGCTCGCTCGAACGGCCATGATCTTCGCCGCGCGATCAGAGCCCAGCGCGATTGTCTTAACTCGAGCGTTCGCTTGCGGAATCAAAGTCGACAGGGTGGAACCAAAAGTTCGCTCTTGAAACGCGTGAGAGGCTATAACATAGCGACGCCTGACGTCAAAAGCCTGCTATCAAGTGCCTCGCTTGACATTAACTATGACACGTTGCTGTAATCAAATTGCTTCCTGGAGTTTAGATTTCAGTTCATCAAGGTTCAGCTTGTTGCCTTGAGAAAAATGGCAATCTCGCGTCCGAATTGCAGCTGAGAACCGGAGGGTTTTTGAGTGTCGCTGGCTGAATTAGTTTACGACTGGAACACAATCGATCCTGCATTGGTTCGTCCCGATCGTCACGTAGGTTTTGACGATGAAACCCTGCGCGATGGTTTACAGTCACCCTCGGTCTGCGAGCCGTCGGTTGAACAGAAGATCGAGCTGCTCCACTTGATGGAAGCGTTGGGTATCGATACCGCCGACATCGGGTTGCCTGGCGCCGGTGGAACTCACGCTGCCGGCGTGGAATTGATGGCCCGCGAAATAGCGGAGAAGAAAATGAAGATTCGGCCCAACTGCGCCGCCCGCACCCACCGCAACGACATCCTGCCGATTGTGGAGATCTCGCAGCGTGTCGGAATTCCGATTGAGGCCTGCACTTTCATCGGTTCTTCGGCGATACGATTTTTTGCGGAAGATTGGACGCTAGACAAGTTGCTGAAACTAACGGAGGAGGCGGTCACGTTCGCCGTCAGCGAGGGTGTGCCGGTGATGTACGTAACCGAAGACACTACCCGCGCGAATCCGGACACAATTCGCGCACTCTATACGACGGCCATTCGCTGCGGGGCTAAGGCTGTTTGTGTTTGCGATACCGTCGGCCATTCAACTCCGGATGGCGCGCGTTCTGTCGTTCGTTTTGTAAAAACTATCATCGAGGAGCAGGGCGGCAACATTCGGCTCGATTGGCACGGCCATCAGGATCGGGGGCTCGGAGTAATCAATTCGATTGCTGCGATTCAGGGCGGAGCGGATCAAGTCCACGGCTCCGCTCTGGGTATCGGCGAGCGAGTTGGAAATACGCCAATGGATCAACTACTCGTCAACCTGAAATTAATGGGCTGGATTAAGAATGATCTGTCGCGACTTGGCGAGTATTGTTCGGTGGCGTCGAGAGTCTGCAACTGGTCCATTCCCTACAACTATCCGGTATTCGGTCGTGATGCATTTCGCACGGCAACGGGAGTGCATGCAGCGGCGGTAATCAAGAGCTACAAGAAAGGTGATCGGGAACTTGCCGATCTTGTTTACTCGGGCGTGCCGGCAGGACAGTTTGGTCTGGAACAGGTGGTTGAGATCGGGCCGATGAGTGGGAAGTCAAACGTGATCTACTGGCTGGAGAAGCGGGGAATCGAAGCCAACGAAGAGCGTGTAAGCCGGATCTACGACCGTGCAAAGCACGCGTCCGCTGTTCTTGCCGATGAGGAAATCATGCAGTTGGTCTGATCCCTGCTGTAAAGGCAACGGGGAAAGGGTAACGTCTATCGTTTACCCTTTCCCCGTTGCTTTTTTGTGCGTCTTCAGCTTTTAGTTAATCGGTATGGTTATCGTTGCCGAGCCGGCTTTTCCGGCCGGGAAACGCTTCTGTCGAGCAATTCGAATCGCACTCGCATCACCGCCTGAGGCCTGCGTAACACGACCCGACTCATCGTAAGAGACTGTTACTGCAATCCTCTTAGCCCCCGGTTTGCCGGCGTCGTTGACAACATTTGTCGGCGCCGTTGGGACCGCACCGCTCGAGGCAGCAGCCGACCTTTCTTCGCGCGCCTTAGCTTTCTCTTTTTCACGCTGGCGCTTCGCTGCAAGCGCTGCCTCCTCGTTGTGCTCGACTGGCTGAGAACTCTCGGAAGGTGCAACCTCACTGCTCGGCACCTCGGCTACCGCGGGCAATGTAGGCTCGGTGGTGGCTGCAGTAGTAGCTGCCTGGCTGACAGCAGCTGCAGTCCGCCCGCGACCATACCAGCCTCTGGGAACACCGATCGCAGCAATACTGCCAACCACCGCAAAAGCCACAGCGGCGGCCATCATAACCTTTTTCTTGCCCATCGAGTCCTTACCTATGAAGGAAAGAAATGAGGGGACGCGTAAACTCTCAAGCTCTTCAAATGAAGTCTCCGTCTCATTCGCGACGGGCGGTTCGCTATCGTCATTGTAATCGTCCGGGAAGGCGTTCATGGGAACGATTCCTTCATCCAGGCGACGTAGACCTTCAAGTACGACCTGAGTCCACGGCTGATTGATCGTCCGTTCGAGAGGCTCGGTTGAGGTGCCAAACTCAAACTTTGCATTGGGCAGCGTCAAGGCGTAGTAAACTGCGTCTATTCCGCGCAGCACACCCACACGGGCATCTACCACCGAACCGGTCAGAAGATAGAAGTAGCCCGGACCTTGCGGGTAAAGAACCTTGAGCTGTCCAGTCTTGCGTTGGTTGCAAAAGAACTCGATCAGTTCAGAAAGTGAAAGGTCGCTGAGATGTCCGGTTAATGCCATCAGAGTTTGCTCCTCTTATTAAAAATGTCGGGAGGAATTGGAAATTGAAAGACGCCAACCAGAAGGTTGGCGCCTTGCCGTGGGAGAATTACTGGGAGAGAGAGAATTTATAATTGATTACACCCGATACTTTGACTGGTTGTCCTGAAAGCTTTGTCGGAGAGAATCGCGCTCTCAGGGCTGCCTGCACTGCTACATCTCGCAGGATGGACGGTCCACTGGTGGCCACTGCGGAGATTACTTTTCCTGTCTCATCCACGACCACCTCTACCGAAACCAAGCCGCCCATTCGTAAGCGCTTGGCTGTTTCTGGATAGGTAGGCTGAGGCAAATTGATCGCGGTTCCATTGAGTACACCACCCGAGAGCGGTTTCAGAATCGGTTTTGGCCCTGGCGGCGGATCTGCGTCGAGCTTGACTACCGGAACCTGAACAGGTTCGTTTGCTCGCGTACTCGCTAGTTCCACCGTACCCAGACCAGCTACTTTATCCGCCGCATTGTTTGAACCTGGCAATGCAGGCGCCGTTTTCTGAGCTGAGCTGGAGTTGTTGTTTGCCGGCTTGGTGACGACCGACACATTCTTCGCTTCCGAGTTGGCTGCAGCCCCGTTGTTTGCAGGTACTGAAGCTGTAGAGTTGGATTGATTTGCCGGCGCTGCACCGGGTTGGGCCATCTTCATCATGTTCTCGTCCAGGTAGTACATGATGGAACGATAGGTGACTTCCGTAGGCTCAAAGGACATTTTGCCTGATTCAACGACCGCTACCGAGGTGCTCATTTTGTTCCAGTTGCCAGCGAAATCAAATTCGTACTTGTAGATCTCCTTGCTCAACAAAGATCCGTCAGCGTTCAAGAGAGTCATCTCACTGATGTTTCCCTTGTCGTCGTATTTGTAAACCTCTTTGCCGGTCAGACTGCCTCCGGCTATCGGAAAGTACTGGTTCTCAGTCTTGTTGCCCTTGATATCGTAGGCCACGATTTCCAAAACGGCATGCTTGCCTTCCTGCGTTTTGCCGCTCTCATTTGAAAGCTTAGCAACCTCTGTCCTCACTCTCCGTACCGGTCCAATCAGACCATCCCGCATCCGATCGCTTTCGACGACCGCACTCGCAGGCGTTGAGTGATTCGCATTTGCTTTCGCCGTAAGGTTAGATTGGCCCAGCGCCGTGGCGCCAACAACCGCTATTCCGACTACACCTAAGGTGAGACTACCGATCAATCGTGGCATTGATTTACTCCTGACTTGTATGAGGTGGGACTGCTCTCAACTAAGAACTTAGTGAGGGGCGCGGACTGCAGGTAGACGGGCCTAACCGCAAACCCGACCAGAGTGATAATAGCGGGTTGAACAACGTTTGTCTAGCGCAAACATTGACTGAACGGGAACAATTACTCAGATTTTTGACCTTTTTCGGGTGGCAAGTTAGGAAATGCTGCCAGTAACCCAACAATTTGGTCTATTAGAACGGTGCTGTTGCTGTGACCAGTTTGGTCGTTGCACATGATGGAAAAGGCCAAAAACTGCCCGTTATCCGTAGTTAAGTAGCCGGAAAGCGAATTGTCATAAGTCAGTGACCCTGTCTTCGCTGACACGCGATCGGTAATCGTTTTGAGCCGACCACCCAAGGTCCCGTCTCGACCCGAAATTGGCAATGAATCCTTGAAAACGGAGGCTGCAGCTGTTCTGGAAAGCGAAAATAGCAAGCGGGCGTTCGACTCAGGTGTCACCAGATTCAGCCTGGACAAACCGGATCCATCGTGAAGGGCAATGCGACTTGTCGGTATCCCCGCCCGCGCTAACCATTCACGAATTACTGCCAGTCCCGCCTCTTCATCTCCACGTTCCCTTCCTGCCTCCTCAGCCAATGCCGCCGTCGTTCCACTTTCTCGTCCAAGCGTGCGCAGGATCAGTTCAGCATTAAGATTCACGCTCTCCTTATTTGTTTTCTTGGCGATTTCACTCAGAGGCTGGCTGCTTACTGACGCCAGCTCGACCGATTGCTCCGGATTGAACCTCTGGCTCGGTGGCATGCGTGAATTACGCGCGAGCGTCTGACCGTCGACCGTGATGCCGCGGGTTTTTAGCGCGCCCAGAAACAGCTTCGCCGCCCAGAGAGCGGGATTGTGTACTGAGAGTCGAGCGCCAAAGCCCTTACTGCCGGGAGCAAATTCCCCCCAAACTTCAACATTATTATCAGAGAGTCCTCGATGAAGGCCGATCGTAGGACGTACTCCTGGCTTACCAACTGCCATGCGGTTTTCCACGGTCACATAACTCTCAGGATCGCTCACTCTGACTTCGGACGACTCGCTGCCCTTAGCGGAAGGCACGAAATTAACGTCAACCTCGTTTCCATTAACTGAAAGGGCGCTCGCTTCCGCGCCGAAGTACCATTGAAGATCGGTCCACTGCCAACCATCTCCCAGTGGATTGCCACGAAAGTAACTTTCGTCTCCGATTACGTTACCGCTCACATGTCTAACGCCGCGCGCATAGAGATCCTCCGCAAGTTTTGCCAGTGATCCTTTACCTTCGTCGCTGCTACGCGCCACAAGATCAGGCGCTCCGCGTCCGTAAAGCACCAGATCGCCTTGGATATTGCCGCCGGCATCAGGTTGTGCTTTTGCGTAAACAGAAGTGCGCCAGCGATAGTCAGCACCGAGGAGATCGAGTGCAACTCCAGTTGTATAGATTTTCATGTTCGAGGCCGGCGTGAAAAGCTTGTTGGCATCACGCTGGTAAAGTGTCGACCCGTCAGAAAGGGAGATCACACTTATTCCCCAACGCGCGAAAGCGAGTTCACTCTGATCGATGGACGAGTCGATGCGTCTCGCCAGCTCAGTCGGTTGTGCAGGTGCGGATTTCCTCTCAGTTGGTTGCTTCGCTGGTTCATTCCTGACTTTATCTTTTGCCGTGCCTGTGCTCAGGGGTCTAAGCACCAACACCCCGGAGATCACAAGGAGGATAAGCAACGCACTCTTCACAAACACCATGCGAGTTGTTAAGTATCTACTATTCATATTCTTAAGGTTCGGTGGGCGCTTCAACGGAGAGAGAAACCAAAAAGTTCTAACAAAACTATGACGCGCTCAACTTGCGAAGAGAGTTGCGGTCCGCCCAGCCGTAAGAATCGATCGGGTTGCCGCGTACACTTCATCGACGCTTATGTCGCTGATCATATTGTTGTAAATGATGCGATGACGATCGCCCTGCGGCAAATAGCTTTCGGGGGCACGCTTATCAAGCAGCAGCACCACGGGCGTGCCAACCGCAGATGCAATATGCATCGGACCGGTATCGTTTGAAACGAAAGCCGCCAGCCGTGCCTGGGCTGCCGCGAGCTGTGGGATAGTGAGTTGATCGAGAATTACTATCGACGGGGGAAACTGCCGGCGAATATCTTTGATGAACGTCCGCTCTTCGGGTCCCAGAAAAACCAAGACCTTCACCTGGTCGTTTCTGATCAGGAAATCAGCCAGGCTGGCAAATTGTTCAAGCGGCCAGCAGCGACTGGGATGACCCGCACCAGGAAACAATCCGACGAGTGGCGCACCGGCGTCCGCTTTCGCCTTTGCGAGGATGCGCTCGATCGCTGCGGCATCGGATGAACGGGTCTTAAGAGTGGGAAGGCGGTCGGCATTTTCAATCTCCAGTGGGAGTAACACGTCAAGATATCGATCAATTAAATGCCGCGTGCGATGATCCTTTTCCACCGGAGGGCGTGGGTGAAAGTTTGCCAGATAATCCAATGATCGACCCGGCCGGCGCGAATACAGCCGTTTAGGTGCTCCTGAAAGAAAACCCAGCAAATTGGTTTCGGAGAGACTGTGAAGGTCGATGACGAAATCAAACTTCTTCTCTCTGACATCTTTGACAAGCTTGAACAGGCGAATGACAGAAAGAGGTTTGAAGCCATCTCGAAGTGCCACTCGATCAACGACCAGCGTCTCATCTGCGAAGCCGGATAGACCAACAACTTCCGCTCCTGGCTTACCTACGGCTACTGTAATCCGCGCTCTCGGAAATCGCTTTCGGATTGCAGCAAGCGCGGGCAGACTAAGCACCACGTCGCCGAGCTGGCCAAAGTCAATAACCAGGATGTTGCGAGGGTCAAACATTCTCAGATTTTCCAGTAATTTCTGCCTCAAGTGATGCTTTGGGCACCAACTTGTTTATCAATCCAGGTCGCGCAGATCACGACCGCTCATCTCTTCTGGTTTTGAGTTGCCAAGCAAACCAAGCACAGTAGGGGCAACATCCTCGAGGGCGCCGCCTTCGCGAAGTTTCAAACCCCTGGACGCTTCATCGATCAAATGAAAAGGCACCGGGTTAGTTGTGTGCGCGGTGTGTGGTCCGCCAGATTCAGGATCAATCATTTGTTCTGCGTTGCCGTGGTCTGCGGTGATTATCGTAACGCCGCGCGCCTGTCGGATGCCTTTGGTGATCCAATCCAGACACGTATCAACATGCTGGCACGCTTCGATAGTCTTATCGAGCTTTCCTGTATGGCCCACCATGTCGGGATTGGCAAAGTTCACAATGAAAACGTCCGACTCGCCCTCTTCAATCCCACGCAACACCTTATCGGTGACTTTGAACGCCGACATCTCGGGCTGGAGGTCATAAGTGGCAATCTTTGGCGACGGAACGAGCAGCCGTCGTTCGCAGGCATGTTCCTTCTCAACGCCACCATTGAAGAAATAAGTGACGTGAGCATACTTCTCCGTCTCTGCCAGACGATAATTGTGCACGCAGATTTTTTCCCAAACTTCAGCTAAAACGTTCTTGTGATCGTAAGGGGGAAAAGCAACCGGCAAAGGAAAAGATCGGTCGTAGACCGTAAAGCAAACAAATTCGATCTGCGGGCGTCCGGTTACGTTAAACTCGTCGAAGCCCTCAATTGCCAACGCCCTTGTTAGCTGTCGGGCGCGATCAGGTCGGAAGTTGAAAAAGATTACTGCGTCGCTGTTCTTAATGGTCGCGATTGCCTCGCCACTGGCGTTAACCATCACAGTTGGCTCAATAAATTCGTCAGTGATTGCGCGCTGGTAAGAATGTTGAAGTGCCGTAACGGGATCAGTCGCCGGAGCACCTTTACCTCTGACCAGGAGATCGTAGGCACGTTCTGTTCTTTCCCAGCGCTTGTCGCGATCCATGGCGTAGTACCGCCCGACGAGTGAAGCGATTTGACCACAACCGATTTCCTTGATCTTTTTCTGTAGCGCCTCAACGTAACGCACGGCGGAAGACGGAGGCGTATCACGACCATCAAGAAAGCAATGTACGAAGACGCGCTCCACCCCCCGCTGTTTGGCAAGTAGAAGAAGCGCGTAAAGATGCTCTTGTGATGAATGCACCTGACCGTCAGAAAGCAAGCCCATCAGGTGCAGGGCTTTGCCTCGATTCCTGGCGCCGTCCATCGCCGACAACAAGACTTGATTGCGAAAAAACTCTCCCGTGGCAATGTCGTGATCAACGCGCGACACGTCCATCCGGATCACACGTCCTGCGCCCATGTTTAAATGGCCCACTTCGGAATTGCCCATCACTCCGGCGGGCAAACCTACGCGCGTCCCTGACGCTTCCAGCAAAGTCAGCGGATAGCTTTCGCAAAGGTCGTCGTAGCAGGGCGTTGCGGCCAGAGCTATAGCATTCCCCTCACGCCGCGGAGAGTATCCCCAACCGTCAATGATTATTAATGCGAGTGGTCCGCGTTTCTGATTCAAATGTTAACCCCTAACACTGATTTTACCTGAGATCGTCTTTCCAATAATCGGGACTCTCCTGCATATTCGGGTCACAACGTTCCATCCATCGTTCAGGTCGATGCAGAGGGATGAAGCCGAAGCGCGCATACAAACTGTGTGCGTCTTTGGTTGCCAGGACCCAGCGCCGAAAGCCCTGCAACTCTGAATGGGACAGAATCACTTCCATCAGCCATTTAGACAGCCCCTTACCGCGGTGTTCCGGAAGCACAAAGACGTCTGCAATCCATGCGAAGGTTGCATAGTCCGTCACCACGCGGGCGAAACCTACCTGTCGCTTGTTTCTGTAGAGTCCGAAATTTAGAGAATTCTCGATCGCTCGCTGGGCAGTTTCAATGGAGCGACCTTGAGCCCAGTAAGACTCGTTCGAGATGAAGTCGTGGATTGTCCGAATATCAAGGCGGCTGTTATCGGTGCTGATTGTGTATTCGCCTCGTTGCCATTCAAGCTCCCGGGCTTCCGTCATTATTACTTCCTGTTCCTTTAGTTTTTCGCGGCTGCTTCCCTGGCCTGATTTGAGGCGTCAGTTGAAACGGTCGGCTTCAACTGATGGAAAGCGGAGCGGCCAGGGTAACGCGCAGCATTTCGCAGGTCTTCCTCGATGCGCAGAAGTTGGTTGTACTTAGCAATCCGATCAGTACGAGATAGCGAACCGGTCTTGATCTGGCCCGCATTCGTAGCGACTGCCAGGTCTGCAATAAAGGGATCTTCCGTTTCGCCGGAGCGGTGGGAGATTACGGCGGTGCGCCCGTGAGTCCTGGCATGCTCAATACAATCGAGGGTCTCTGTTAGAGTACCAATCTGATTTACCTTAATCAGGATGGAATTTGCGACGCCAAGATCAATTCCCTTGCGCAAAAACTCGGTGTTGGTTACAAAGAGATCATCGCCTACCAATTGTATGCGTTGGCCCAGTTCGTCGGTCAAAGTTTTCCAGCCGGTCCAATCGTTTTCCGCCATCCCGTCTTCAATCGAGATAATCGGATACTTCTCAACCCATCCCTTCCAGAATTCAACCATCTGGTCCGCTGAAAGTCTTCGCTGATCGCTCTTCTTGAATAGATACGTTCCTTCTTCATAAAACTCGCTCGCTGCGGGGTCCAGTGCCAGCAGGCAATCTTTACCAGCAGCATATCCGGCTTGAGTAATCGCCTCGAGTATCGTGTCGATCGCTTCCTCATTCGAGCGAAGATTCGGAGCAAAGCCCCCTTCATCGCCGACGCTGGTAGCATAACCTTTGGTTTTGAGCACTGACTTCAAAGTGTGAAAGATTTCGGCACCCATCCGCAGGCTTTCGCTAAAACTCTCAGCGCCGACGGGCACGATCATGAATTCCTGAAAGTCGACATTATTATCCGCATGAGCGCCGCCATTAATGATATTCATCATCGGCACCGGCAGCGTGCGCGCATTCGGACCACCAAGATACTTGTAGAGTGGAAGTTCTAAATAAAGAGCAGCGGCGCGCGCGCTTGCCATAGAGACAGCGAGGAGCGCGTTTGCTCCGAGTTTTTTCTTGGTTGGAGTGCCATCGAGAGCAAGGAGCGCGCCGTCAATCTCAGCTTGATCGAGCGCATCCATCCCATTGATTTCGGGCGCGATGATCTCATTGACGTTATATACGGCTTTCTTAACACCCTTGCCACCGTAACGCTTCTGATCGCCGTCGCGCAGCTCCACAGCTTCATGTTCGCCAGTAGACGCGCCTGAGGGCACGGCGGCGCGACCAACTTCGCCGCCAATCAAAGTTACTTCCGCTTCAATCGTCGGGTTGCCGCGTGAATCAAGCACCTCGCGCGCGTGAATCTCATCAATCAAGCTCATCTCGTTTCGCTCCAGGCTAGCATACGACTTTGCCAGAGTGGCCCTTAATGCAACCCTGCAACTTTATCATCGTCACAGTAAGAATCGAAGTGTTGGGGGTGGAAGGTTGAGGGTTCACCCGGCCGCATGTGCGCCTTCCGCCGTTTCGGCGACGGCGGCCTGCGAATCGGTGGGAAACTCGAGGCGCACGCTGATTACGCGGCGACGTTCTACCCGGTCAACTTCGAAGCGCAGCCCGTTGTAATTCACCTTATCGCCTGGCTTAAGAATGTGGCCCGCTTCAGTCATAAGGAAACCGGCAATCGTTGTGTAACCTTCGGACTCAGGTAAGGAGAGCTTCAACCGGCGATTAAGGTCCCGCACTGCCAGTCCGCCTGCAAGCATAAATCTATGATTATCAACCGGCACGATTTGCTCATTTACCTCTTCATCGTGTTCGTCAGAAATGTCACCCACAATTTCTTCCAACAAATCTTCAAGCGTGATGATGCCCTCGAGTCCACCGTGTTCATCGACTACGAACCCGAAGTGCATCTTTGCTTTTTGCATCTGCCGCAGAACATCTTCCAGCCGTGCGGTGTCGACCAGGTACAAAGGCGGCTGCAACACATCCTCAAGCCGAAACTTTTCAGGATGCAGTTGACACGGCATGAGGTCTTTACTGTGTATGAAGCCGATCACGTTATCGAGCGATTCGCGATAAACAGCCAACCGCGAATACCTGAACTTTTCGAATGCTCGGGTGATCTGCTCGAGCGAGTTGCTACTCGGGATAGCGGCCATTTCGGTTCGCGGCACCATGGCCTCGCGCACCAGCGTGTCGGAAAACTCGAAGACGCGATGAATCAAACGCCTCTCTTCCGCGCGTAGATAGCCACTGTCGCGAGCTACGTCAATCAACTGGCGCAGCTCAGCTTCCGTGTAAACCGCCGCATGATCAAGCGTTGACTTTAGGCCAATAAGGCGACCGAGCGCCGATCCGACTGAGTTGAGTATCCATAGGGGTGCGCTGAAAGTCTTTGCGAATAGTTTCAGCGGTCGCGAGCAGAAAAGTGCAATCTTCTCGGCGCGTTCAAGGGCCACCATCTTCGGCATCAACTCGCCAAAAACGATGTGCAAAAATGTGATTAACGAGAAGGCGATGACAATCGCCATCGCATGGGCGACATATCCCGCGCGCCCTTCCGAAGCAATCATTGAAGCAACCGGTCCAAGTAGTGCAGCCAGAGTTGGCTCACCGATCCATCCCAGAGCCAACGAAGCGAGGGTGATGCCTAACTGAACGGCAGAGATAAAAATGGTTGGGTTATCAAGCAGGCCCAGGGCCGCTCTCGCGTTATTGTTGCCGGCAGCTGCGCGAGCTTCAAGTCTTGCCCGGCGAACGGAAACGAGCGCAAATTCTGACGTCACGAAAAAGCCATTCGCGGCAACAAGAAGCGCGATCGCAACCAATTTCAATAAGGTAATCATAGAAGCAGCGCAGCCGGGAAAGCGCTCCGCTGAAAACTGTCGGTGAGATTACTGCCCGATTCGTCCATTGGTAATAGGTGGAAGCTGATTCAGGTTGGGAATTATAGCATGCGAGGAATGGGCCAGGCACACAGCGACTACCCGGCGCTACGGAGCGCCATAAAAAACTCACTGATTGCCGAGCTTGTTGAGATTTCGCCGTTCCGCCACGAGCCTCAATCAATTCGAGGATTCTGCGCGGCAGCCGCGTGAAATGGTCAGTGACCGGCTGCAGCCCCTGCCGCTCGTGCACGCGCTGGTCGGCGATCGTGCTTCATGCAGGCACGAGTGAGAGCCTGTTCTACGCGTGGTTCGATGTTGCATTCAGGCTGGCGGCAAACAGCAGCCAATTCAGAAATCACCAGGTAACGAGCGCGCTCGAGCATTCGTTGTTCACGAAATGAAAGCGGCTTGAGGTGACTGAGATAGGTCAGGTGTTTGAGCACATCAGCGGCTTCGAAAATGTCACCGGTGCGCATCTTCTCGGAGAAATCTTTGAAACGGTCCTTCCAGTCATTGGCTGGAAAGGAGAAGTCATCCGCTAACACTTTGAAAAGCATTTCGCATTGACTGGATGAGATTGGCGAGCGAAGACCGACTTCCGTCGCATTTGAAACAGGTACGAGAACGAGGGAGTTATTAGCAGCGAGCCGAAGCGTATAGAAAGGAAGTAAAGTAGCACCTATTTGCTTCTGTTCGATCTGCTCGATGGTCCCGATACCGTGGTTGGGATAAACAACCTTCTGGCCGACTTTGAAGCCCACGCAGCACCTCCATTGAGTTGAAAAATTCAGACTGCGCCGCACGCGCGGGTCTGGGGGAATAAACCGAGCGACGCAGTAAAGCGCCGGGCCCTAGATGGTAAGTGTTTTGAGTCTAGCAACTGCTGTCGCTGAGCGTCAAGCTATTCAAGGACGACTTCGGCAAGTGAAAAGGTGAACAAAGTTTTTGAGGTTGTTCAGACTTGTTAATGATGCGGAAAATTGAGAAGCGTGGCACGCAAATTGTGGCATCCGTGTTCAACTCTGTCTGGCAATCACTTCGCCCAGAAACAAACTAACCTCGATGCTTGAACTTCCTAGCGTTTCCGTGAATTAGTACGTCTTTCTTCACGCTGGACCAGGCACAATCCGAGACTATTGTATTCGCTTCTCACGTTATTGGGTGTTTAGTTGTCCCAGCTAAACCATGTTAGGATCGGCAGGAATAGCGCAGATTGTAGCCCACGAGCTCTTTAGCCCATTTTTGTATCATTAACAGGGTCATCGCGCGGTTCGCGCGTAGCGTTGACCTCTCGCTGGCTCCGAAATCCGATTAATCCACTATGGCACTCCTGAAGATTACCGATGCAAGCGGACGACAATGGGAATACACGTTTTCGCCTCATGGGATTTGCACTCTCGGCCGCGCGCCCGACAATACCGTAGTTCTGGACGACCCACGCGCATCTCGCTATCACGCCCACATCAAGTCAGCCGACGATGGCACGTTCACGCTCGTGGACGGCGCAATGATCAATGGCGAACTGCGACGCAGCGCCAATAAGGTTTTCGTTAATGGCGGCGCGCACTATGAATACCAGTTAAAAAACGGCGATCGCATAACTATTGGCGCCAGTACTCTGCGTTTTGAGCAGCGCGCGGAAGAACGCACCACTGACGTGCGCTACGACGATAGGCCTTTGGGCCACACACAACTCGTCGTTTCAGCTAATGACGTGATGGAGACGATGTTGCATTCGAAGCCGAGCGAAGGCACCACAACGTCCGCGGCCAGCCCGGTCAGAGACAAAATGCTCGAGACGCTGCAACGAAAAGCCAACATACTTTCTGCGCTCTACGAGATGAGTAAGACATTGGGTTCTGTCTTCGATCTGGAGGCGATATTTGCCAAAGCAACCGACGTTATCTTCCGATCTACTCCGGCTGATCGAGTGGTCGCCCTTCTTGCTGAAGGCAATGGCAATGAGAATCCCGAGGACGTGAAGTTAAATCCGATTGCGATGCGCGCTCGAGATGAAAGTCTCAATAATCACGCTCGCAAGTTGTCAATTGGTCGCACTATTACCAGAAAAGTGATGAAGGATCGTGTGGCTCTGCTTTCACAGGATGCCGCCTCCGATGAAGAGTTTGCCGGAGTCGATTCGATTGTGTCCCAGGGAGTTCGTTCAACTATTTGCGCTCCATTGGTTGGTGAATCAAGAGTTCACGGGGCCATCTATGCCGATCGGCTTGATCCTTTCGCTGCCTTTAAGCCGGACGACCTTGAACTGATCAGCGCTGTTGCCGCGCAGACCGCGATTGCCGTGGAAAACGCACGAGCGCACGAGCGCCTCGCGCGCGAGGAAGTAGCGCGGGCAAATTACAGTCGATTCCTGCCCGAGTATGTTGTGAAACAGATGCTGGAGAATCCCGAGTCGTTTAAGCTCGGTGGCGTTAACCAGACAATCACGATCCTCTTTGCCGACATTCGCGGCTTCACCCGCATTTCCGAACATGCGCCTCCTGAAAAAATTGTCGGCCTGCTCAACCGGTATTTCTCCGCCATGACGGATATTATTTTTGCTCACGGCGGAACGCTTGATAAATATCTCGGCGACGGCTTGATGGCTCTTTTCGGCGCGCCTACAACCACGCCTGAAGATGCTTCAAATGCTCTAAACGCCGCCGTCGCAATGCAACGACGGCTGCTCGGCATCAATATGGAATTGCGGCAGGACGGTTTATCAGAAGTTGGCGTTGGCATCGGGCTGCACACCGGTGAAGTGACCGTCGGATACATCGGCTCGGAACGCCGGTCTGAGTACACGGCCATCGGCGACTCAGTCAATACTGCTTCGAGGTTGGAATCGAATGCGAAGGGCGGTGAGATTCTGGTTAGCGACGCGACGGCCAAAGCGGCCCGTAGCCGTTATAAACTGCACCCCCGCCCGCCAATTACGGTCAAGAATCGTGAGCAACCGGTAATCTTATGGGAAGTTGATTGGCAGCGCGCGAGCGGCGGGTTTTAGTTCTCCCATTTTTTATATGCGTCTTGCTGAGTTAATCAAACAGCAACTGACAATTGCCCGCGTCTATGGAATTCCGGTACGCATAGATTACCGGTGGTTTGCAGTAGTCGCACTGAGCGTTTGGCTGATTGAGAGCAATCTGCACGGTCATGCTATTCAAGTTGGTAACGTCCGTTTGCCGCCGCATGCTCAGGCCACGGCATGGATTCTCGGCTTTATCACTACGGCAGGACTTTTCCTCTCAGTCTTTGGTCATGAGCTGTCGCACGCGTTGATGGCCAGGGCTGAAGGCATTGAAATCGAAGAGATCGTTCTTCATCCCTTCGGGGGCCTGGCTCGTCTCAAGACCGAGCCTCAGAATCCGCGCGCAGAATTTCGCATCGCAGTGGCTGGCCCCGCAGCGAGTTTCCTGTTTGCCTTACTTGCTTTTGTCGGCGCAAAGATCGCGGCATTGGGAAATTACGAGGCAACAGTCGTTGTCTTCTTTTTGATCTTTGCAGGGAATGTACTGCTCGCGCTCTTCAATCTTTTCCCCGGATACCCGCTTGATGGCGGCCGCGTCCTGCGGGCCATTCTTTGGCGCAGGAGTGGAAATATCGTGGACGCAACACGCAAGGCCGGCATCTGCGGAGTTCTGATCGGCGGCATGCTTGTCCTGTTCGGGGTCTATATTCTGATCGCGCCAAACTGGAGACCAACCCATCCTTACTTCATGGGCGCATGGTCTATTCTGGTCGGTCTCTTCTTACTTGATACCGCGGCGAGGGTTGTGAAGACCTCGCACGAAGTCGAGCTGGCTACGGTTGCTGATGCGATGTCACCGCCCGTGGCGATTGAGCCAGGGCTCACTGTCACGAGATTGATCGACGACTTTCTTCCGCTTCACCGGCAAACAAGTTTCCCCGTCGCCGTCAAAGGCCGGCTCCATGGAATCCTGTCACTTGAGGATTTGAAAGTACTCCCGCGCGAGCGTTGGACCACCACCCGCGTGCAAACTGTTATGCGCCCGGTCGTGCCAGCGTTCTTTGTCGAACCTTCTACCACGCTCGATTCCGCCCAACAGCTGATGAAGCAGAATGGTGTAGGTTCGATCGCCGTGGTCAATGCTCAGGGACAGTTAGTAGGTTTCCTGCAAAGCGGAAGAATCAGAAAGCGCCCAAAAGCGCGGGTTCCCGCTTCATAAAACGCCCGCCCGTCTGCCGGTAATAATCACTCCGCAACCACATCACCATTGCCACAGTCTCGTTTTTTCGCGATAATCCACGGGGAGCTATCCATATCGTAACCGAAGGAAATCGTTGATGCTTGCCGTACTGGGTGCGCTCTTTGCCAACGCATTAATTACGGTTTTGAAATTCGTGGCAGCGCTCATCACCGGTTCTTCGGGCATGATGGCCGAGGCACTACATTCGGCAGCAGACACCACGAATCAGGTGTTTTTGCTTCTCGGACTCCGGTTTTTCAAACGGCCAGCCTCGCGCAAGCACCCCTTCGGTTATGGGAAAGAACGGTTCTTCTGGTCTTTCATAGCGGCAATCTTTATTTTCGGCGTAGGCTCGACCTACGCCATTTACGAAGGCATTGTAAAACTAACTCATCCGCACGCGCCGGAGAATCTTAACTGGGCATACTGGGTACTCGGCATTTCGTTCGTGCTGGAAGCTGGATCGATCGCCCTAGCGATCTATCAAGAAATTAAAGAAGCGCACCACGAAGGATTAACGTTCTTTGAATATCTTCGCGAGTCGAAGGACCCAACCGCAAAGACGGTGATCTTTGAGGATTCGGCCGCTCTGCTCGGTATTGTTATCGCCGCCGGCGGACTTCTGTTGACCGAGCACCACAGTGGACCAGGCGATGGCGCCTACTGGGACGGACTTGCTTCGATTCTCATCGGCGTAGTACTCGCGATAGTGGCTTTTGTCCTGGCGCGAAGTTCACGCGGCTTGTTACTTGGCGAGGCGGCCAATCCCAAGAGCTGGCGAGCTATTCGGAAGGCGATTGAAAGCCACCCCAACGTCGTGAAGGTGATAGAACTATTGACAATGCATCTGGCTCCAAAACAAATCTTGATAAATGCGCACGTCAACCTGCGGGACGATCTTGTTACGAGTGATATTGAACGAACCAACGAGGAGATCGAGTCGTTGATCAAGAAAGCGGAGCCGAAAGTAGAAATGATTTTTCTTGAGACCGCGCGAGACAGTCACAGCAAGAAGACTGAACGCGCTTCGGAACACGCTCGCTAAAGGATGTAAAGGATTTTTCGATTACGGTTTGGTGAAACTAAATTGCTGATTCTGAATCGCAAATCGCAAATTCCGGACTTTAAACCAAAAGATGTTGTTAATACTGCCATACACGGAGCAGCTGGGAAGGCTTGCTGAGCCGCGGAACATCGCGGATATCATCCTTGTCTTCTTGCTTGTGTATGCAGTTTTGAAGCTTGTTCGTGGAACGCGCGCCGCCCCCATGGCCGCCGCGCTTGGAGCTTTCGCCCTCCTATACTGGCTCGCAGTTAGACAAGACCTCCAAACACTGGCGTTCATCCTCCGGGGCGGACTTCTCTACATAGGCGTTGCCATCATCGTTCTCTTCCAGAATGAGATCAGACAGGCACTAATCACCTTCGGCAACAGGTTTCGCATGCCTTTTGCTCGCCGGCACCTCGGGCAATTCGGCGAAGGCGTCTATGACGAGATCGTTCTCGCTGCCACGACGCTGGCTTCGACCAAGACAGGCGCCCTGATTGTGATTGA
Source organism: Pyrinomonadaceae bacterium (assembly GCA_036560225.1). GTDB lineage: Bacteria > Acidobacteriota > Blastocatellia > Pyrinomonadales > Pyrinomonadaceae > PSRF01. The sequence goes on along the minus strand of DATBRN010000360.1, from coordinate 7,828 downwards.
GCGCAACATCGGACTCAAAAACATTATCGATGGTGGTGTCAAACTGGACGCCGAACTTAGCTACGACTTGCTGGTCAGCATTTTCAATCCCGAATCACCGCTTCATGACGGCGCGGTTGTAGTTCGCCGGCATCGCGTCGCCGCTGCTTCTTGTTTTCTCCCTTTAACTTTGAATCCGCGCCTCTCGCGAGACTTGGGCACACGGCATCGCGCCGCGATCGGCGTAACGGAAGACACTGACGCGGTGGCGGTCGTGGTTTCAGAAGAGTCAGGCATGATTTCGATCGTGCAGCGCGGGGAAATCAAACGCGGGCTAGATGCGCCCAAGCTCAGGGTCGCGATTTCTGAAGCACTGGAGGTTCAACCAAAACGGGAAAAAGCGAAGCCATTGGAGAAGCGTGACGAGCCGGATGCGGAAACTGAAGAGGTTGCGTCAGTCTAACGGTTCTTCCGGATTTTTTTCTGAGATCTGAGATTGAGATCTGAGATCTCAGATCTCAAAGTGAATTCTGCCGAGATTTGAGAGGTCAGTCCTTTTCTGAGATCTGAGCTCTCAGATTTGAGATCTCAAACAGTTCTGAAAGTTCAATAATGCCCTTCCAGGACGTAGAAGAAACTGAGACAACACCCGTCCCGCGGACACCCACCTTGCTGGAGCGCTGGGGCCGCAAGTTGTTTCTCGAAGACTGGGGCTTGAAATTGCTCGCCCTCGCAATAGCAGTCGTCCTCTGGCTGGCGGTAACGGGTCAGAACAAGCCGGTTACGCTGCGAGTTTCGGGCGTCCAACTGAATTTTCTCAGACCCACTGGATTGGAAATCAGCAACGATCCTCCGGGCCAGATCGAAGTGGTTCTCACCGGCAGTCCGGATAGGCTTGATCGCATTGGACCACGCGATCTGGTTGCCACCGTGGATCTGAGTGATCAAAAAGCCGGCGAAAGAATCGTCAGGCTTACGCTTGATCGCGTGAAGCTGGACTTGCGAGAAGACGTAAAAATTCAAGGTTTTCATCCATCCACAATTCCCATTCGGCTCGAGCCGGTTATCGAGGTGCCCATGGAAGTGGAAGTCAAGTTTGAGGGCAAATTGCCTGAAGGATATGAGGTAGTGAACGTAATGGTGAATCCGTCGACCGTGAGATTGCGCGGACCGGCCGGCCGGATAAACGCTCTGCACAAAGCTGCGACTGAGACTGTCTGGTTAGACGGAAAAAAGGAGAGTTTCAGTCTTTCCCACGTTGAAATCAACATTCCTGATCCGAAGATCGATATACTCGATCCGGCGGTAGACATTCGGGTTGAGGTCGCCGAGAAGAAGCGTGGCGACGTCCAGCTCAGATTTGCTAACGGCGACGGATCGCCTTACCTAGCCAGCATTGCCACGACCGCTCATCGTCAGTAGTTCTATCCAGTTCTGCCTTTTTCCATTTTAATGAAGAAACTCTTTGGAACGGATGGCATGCGCGGCGAGGCCGGAACGTTTCCTCTGGATGCCGCAACCGTTGAAACAGTCGGAGCCTCGCTCGCTATCCGGCTGCGGGAAAAACTAGGGCGCGCGCCGTTGATTGTGATTGGCAGAGACACACGAGAGTCGGGCGAATGGCTCGAGCAAGCATTGACTTCGGGGGCATCGAGCGCGGGCGCCGAACTGAAGACAGCGGGCGTGATTACAACGCCTGGAGTTGCCTTTCTGGCCCGCGTCCTGCCGGCTGATGCAGGAGTGGTCATCAGTGCTTCTCACAATGCATACCGAGACAATGGCATCAAGATCTTTGCGCCTTCAGGACGCAAGCTTGACGATGTCACAGAACGTCTCATTGAGAAGGATGTGTTTTCTCAACGCGGGTCATCGGCTGCGGGCGCCGCCCATCCGCCGTCCACAGATCTCGACGCACCAACAGTTGAAAGCAATCACCTGCGCGCTCGTTATCTTGACTTTCTGGCGAACACCATTGGACGCGAGTTAGCGCTTGACGGATTGCGACTTGTGCTTGATTGTGCGAATGGCGCCTCGTTTGCTATCGCACCTGAGCTATTTCGTCGGCTGGGAGCAATCGTCACTGTTATTAACAACACGCCGGATGGGCGCAACATCAATCTCAATAGTGGTTCTCTTCACACTGAAGCGCTTCGGGAGGAAGTAACCAAGCAAAGTGCGGATCTTGGCGTCGCCTTTGATGGTGATGCGGATCGCGCGTTATTCGCTGACGCCAAAGGCCGGCTTGTAGACGGTGACGCAAGTCTGTGGGTGCTCGCCAGGTATCTGCGGGCACGACACCAGTTAAACCACGATACAGTGGTGGCTACGGTGATGAGCAATCTCGGCCTTGAGGTCGCATTACAGTCGCAGGGAATTAAGTTGGTTCGCACGGACGTAGGCGACAAGTACGTACTGGAAGAACTACTGCGGATCAATGCAAGCCTTGGCGGCGAACAATCGGGTCACATCATATTTCCCAACTTAAGTCTCGCCGGCGATGGATTGATCACGACGCTATGCATGCTGCGAACGATGACGGAAGCGGGTAAGGCCCTTCATGAACTCACCCAAGACTTTGAGACGTTCCCGCAAATACTGGTAAATGTCGAGGTCAGGGTAAAGCAGCCCTTCGCCGAGGTCCCGTCAATCCAAAACGCGGTTCGTGAGATCGAGACCAAGCTGGGTTCTCGAGGGCGATTGCTCCTGCGCTATTCCGGAACCGAACCGCTGGCACGGGTAATGATTGAGGGAGAGAGCCAGAATGAAATCGAAAAGCATGCAAAGGAATTAGCCAGCGTTATTCAAAAAGAGCTGGGAGCTGAGACTGGTTCATCGTGAAATTTTTACGCCCGAGCTTTGAAATAATTACGCTGTCTTACCACCTGGTCAGACCCGCTTTTGCCATCGCCAAGTGACTGTCTTACGAGAACAAGCGGAAATTCGTATCTTCTTATTCCTCAACAAAAAGTGCCTTGCACGGCACGCGCGTTGCGATGTATATTGTGGGGCAAGAAGAGACGGCTGGTGAATCCTCCGTCTCAGTGGTTGCTGGGGTGAGGACAGTGACCACAAATAATGGATGGGTGCGACGTACTCCCACGTTTGTCGCGCCCATTCGCTTTTTCCGCAGCAATTTTTCTAAATAATTTCATCCAATCTTGCATTTCCTAACATGTGGCCAAAGCCTGGTGGCTGCCTCCTCGAGGAATGCGCGGTTCCGAAAACTCGAATACACTCTCAGCCGAAGGTCTGCTAGCCTGAGTTGTCTGAACCCGCGAGAGGAGTTTGGTTCAATTGCCGCGGCTGCGAGTTCGCACAAAAACGCGACCACACGAATACGAAATTACAATAGGCCGCAACGTCCTGTCCGAAGCCGGTCAGGTAGCTCGGGGCTGCCTCGGCCGTCAGGCTCAGCGCGTCGCCCTGATCTCAAATAAGAAAGTCTTCTTTCACTATGGCCCAGTCGTGACTGCGAGCCTGAAAGCCGACGGTTTTACTGTTTGGCCATGGTTGATAGGCGACGGCGAGCGCCATAAGTCGCTTCGTACGGCACAGGACGTCCTCAGCTTTTTCAGCGAGGCTGAGCTCGACCGCGGGGACGGAGTGGCAGCCTTGGGGGGTGGCGTTGTCGGCGATGTGGCCGGTTTTGCGGCTGCCGCATATTTGCGGGGCATTGCGTTTATTCAAATCCCCACGACGCTGCTCGCACAGATTGATTCATCGGTCGGCGGTAAGACGGGCGTTAATCTGCCTGCCGGGAAGAATCTTGTTGGCAGCTTTCATCAACCTGCTGCTGTCCTCATAGACGTCCAGACGCTGAGCACCTTGCCTGCACGCGAACTTGTGGCCGGTTGGTGCGAATGCGTCAAACAAGGCGCAGTGAGTGGCCCGAAACTATTCAAGCAAACGACAGACTTTCTAAGCGAACTCAAGTCTCCGGAAGGCCTGGTTTATTCGCAACTCGAGCGACTTATCGCCTCCCAATGCGCTTTTAAGGCATCAATCGTCGCCGGTGATGAACGTGAAGATATTGCGCGTCGTGATCGTCGTTCCCGGCGAATACTTAACTTCGGCCATACGATTGGCCACGCTCTTGAAGCGGTCACAAACTACCGCCGGTTCCGCCATGGCGAAGCCGTGGGCCTGGGAATGTTGGTTGCGGGCCAGCTATCAAAAAATCTAGGCCTGCTTGACGCATCGGAGTTAGAATTGCTAAACGAGGCAGTAAGCCTCTGCGGGCCCTTGCCTTCCGCCGGGGATTTGGATCAAAACGCTGTAATCGGAGCGATGAGACGCGACAAGAAGCGAACAGCTGGCCAGGTGCAGTGGGTGCTTCTTGAGCATATTGGGCGACCTCGCATCGTCGACGGAAAAGAGATCAGTCCCCAGCTGCTGCGAAAATCAGTGCGCGAGGGGCTGCGATGATACCAATAGAAATGCTGGAGACCGTTGAGGATCAATGATGAATATGACGAGAAAGTCTGAGCGCGGAGGAGCACGTCTAAAGTTCCTAATCGTTATGGTGATTCTTGCCTCCGTGGGCTATGCCTGCTATCAGTTCATTCCAATCGCGTTTCAAGGCTATAAGATTAAGGATCTAATGCAGAACAAAGTCGATACCGCAGTCGCAATGGGGTACCCCGCGTCCTGGGTCAAAGACCAATTAACCAGTAATGGACCTGACGTCGGCCTTCCCCCGGATGCCGTCATCACACCTCTGCAGCAGGATAACCGTGTGATTGTCAGGGTGCAGTTTAGCCAACCCATAGAATTTCCGGGCTACACGTATCAATACGAGTTTGACTACACGGCGAAGAGTGGATCATTCCTATCCAAGTAAGAGACTGACGCAGCCTCACAAAACCAGTACGCACCTGGTTTAATTCTCCGCGTCCTATGTTTGGTCTCAGACGAATGTAGAACCAAGGAAGCGAGCCTTAGCTTGTGTTCTGACAAGAGTGTTTGAAGGTTGTATCTGAACTTTATCGTTGGGTGTTGTCGAGGAAAGCTTTGAGTTTCCGGGATCGCGACGGGTGACGCAGTTTACGAAGCGCTTTCGCTTCAATTTGACGAATGCGTTCGCGAGTGACCGCGAAGTGTTGGCCGACTTCCTCCAGCGTATGTTCCGACCCCGTGCTGCCCAGCCCAAAACGCATTTTGATTACCTTCTCCTCGCGTGGCGTTAACGTTGCCAAGACCTCATCCGTGATCTCACGCAGATTGGAAGCGACTACAGCGTCAGCAGGATTCAATATGGACTTATCTTCGATAAAGTCGCCCAGATGCGAATCTTCTTCTTCACCGATGGGAGTCTCAAGTGAAATAGGCTCCTGAGCAATCTTCAGAACCTTGCGAACCTTGGACACCGGAATATCCATCTTCCTGGCGATCTCTTCACTGGTGGGTTCGCGACCCAGTTCCTGCACCAGCGAGCGCGAAGTTCGAATAAGCTTGTTGATGGTCTCGATCATGTGCACCGGGATGCGAATGGTGCGTGCCTGATCGGCAATCGCGCGTGTGATGGCCTGGCGAATCCACCAGGTGGCGTAGGTAGAGAATTTATAACCGCGCCGCCATTCAAACTTGTCCACTGCCTTCATCAAACCGATGTTGCCTTCCTGAATCAAGTCCAGAAACTGCAAGCCCCGGTTCGTATACTTTTTCGCGATTGAAACGACCAACCGCAGATTTGCCTCAACCAGTTCGCGCTTTGCCTGACCAGTCTGCTGTTCACCGATTATGATTGCTTGTAGTGATCGTTTTATCTCGACCGGAGTGATGTTGTGATCGACTTCAACCTGCAGCAACCGTTTCCTGGCAACCGAGACCCGGCGTTTGAACTCCTTCAGATCGTCGGCTTTAATCCGTTTTCGGCTGAGTTTTTCCGTGAGACTGTCTATCTCGCGCTCGGCATCGCGCACCTCCTTTTGGGCGCTGCGTATTGAATTGATCAGTCTTTGCCGGGCGCGTTCGGTAATATTGAGCCGCCCAATCTCCTGAGCTATCTCCAATCGCAGCCGCGCTACCCTTCTTCGCATGCGAAGCAGCTTCTTGCTCTTTTTGCCACGAGTGGATTTTTGCTCCTCCCTGAGCTTCTCCCATTCTTTCAAGCCTAGTTTGTACAGCTTACGAATGTTCTGAATGCCTTCTATAGTCCACGATTTGTACTCCTCAGCCTTATCCATATCTTCGTCGCCAGTCAGCTCAGCCTGTTCGGCGAAGATAACGATTTCGCGAATGTTGGCCCTGTCAGACTCCAGCTCATCACCGATCTTCAGGAGTTCCTTAACCGCAATAGGCGAACGAGAAATCGCTTTTTGAGTCTTGAGCTGGCCGCGTTCGATCCGCTTTGCTATAGCGACTTCGCCTTCACGCGTAAGTAAGGGAACAACTCCCATCTCCCGGAGATACAACCGGACCGGATCGTTGGTCTTTTCCAGGGCACCGGCGGAGAGATCCAGCTCAACGTCCTCGTCAGTGGTGTCTTCGTCATCGATAGCGACCGCGGCCGCCTGCTCGAGGAGACGCTCATCGGAGTCGGCGACCGGGATGTTCGAGCCCTCGAGCTTTTGCAGCACGTCTTCAATATCATCGGGAGAAACGACATTGTCCGGCAATTCGCGATTTAGATCGTCGAACGTGAGATATTTTTTGTCGCCGCCCAACTCCAGGAGGCGCTCCATTACATCGTCACGATCTTTATCTTCGATGCTCAAATCTATCGGCTCCAGTAAAACGTCAGATTCCAAGTGCGGGTTGTGAGAACATCCACCTTGTCGAAAGCGAATCCTGCCAGACCATCACCAGAAGTGAGTCTAAGCTGATGGTTACTCAACGGAACAAAACTGATCACCAGTTTTGCATTGCTTCCGCTTTTGGGAACAGCGCGCTTCGGCGCCTGGCAAGCTCTGTCTGCTCTGCGGATAGCTTTGCGAGTTTTTCGGAGTCTCCTTCACGCTCAGCTATCAAGCTTTGATCTCTTAATTCGTCTATCCGATTCTGTAATTTCATTAGGCGGAACGTGTAAACACATTCCTCCGGCGTATAGTGTTCATTAGCTGCGTGCAGAGATTCGCTCATCATCAGCATCGGCAGCAAGGCGGTAACCTGTGCGTCACCCTCGGTTTTTGCGCTCAAGGTATCAAAATTGACGTCTTGATGTTCACTCTCCAACTCGAGCAAAGCTCGAAAGATTGGTGCGGTCACTAAGTCTTCATAGTCTTCCGGCCGCAACATACGCAAGACTTCGGCGCGCCGAGTTTCATCGGCAAAAACCACTCCTAGTAGATGCTCCTCGGCTACCGTGGGTTTGATTCGTGCTGGCTGGTTCGTTATCTCCCGCGTACGTGCGCGTTCACTTCCAACCATCCTGACTGAATGCCATAACTCTCGGCGCAAGGCGGGGTCGCTGATGCGTAACGAGTCCATCGCAATGTCAAAATACTCCCGCTTCTGAATGCGACTACGGACAGCACGAATATATGGCAGCACCTCATCAATCGCTGCCTCTTTGTCGACTGGATTGCTGAGTTTACGATCCCGTACCGCTTGATCGATCACAAATTGTATGTGGGGTTTAGCCTCGCCACGCAGCCGTCGGTATTCACCAGCACCAAACTTTCTGATGAACTCATCCGGATCGGAGTTATCCGGAAGCACCAGAATTTTCACTTCAAGATCTTCCGCGAGCAGGATTTCAATCGCTTTTTTCGCTGCCTGCACACCCGCGTTGTCGCCATCATAATTGACCACGACTTTACGGGCAAACCTGGCCAATAGTCTTACCTGTTCTGGAGTCAGCGCCGTTCCCAGACTTGCCACAACATTGCGAACGTCGAATTGGTAAGGA
>DATBRN010000359.1:0-6402 GCA_036560225.1 Pyrinomonadaceae bacterium | reverse complement strand
CTTTATTTCTTTCCGTTCAACTCGACGGATCGCTGCTCGTTAAGTTACGCGCCCCTGTTTTCAATCAGTTGGTGTCGGACGGTAGGTCCGTACCAGTCTCAGCCTTAGGCTGATCAGCCTCTTGCTGAACCGTCATCAGGTTCAAGGCTTTGGGAGCTGTCCTGTACGGGCAGTGATCTCCCGCCCCTGGCAAGTTCATTTGCCCCAGAAAACTGTCGGTACCGCGCCGCGTCCAAGGTTATAGGATCACAGATCCTGTGGCTCTCCCTGTTCGGGGGCCAACCCTATTGAGAACCCGCAAGGGGTCTTTTGTTGACAGTTGCTGGTCATCTACTGCTTGTCGTTTGTGAGGTAGCGTCAATTCGGCGAAGCTAAATCAACGATTAGAAAATTGCGGGAAGTTCAAAGAATACTACGGCGGGGATCACCTTGCCTTGGTCCGACCCCGTTGCCGGCTCCGCCGCCATGCCTATTTTTCGCTCCAAGACGGAACACCAAGTTATGTATTTCATGATTCATGCTACCGGCTATCCGGCAGCACCGTTTGCGATGCAGCGGGCATATACGGCGCCGCACCGGCAGAGAAGGCGAGGCCGGTGTGGCCTCGCCTTCGCGAACGTAACTCTCTGGACTCTGCTTGCCGTTGTTACTTGATAGAGCGGTCGGCACCCGTGGCAATCCAGAGTCCGGCAGCGCCGGCTGGGGTCGCGATTCGGACTAAGAAGAGCGGATTAGCACAAATGGCTGGGATGTTTGCGATATGGCCCGAAAAGCGCGCGTCACCCTGCTGGTTCAATGGTACCGCTGCCGTATCGAGAACAGCCTCCGTCGTCTCGTCGCCAGGATTGCACACCAAGGTGCCGGTGACTGCACTGACCGGGCCTGGCGTGCCACTAAAAATCGCCCCGTTGATCACAAGTCCGTCGACTTGGAAGGAGGCGGCTCCGGTCGAGAGGTTCACCCGAGCGCCGCCGCCTTGGGCCACCCACGGAAACGTGCCGCTGTTAATATTGCTGACTGGGTTGTCGACATTCACGGCGGTGATCACACCGACGATCCTGTCCCAGCGCACGTCTGAACCGTTGTTGCGCTGCGCGTGCGCCTGGCTAACTGGGAGTACCGCTATCGCGGCCAACAAGCCAAACGCGGGTACGAGTGTCAAAAGTATATGCTTCTTCATGGTAAATGCTCCTTTTCGATTTTTTCTTTTTTTTAATCTGCAAAATTTTCTTAAGCGCGAACCTGTCCCGATACTTTGTTCTCATCCTCAGCGCGCTCACAAGCAGGGCTGTCCAAACATCGTCTTGCGATCTTCATTAGATTCACCTCCTTTCCTTTTTCCTTTCGTTCTGTTTTTGAGTTAATCACGCGTTTCTCGTAGAGCACCGACCATGCCAATCCCGCACTTCTAAATTTAGCGAGTAAATTCAGTATAGAGTCCTTCACAAACCCTTCGACAGACGACGAACTCGTATACTTTTTTGTCGTGGCGCGCGTATACAAAAGTATCATCGAGTACTTTTGATCATGAACAAAACAAGATTATATGGGGCGCTACGGGGAGGGAGATTATTATGCGGCTGCGTCCTGAATCCGCAGTATTACGTTAGTTGAGTCGCAGGTCAGATCTGTCCAGACAGTCCAGACAGAAACCGAGCGGCATCTCGCCGGGGAAATGCTGTAGGTAAGGCTCTGTGTCGGCGAGTTCGCAGCGGCTGGTCCAACGGCGACGCTTCTGGCTCTGCTCGGGCGATGTGTGTATCGATGCCGACGAGGACAAATGGTGGCGAGTCGGGCCCTCTGGGAGTTCAGGGCGATGGAACGTCGAGAGCTGGTGAGTAATCGCGTGCGATATCAGTGACGTTGCTCTGCATGCGAATCCTGTGTGTGTTACGTATCCGAAAGTACTCACCGACGCGAAGAGATTTGATCAATCGTGATAGATAAGGTCGTGGTAGACCTAAGATCTTTGCCGCCGCAGCACGATTGCCTTCGGTCTGAGCCAGCGTTCTGGCGATCAGCTCCCGCCGGTAATCGTCGACAGCACCGTAATAGGAGAAATTGTCGGGCAGTGTGTTGGGCATCATCGAAGCACCTTTGGTGGGCAAGTCCCGAGGAGTTTGCCAGAATCCTTGCCCGAGGACAACGGTTTGCTGTTTGAGTTCGGAGAGAGGAATCTCAAGTTCTGTCTCGCGGGAGAGAATAACGGCGCGCTCGATAAAATTTTCGAGCTCGCGCACGTTGCCAGACCACGGATAGTCCACTAAGGCTCTCATCGCTTTGGCCGGAATCGTATCAATCGCCTTTTTCATGCGCCGGGCGTATTTCTGTGCGAAGTAACGCACAAGGAGAGGGATATCTTCTCTGCGCTCGCGCAGCGGAGGGATCGTGACCGGAAAGACGTTGAGCCGGTAGTATAAATCAAGGCGAAACTGATTGTCCGCGACCTTTCGCGCGAGATCTACGTTAGTGGCAGCTATCATCCGCACATCGACGCGATTCGTTTTCGCGCTCCCTAATCGCTCAAACTCTCGTTCCTGGATGACCCGAAGCAGCTTGGGTTGAAGCTCGAGCGGAATATCGCCTACCTCGTCGAGGAAGATCGTGCCGCGGTGGGCAAGTTCGAAACGGCCAATGCGTTGCCTAATGGCGCCCGTAAACGCGCCCTTCTCGTGACCGAACAGCTCGCTTTCAAGCAGGCCGTAGCAGCACAGTTTACCTTTACCAGAGTGTTCTCGCGGCGGGCGCTCAGATTGTGAATGGCGCGGGCGATTAGTTCTTTCCCAGTCCCGGTCTCACCGAGAATGAGAATCGTCGAATCCGTCGGCGCCACGGTTTTCAGTTGCTCCAATATCCGCTTCAAGGCAAGGCTTTCTCCGACAATTTCCTCGAAATTGTGCTCGGCGCGGATTTCATTCTGGAGATAGAGCCTCTCTTCCGTGAGCCTGTTCGCTCGGTCCACGACCCGACCGAAAGCCAGCGCGTTCTCCACAGCGAGCGCTATCTGATTGGCGACATGTTGCAGCAGTTCCGCGTCCCGTCTGGGGAAATTCTCCTCCTTTAGACTCCCTACACAGAGCGTCCCGAGCGGTCGACCATGAGAAATCAGCGGCAGACAAAGCACCGATTTGAGCCCTTCGTTTAGAACGCGCCGGGCAATCTCGGAACTGTACTGCTCAATGTTACAGCGGTTGACAAACACCGGTTTGCGGGTGGTTAGCGCGCGCTCGGGAGGCGAGCCTTCTAGCGGGACAGAAAGACCTTCCTGAAGCAAGCCCTTGCTGACGGGAAAATCCAGCGCGTGAATCTGCAAATTGTGGGTTTCGGCGTCGTAGAGAGAAAGACTCGCAAACTCGTGCGGCACCAAGCGCCGCAGCGATGCAGAAACAACCTCAAGCAGCTCGCGTAAATCCAGGGCCGAGACAACGCTGTTGTTGACGTCCAGCAAGAGCTTCAAACGGTCATGCTGTTCCGTCAGCTGTTGCTGAACAGATTGCGCCTGCTCGAAATTAACCGCGTTGTCGGCCGCGACCGCTACCTGCGTGGCGACTTGCTGCATGAAGTTCACCTCTGCTTCTTGACTTTGCAGACTTCCGAAACCCATCGACCAATATGAATAATTGATGCCGGGCTCGCGTAGTGTGCCGCGCGCCGCGCTTACGGGAATAGAGTCGAGTACAAATTATTTACCGCGTGCACCCCGATTGCGCCATACAGCGATTCTGAGCGCTTCTTCGTCCAGCCGAATAGCAGGCTCAGCATCGACAGCGGGACCATCGGCTGCGCGACGCTCACCATCGACGGTTTACGCCCTTGAAAGAGCCAGCCGGGCACATGCATCGCTACGAAGATGAGTGTCGTGAGCACGTTGGCGCACCAGAACGATCGCCCATTCAATTCGAGACGCTTCAGAACGAACCCGCGAAGCGTGATCTCCTCTACGAGCGGAGCGACGACAACAGCGTTCACCAGCACCAAACTCCACGAGGGCGCGTGCCATGCCGTCCCTGCAGGAAGCGTCTTGCCCAGAAACGTGACGGCGACCAATGCCGATCCAATTCCGCCGGCCCAGAGCACACCTCTCACCAGGTGACGTAGTTCCAGGAACTGCGCGATGCTGGCCCGCTCCAGCGCACGAATGGCGAGCAACACCGGGAGAACCCAGACGATCACCTTCATCACGATCCAGTAGATCGTGTCTGTCTCCGTGTCCCAGTGGAAACGCGACCGCAACGCGACGTTGATGATCCACGCGACGATCCACGACGCGAACAGTAGCGTGGGATAAGCGATGAAATAGCGATCGGTTGCTGCCATCAGCTCAAGCTTCAACATTGAAGAACGACAATCGTGCCCGTGGGATTTTCCAGCTGGGCTCGTTACCTTCTTCCAGTCACTTGTGGCGGTCGACCCTTCGGAGTTGGCCTTCCTGGGCTGGGAATACCCCAAGCGTAGCAGCAGGGTTGGTACAGCTGATACGAGCGGTATGGCTGCAGGTATAGCTGGTAGTGCAACACGTGGAGTTCGTAGTACGGATCATATTGTTGCAAATACGTTAAATATTGTTGATCCTGCAAATATTGTTGATAATAAAATGCATCCCAATATGGATCATATGCCTGCGCCTGTACGTCGCGGCTGCCGAAGGCAAGCAAAGCCAGCAGTGTGATTGTTAACAAAGATTTTTTCATTTGACTGCTCTCCTCTCAAGTTAGACGCATCAAAAGCGAAGCAACATACAGCAAAACAGATGCCGCCAACTGTGACTGCACGTTTTGGTTGCTATCCACTGGCGTGAACAACCGCAACGGGCTGAAGGTACTGAACGCAACGGGCTGAAGGTACTGAAGATGGTGCCGTAGATCTTTGAACTCATAAGCCGAAGCTGAGACGAGACTATATGCCGATTTATCGGCACGTGCCGAAATACAGTCTTCCATGAACGATTCTCGATTGTCGGCGAACATGCCTGCGTGTCGGAGAAGACGAAATTGAATTGCACTCCTGCCGCGCCATCGCAGATTCCCCATTCCAGTAACCAGATATTAATCTAAATTTAACCTGGGCATTTTTCTCTCTTCGCTACGCCACTATCGGCGAAGGGTAAGAAACTGACTCTCACGAGAACGCCACTATTTTTCGCAGATTGCGCAAAGGGAACCCAAAGGGGTCACCCATTAGCAGGCAGGTTGCAAGAGGCAAAAACTTTCCTGTGAAATAAATTTCTTTATTTCTTTCCGTTCAACTCGACGGATCGCTGCTCGTTAAGTTACGCGCCCCTGTTTTCAATCAGTTGGTGTCGGACGGTAGGTCCGAGGCAAAGCCGGGTCCGGGGTCGGACCACGGCAACTTCTTGATTTAACAACGTAAGGTAGCATAAAAGGCATCGTTTAAGGCTTTAGCCGCAGTTTTTGGCGTCAAAACCGAGGCTCTAATGGACAAACGATGCCGCGTGCCAACCGTCATTTTCTCCCTGGTTACATCTGGCACATCACTCACCGCTGCCACCACAAGCAATTTCTACTAAAGTTTGCGCGCGATCGACGCCGTTATTTGCACTGGGTCTTTGAGGCAAAGAAGCGGTTCGGTTTATCGGTGCTCAACTATGTGGTGACGTGCAACCACGTTCACCTCTTGGTGAAAGATACTGGCCGAGATGTGATATCCCAAAGCATTCAGCTGATCGCGGGTCGCACCGCGCAGGAATATAACCAGCGCAAGAATCGGCAGGGAGCGTTCTGGGAAGATCGCTATCACGCTACCGCCATCGAAGCCGATGAGCATCTGCATCGCTGCCTCGTGTACATTGACTTGAACATGGTTCGCGCGGGCGTGGTGAACCACCCCATACGATGGAAGCATGGCGGCTATCGTGAGATTCAGGATCCGCGCGAGCGGTATGCGCTGCTTGATCTACAGGAGTTGACCGCGCTATGTGGCTTTGAGAAAGTGGGCGATTTTCAAAAAGCACACCGCCAATGGATAGAGCATGCACTTGAGAATGGCCGGGCGCCACGTGACGAGCGCTGGTCGGAAGCAATCGCAGTCGGCAGTTTGGCTTTCTTGGAGAAGCTCAAAGGCGAGCTTGGAGTCAAAGTTCTGCATCGCGAATTCGAGCAATTCGGTGGTGCGTACGCACTTCGCGAGCCAAGTGAACGTTACGCGAGCGCTTTGGCCAGCGAAAGTGACACGCTAAGAGTGGAAAACATCGTGACCTTGACAGAGTCGTTTCGCAGCACAACACTTAATGGAGGAACACAGGAAAGGACGGCTTCGCGGATTTCCAGCCGCACGGCTGGACCAATGCTCACGTATCGACACAGTGGGTATCATAATCTTTCGTTTTGTTTCCAAGTGCGATCACAATAGCTATAGGAGGCGTTATGAATCAGACTGGGAGAC
>DATBRN010000358.1:0-7842 GCA_036560225.1 Pyrinomonadaceae bacterium | reverse complement strand
TTCGGGATTCAGAATCTTCGCCGTCTCGGCCATAAACTCTACGCCGCAAAAAACGATGATGTCGCAATCCGTTTCGGCTGCCTTGCGGCAAAGTCCCAGTGAATCGCCGATGAAATCCGGGATCGAATTGAACAACGCGGGTTCCATGTAGTTGTGGCCGAGAATTACGGCGTTCTTTTCGCGCTTCAGGCGATTGATCTCAGCCGCCAGCTCTGCCTTAAGGCCCAGTTCCAAATCGGGAACAATGCCAGCGAGAATGGCTCCTAATTGAATCCGCATTTCGTGCGGACTGGTTATGCTTGCTGTACTCATCATAGATTCAAGTTTATCGCTTTACTCATCAACTTCCTAAGACACCCATTCAAGGCTCGCGTCAAACGACGTTGCCGAGTGCGTCAGCGCTCCCACGGAGATGAATTCCACTCCCGTTTCGGCAATTTCCCGCACATTCTCCAGGTTTACATTGCCGGAAGCCTCCAACTTCGCGCGCCCACCGCTGAGTTTCACCGCCTCGCTAATCAGCTCGACACTCATATTGTCCAATAAAATCCGGTCAACACCGAGGTCGATTGCCTTTTGTACGTCGGCCAGGGTTCGCGCCTCGACTTCCACCTCGAGCGACGTTCCCGAAGCTCGCACTCGGCCAACCGCTTCTATAAGAGAGCCGGCAAAGTCGATATGGTTGTCCTTTATTAATACCATGTCATAGAGACCGATGCGGTGGTTCCGGCCGCCGCCTCGCCGCACGGCGAGTTTATCCAGGACTCGCAGTCCAGGCGCCGTCTTGCGCGTGTCCAAAATGGTCGCGTTCGTGTGGGATACCGCGTCAACAAATCTGCGGGTCAAGGTTGCGATGCCGGACATGCGATTGAGAAAGTTCAACGCCGTCCGTTCACCGGTCAACAAGGCACGCGCCGATCCAGAGAGGTTCGCTAGCACGGCCATTGGTTCCACGCGCGAACCTTCCTCTACCGTAGCGGTGAATTCAATCCTCTCGTCGAGTAAGTGAAAGACTTCCTCGGCAACATCTAACCCGGCAACAACTCCAGCCTGTTTGGCTACAATCTGTCCGTGCAGCAGGGCGTCAGCGGGCACGATACTCGTGGTAGTTACGTCACCCGAACCAATATCCTCTTCAAGTGCGTTCTTCAGGCATGCTGAAATCTCGGATAGAAGTAGTGTGGTCATTGCTAAGGATTCTAAGTAAGCCCGCCGTGATATCGCAACGGGCGCAGCGTGACGTCACGGCATTTTTGACAAGCTTGGTTAGAAATTAGCGGATTAAACAACGCACGACAAAGTCAACGGCCTTGTCGAAGGACATCTAATAAGGCCTTGTAGGCTGGTTTGGGTACGTAATTCTGATCGAACAATAACGGCATGCCTTTCGCACCTTTTGTATAACCTGGAATCCACGAATACTTGTCGGTGAAACCCCAGGTTTGAAAAACGGTGCAGCCCGGTTGCTTCAAACACGCTTGCGCAACGAGATCATAGATTTGAGCCTGACGCGTCAGATCGGACTGATTGCGGATATGTCCCTGCGCATCAACTGGCAAGCCAACATCCATCTCGGTGATGTGCACCTGCACACCCAACTTAACCAGTCGCGCCATGTTTTGTGACAAAGACGAAAGGTCTTTCGCGCTCAGATCGTAAACGTGTGCCTGGATTCCAACACCATCGATCGGTACGCCGCGCCTCTTAAAGTCCTTCACCATTTCGTAAATCGCATCCGCCTTCGCGTTCAATCCTTCAGCGTCGTAGTCATTATAGAAGAGTAGTGCTTTGGGATCGGCCGCATGTGCCCAACGAAATGCCTGCTCGAGGTAGGCGGTTTTTCTTCCAGCTGCGCCGATGCCCGGACGGTCATACCAGATCGAATGCTTCATTCCGCCATGCGCATCGAATGCTTCGTTGACTACATCCCAAGCGAAAACTTCTCCGGCATAATGTTTCACTACTGTCGTGATGTGTTCCTTGAGAATCTGCTCCAACTGCGGCGCGGTAAAGCTTCCCTGGGCAAGCCATGCGGGATTGTATTTGTGCCAGAGAAGACAGTGACCACGAACCTTCTGACCATGGGCCTTCGCGAACGCGACGACCTCGTCCCCAGGCTTAAAGTTGAAAACGCCGCTGCTGGGCCGGATGGCTGCCCACTTCATAGCGTTCTCCGGCTCAAGCAGGTTGAACTCACGCGCGACCGTTTCCGCATATGCAGCTTCGGCAAATAGGTGAGGAGCTACGGCAGCCCCTACCAATATTCCTTTCTTGTCGGCCTCTTCGCGCAAAGTTTGAGCAAGACTATTGCCGGCGTTGATCGCCAGTGACAGGACAAACGCTAATTGCACTACCTGAGCTCTCTTCAAGGCTGTCTTCTCCTAACGTCTAAAACTTTTCTGGCGGTCCCGGATAACTCGGGTGCAGGTCATCAGGCAGAACAAAACACCGAGCCGGGTGGCGTAAGAGGCAATGCTAATGGACATCGCTTTGGTTTAGAGCCCGCGATAGCGGGCGAGAGCATAAAGCCTGGGGTGGAGCGCAGCGGAACCCCAGGTAATCGGAAAGATAAGAACCAGACAGACTGCGGAGCGGTCGACAGTGCCATTCCAAGTAAGACTGTTGATGAATTCACTCACGTTGAATCTGAAGCTGTCGCCCGCTTTCGCGGGCTCGCACTTCTGTTTGGTTACGTGTCCTGGGGTTCCGCTGCGCTCCACCCCAGGCTTTATGCTGCCGCCCGCTATCGCGGGCTGGACGGTCATTTTTCTGCAACCGGCGTAACCCGGCCTGTCACTACGAATCGCGCGCTGACAGCGCCGGTCGTCTGCGCGTCGGCACTGCCTTTGAAACCGGGCTGCTTTCCGCCCACGCTGATCTCAAACTCGCCTGGCTCAATAACGCGTCGTCCCTGTTCGTCGATGATGGACATTTGCACAGGATTGATTGTGAAGGAAACGCTGCGTTTTTCTCCCGGTTTCAGTTGCAATCGCTCGGTTCCCGCCAAAGACCTGATTGGCACAGGCACCGACGCTGCTACATCCTTGATGTACAACTGCACGACCTCATCGCCGACTCGATCGCCGGTGTTTTGTACGTCAACACTGACGCTGACACTCTCGCCGGCCTTAATAGTTCTGGCGCTCAGTCTTGAGTTGCTGTAAGCGAACTTTGCGTAACTCAAACCGAAACCGAACGGATAAAGCGGTTCGCCCTCGAAATAGCGATAGGTGCGCCCGCGCATGCTGTAATCCTCAAACGGTGGTAACTGGTTAACTGACTTGTAAAACGTCACCGGCAGGCGCCCGCCCGGGTTGTAATTCCCGAAGAGCACATCTGCTATCGCCGTTCCTCCCTCTTCGCCCGGATACCAGGCATCGAGAATAGCGGGCACGTTTTCGTTGGCCCAATTGACCGCAAGCGCACTGCCATTGAGCAACACCAACACAACCGGCTTGCCGGTTCCGACTATTGCTTTCAACAGAGCTTCCTGTCCCTTTGGCAAAGAGATGTCGGTTCTATCGCCGCCGCGAAATCCTTCCGTATGAACCGTCATCTCTTCTCCTTCAAGCGCCGCCGAAATACCCAGGACGACGATGGCCACATCGGCTTGCCTTGCAATGTTCACAGCCTCCTCGATTTGTCTTTCCACAAAACGCGGATAGGACCACACCAACTTTGCAATTGCTTCGCGGTTGTACTGAAAGTATTCCATGCGAATGTCGTAAGCATGGCCAGCCTCGAGACTCACTTCTTTGGTCACTGTCTTAGTGGGATTACTGGCCCAGGCATCTACCAGGAGTTTGCCATCCAGGTAGAGGCGCACGCCGTCGTCAGCAGTAGCACCCAACTGGTACAAACCAGACTCTGGAGGAATAAGCTTGCCTGTCCAGCGCACTGAAAAATTATTCTCACTAACTTGCGGCGTCGGCTTGTAACGGCCCCAATCGAAATTGATCCGCGCATCAGTCCTGACGGTGGCCGGTTCGCCTTTCAAGTCCTGGTTATTGAAATATTCGGCCCTGAAACCTGCAGGCGTCCCCTTCCCTGCCTGCGTCAACGCCGCAGCAGGAACAGGCACCACCGAATCACCGGACAGAGTCGCACCGAGCGCGTAGAGAACCTTAGTGCCTGGTGATACTGCATTCCTGATACCGGCGAGCGGCGTAACTGATTTCGAGGGCCGGCCACTGTAGTTTCCCACCAAGACCTCAGGGGCGTCTGCGTTTGGTCCAATGACAGCAATAGTCTTCAAATCTTTCTTCAACGGTAGCGCATTCTTCTCGTTCTTGAGCAGCACCATAGATTCACGCGCGGCCTTAAGGGCCAACTCGCGATGCGCGGGACTGTCGTTCTCGGACAGCGGAATGCGAGCGTAAGGGACCATTTCGGGTGGGTCGAACATGCCGAGATGGAAGCGTGCCGTTAGTAAACGTTTGAGGGCTACGTCGATCTCTCCTTCATTAATCAGTCCATCTTTCACCGCCTGTCTTAGCGAGTCGTATTCGCGGCCGCAAGCCAAATCAGTTCCCGCCTTAACGGCCATCGCAGATGCTTCCGCTTCCGACTTGGCAAAATGATGTCCCTTCCAAATGTCTGTAATCGCACCGCAGTCTGAAACGACGTAGCCATTGAACCCCCACTCTCCGCGAAGAATCTCCGCCATGAGTCTCTTGTTAGCGCAACACGGCTCGCCATTTGTCCGGTTGTAGGCACACATGACGGCGGCCGCATGGCCCTCGACGACCGTGGCCCGAAATGCCGGCAGGTAAGTTTCTCTTAGATCTCGCTCATAGGCTTTAGCGTCGAAGCTATGCCGCTCAGGCTCTGGACCACTATGCACTGCATAGTGCTTTGGCGTGGCATCTACTTTCAGATAACGCGGATCGTTGCCCTGTAAACCTTTGACGAAAGCAACTCCTAATCGTGACGTCAGGTAGGGATCTTCGCCGTAGGTCTCCTGTCCGCGTCCCCAACGCGGATCACGAAAGATGTTGATGTTTGGACTCCAGAAAGTAAGGCCTTTGTAACGACCGCGTTCATTCCTGGAAACGAAGTCATTGTGTTTGGCGCGGGCTTCAGTCGATATGACATCAGCAATCTCCCCTATCAGTTTGACGTCCCAGGTCGCGGCCAGGCCGATAGCTTGCGGAAATACTGTCGCGTAGCCCGCGCGCGCTACTCCATGGAGCGCCTCGTTCCACCATTCATACTCGGGAATATCCAGACGCGGAATGGCGGCAGCTGCGTTCATCATTTGCGAGATCTTTTCGTCCAGCGTCATGCGCGAGACCAGATCATCAACGCGTTTTTCGATTGGGAGAGAAGTGTCTTTGTACGCAGGGAGCGGCGCCTGTCCACTTGTACTTGGAAGAGATGACAGAATCAGGAAACAGATAAGAACTGGTACGCAGCACGCTTTCACCACACGATAGTGTTTCATATTCACCCTCTCTCCAGTCGCCGCAGCGGACGATTGACAATAGCTCGGCAGTACAGAAGCCGTATCAAAACGCGCGACGACGTGTCAGGTGGTACTAACCTGGTGACACCCAAACGAGCGTTTTGCTAACGGCTCTCACCTGCCAACTACCTCGAGTTTTGTCGTCTGATATTTTACTGAACTGGTGCCGACCATAATGTCGAACCAGCCCGGTTCGACGATGCGGTTCATATTCAAATCCAGAAATGAAAGCTTCTCAGGCGTGATCACAAACTCGACAGTTTTGCTTTCTCCAGCGGCGAGCGAGATGCGTTTGAAATCCTTCAACTCCATTACCGGACGCGTCACTGAACTCACCAGATCGCGAATGTACAGTTGCACGATCTCATCGCCAGCGCGCTTCCCCATGTTGGTAACAGTCACACTGACTCTCGCTTGACCCGCGGGCCCGATCTGCGCCGGGCTTATCTTCAGATTCGAATATTCAAACGAGGTGTAGCTGAGTCCGAACCCAAATGGGAATAGCGGCTCCTTGCTCGCGAATAGATAGCCACGCTTGGCTGTGGGTTTGCGGTTATAAAATATGGGTAACTGGCCCACCGAACGTGGAAAACTAATGGTGAGTTTTCCGGCCGGATTGTAATCACCGAACAAAACGTCAGCTACACCGATGCCGGTTTCCTGCCCGAGATAGAAGCCCTCGAGAATGGCCGGGACTTTTTCAGCTATGTAGTTAATGGAAAGAGGTCCGCTGTTGATTAGCACGACAACGGTGGGCTTGCCGGTCTCCAGGATTGCCCTGACCAGATCATTTTGACGACCGATCAAGTCGAGACTATCACGATCGCCGAGGTGACTATCGGCCCAACCTTCCTTGTTCGTGTCTTCATTACCGCCAAGAACCAACACCGCAACATCTGACGCCTTTGCAACCCTGACCGCCTGGGCGATCAGTTTGCTATCTTCCGCCGGATCGCTAAGGTGCGAAACGTCGGCAAACCAATCGCCGCCTTCCTTCGTTATCTTGCACCCTTCGGCAAAAGTCACCGAAATCGAGCTTCCTGCCTTTTGGGTAATCCCCTGAAGCACGCTGATACCGCGGCCAGGGTTGTCGCTGTAACCACCAAGGTGAACGCGATCAGCGTTTGGCCCAATGACAGCGATTGATTTCAACTTGTTTCGATCGAGCGGCAGAAGATTACCGTCGTTTTTCAGGAGCGTAATCGACCGCCGGGCGGCTTCGGCAGCCAGTTCTCGATGCGCGGCTGAGTTTGTGACCGTAACCGTTCGCTCGGGATCGACGTAGGGATTCTCGAACAGCCCGAGCAGAAACTTGTTCCTGAGATTTCGGGTCACTGCCCGGTCGATCGTACTCTCAGAAACACGCCCGTCCTTCACCAGTTGAACCAATAGTGGAAAGCAATCAGGATCAGGCAGTTCGATGTCCACGCCAGATTCGAGCGCGAGTTTAGCGGCCTCGGCTTTGTCACCCACGACATGATGCAAGTCGATTAATTGCGGAATCGCATAATAGTCAGAGACGACATTGCCTTTGAATCCCCACTCCTGACGCAATACTTTTTCCAATAACCACTTGTTTGCGTGTGATGGCACGCCATCAATCTCGTTATAGGAAGCCATCACGCTCATGATTCCAGCTTCGGTCACTGCGGCTTTGAAACTGGGCATCAAGAACTCACGCAACACCCGCTCTGAATAATTAGCCGGCGCAATGTTGGTCCCAGCTTCGGGCTGGCCATGAGCTGCAAAGTGTTTTGCCGTCGCAATCACGTGATCGCCGTCGATCATCGGCCCCGGTCCTTGCAAACCTTTGACGATTGCTACGGCAAAGCGCGAAGTCAGATAGGGATCTTCCCCGTAAGTCTCTTCGGTGCGACCCCAACGCGGTTCACGAGCGATATCGAGATTAGGTCCCAACACTTGATGACTGCCGCGTGCCCTCGTTTCTAACGCGCCGGCACTGAAAACCTTGCTAACGAATTCCGGATCCCAGCTTGTCGAAAGCGCAATCGGCTGGGGAAAGCTTGTGCTTTCCTTCGCCATGTGGCCGTGCAGGATTTCATCGTGAAGAATCGCCGGGATGCCCAGGCGTGTGTTTTCGATCAACCACTTTTGCACGGCGTTCGCAAAGACGGCTCCCTCGCGTGGTCCCTTTTGTTCTCTTTGTCGGGCGATTTGCCCGATGCCATATTTCATCACTTGTGACGCCTTCTCGGGCGAGAAGTCACCACGGTCGGTAGAGAAATCTGTTTGTGGTCCTGCTTGCGGACGGTTTGTCCAGAGACAAGTTAACTGCGCGATTTTTTCTTCCAGTGTCATTCGCGAGAGCAAATCTGCCACACGCTGCTCGACAGGTAATCGCGGATTCTTGTAGTCCG
>DATBRN010000357.1:0-31014 GCA_036560225.1 Pyrinomonadaceae bacterium | reverse complement strand
TGCCGGCGCTAAGGCACAGACAGGTAGCGCCCGCCTCAACCATCGTTTCAATGGTTGGCACGCCCACGACCGGCACATCAAATCTCATATCCTGATCCGGCTTTGACAACTTCAAAACCGTTAAGGCGCCGCTGGTAAGTTTTATTTTCTTTCGCACGTCCTTGCCGCGCATAAGCTCGCCAGCGCGCCTGATAGTTGCGTCAGTGCCTTCCATGGCTTCAATAGCCACGCAAGCTTTGCCCCTGACGACAATCGTCTGACCCAGGTCAAGCTGCGCCATCTCGCGAGCGATCTCCAGTCCATATTCAACGTCGGCACGCTCTGCTGCGTTGGGTTTGCGATGAGTTAGTGTTCCCGCGGTGGGCAAATGGTCCTGAAGAAAGCAGGTCGAATCGACGAGATCAATGCCTTCGCCGGCAAGTTCTGCGGCGATGGCGCCAATCAGAGAATTGGTGTTGCGGCGTGGCAGTTTGAGCAGCATCTTCAACATGCGAGCGTCAGGAACTGCCCCACTAAAAATCTGGACGTGCTTGACCTGCCCGGCCATGATCGCCTTTTCTACTCCTTCACCTTTGAAGAAGCGAATCATTTTGCCCAGCTGACCGACGCCTACCCAGGTTAGCCGGTCCACCTCCTGCTCCAACCGGGGATCGGTTTCTTCCCGAATGGCAGCGACTGCCAGCGACACACCCGCCCGCCGTGCCCCTTCTACAACCATGAAGGGAAACCTACCGTTGCCAGCTATTAGACCGTAACGCATTACTAAAGGATGAAGGATTCGGAAAGGATGAAGGATTCGGAAAGGATGAAGGATGAAAGCCCATTTTTCATTTGTCATTTCTCATTTGACATTTCTCATTTCTCATTTCTCGCGTGGGGTCCTTTTTCCTTCATCCTTCATCCTTCATCCTTCATCCTTCAGCCTTCAGCCTTTACTTGATGACTCCGCGCTTGGAGGATTCGATAAACTCGACTAGGGTGTCTACTTCCGCTGAGTCTTTGAGCTCTTCCTTGATTCTCTCAAGAGCCTGAGAAGTATTCAGTTTGGCGGATAGAAGTAAATGAAACCCCCGATGCAGTGCCCGAATCACTGCAGTCGAATGACCGCGCCTTTTCATTCCCCTCGTATTCAAACCATAGCAACGCGCATGATTGCCCACGGTGAGGGCAAATGGCAGTGCATCCTTCACCACTACCGAATAACCACCAATGTAAGCTTCCCTGCCGACGCGACAAAATTGATGTACGCCGGAGTAAGCTCCAACATTTGCATTGTCTTCGATGATTACGTGTCCGGCGAGTGTGGCCGCATTTGCCATGATAACGCCATTCCCTAGAAGACAATCGTGCGCGACGTGGGCCTGCGCCATCAATAAGCAGTCGTCACCGGTCCGAGTCAACATTCCCCCACCGGTCGTGCCGCGATGGATCGTCACAAACTCACGGATCAGATTGCGTCGGCCGATCCGTGTTTCGGACGGCTCACCTTTGTATTTCAAATCCTGCGCTGGAAGGCCAATGGAAACGAAAGGAAACACACGCGTGTCTTGCCCAATCTTGGTGCGCCCATCAACTACGACGTGCGATTCCAGACGGACACCGTCTTCCAACTCAACGTCGTCGCCAACAATCGAGAAGGGGCCAATGAAACAACCGCTTCCAATACGGGCGCGCCGGCTAACAACGGCACTGGGATGAATGTTGTTGGGTTTTGTGGCGACAGCCATGAAATCTTTGGGGGAAAAGGGGAAAGGTTAAAGGGGAAACAAGAATAACTGCTGTGGGGCCATTCCCCTTCACCCCTTTTCCCCTCTTCCCCTTTGTACCTTTCTTGTTACACAGCTGACCTACGGTCGGCGATGACGCTCATAATGTCCGCATCGGCGACGAGTTGAGATTCGACTCTGGCCTCGCCATGCATACGTTGAACGCGTGAGCCGATGCGCAACGCAGTCACTTCCAATGTCAACGTATCTCCCGGGACCACAGGGCGCCTAAAGCGCGCCTCCTTGATACCGGTAAACATAACGAGTTTCTCGTCCCGGTTCTCAATCTCTCGCAGGGCAAGGACTGCTCCTACCTGCGCCAGTGCTTCAACGACAAGCACGCCGGGCATCACGGGTGCGCCGGGAAAGTGTCCCTGAAAGAATGGCTCATTTATGCTGACTTGCTTAATGCCAACGATTCGCTCTCGAGGGACCAACTCGATGATTCGATCCACGAGGAGAAACGGATAACGATGAGGAAGCAGCTCTTGTATCGCCTGTGAATCGAGAATCGTTTCCATGATGGAATAAAGAGACGCGGGACGCGGAACAAACTGCCGCATCGCCGCGTCTCAAATGAGCGTGTCTCCAACCTGAAGTTACTGTGGCGGCGTCGCCGGCGTCACCGCCGCGGTCGCCGGATTCTTGCTGTTGAAGTCGTTAATGAAAGCCCTGGTGATATCCAGCGCGTCTGCTGCGTAAACGAGCGGTACCTGGCTGCCATCAATGATCACGTTAATGTTATGCGCCTTGGCATAAACCTCCAGCGCCTTGCCAATATCGTCCTGCAGCGGCGTGAACATTTCCTTGCGTCGGCGATCGTAAGCGGCCTGAGCGTCTTCACCCTTCCGCTGAAAATCCTTCTTTAGCTGATCCAGTTGGTCCTGCTTCGTCTGCAGAGTTTTTGGATCGGCTACGGCCGCGGTCTTGGTAATGTCGTCAGTGAGCGCTTGAATTCTTTGCTGCATCGTCTGCAGTTCCGTCTGACGCGGCTGGAATTCACGATTCAAAGTTGTCACCAGGGTATTGAATCGAGCGATACCGGTTTTTGGATCGAGAAACAGGTCCGAGTAGATCAGAGCGATCTTACTCTCGGGCACGCTTGCCGCTGCACCGGAACTCTGCGCCGGCGCAGCTGCCCCTGGTCTCGTTTGGGCCAGAATGGGGGAAACAGCGATCGCCAGGACAAAAGCAAAGGCGACTACTAATCGGTCTATCTTCATAACTTCTTGTAATGCTCCTTCAAAAATAAACGGCGGTTGATTAACTCATTTAGTTGTTCAGGCCACCAAAGTGGTTGGTCCTAAATGATTAGAAAGTGCGCCCCACGCTGAAACGGATGACTTTCTTCTTCTCATTAAAGACAAATGGAAAGCCATCGATAAACTGGTCAGCCCTGGCTCTGGGATTATACGCAAAGATCAAGCGAAAAGGCACGTTGATGACCGGCACCTGCACACGCACTTCCATTCCCAGACTGGCGCGGTAGTCGCCAAACTTGGAGAAAATGCTTTGCGATATGCGGGCTACCGTGTTCGTCTGCACCTGACCGCGCAGAAATGCCTGCTGGAAACCAAATGGCAATCCGGTAGCCGTATCAATCACGCCATTCCTTATAGCGTTGTCGAGTTCAGCAGTAGTTACCAAACGTGTATCCCGCAGCACGAGGCTCGGAGTAGGGCCGAGGATTCCTACCACTGCAAGATCTGTGTCGGCGACGCAGGCAGCCAGAGATGACAAGCCTGCTGTCGCAAAGCCGATGGGCGATCGGGGGCAGGGAAAAGATCCGACGGTCCTTAAGAAGGGGTCGTCATCAAGAAAATTGCTATTGATGAGCTGATCTCTTTTGCTGCGTATGTTGAAAGCGGAGCCGATGTCGGCAAAACCCGCTAATTGAACGGTGTTTCCAATGACTGGAATGCGGTATTCGAAGTTACCCAACACCTGCGAATCGGCCCCAATCGGATTGAAGAAGCGCGACACCTGGGCGACGTTTATGCCGGAAACTCCAGTGAAAACACCGACGTTGACCGCCGACGGCGCCACTCCCTCGATTTTTTGCGGACTACCGGTCGCATTGGAAGCGACGACAACATCTTTTGATGTAACAAACACCTGGAACGGTGCGAGCGGGCTGATGGAACGAACGTTGTATCCTCGAATACTAAACTCGTCACCGAGGAAGAATCGCTCGAAAATCGGCACGCCATCTATGAAGGCCAACGAGTTGGAGTTTCTTACCTTGGCGGTCTCAGCGAAACTTCCGACGGTGCCGGCCAGGATGCGGAAACCAAATACCTCTGGGTGATCCGACTTCTTGCGACGCATCGGGAAAAACTGCGTGTAGGACAGCGTTGGCTGGTAAGTGCGAACATCTCCACCGAGACCTGCTACAGCGATTTGAAGAGAAAACTCCCTGCCTGTCGTTGGATCGACACTGGCATTTCGCGTGTCATAGGCAAAACTCAGCGTGCCGCGGCTGGTAATAATGTTTGGCTGGCAGTAAATAACCGGAATGAATTGCGGGTTATTCGAGACTGAGGTGTTTCCACCAGTGCCACAGGTAGTTCCCTGGTTGACGGCGGGATCTTTTACGCTCGAGGTTGAAAACTGGTATGAAGCTCCTATGCGCGAGAACTGTGTGAAGCGACGCTTGCGATAGAACTCCGATAGCGGAGCACTCGCAAAGATAGAGCCACCGTATGAAGTGCGCGTGAAAAGATTTTCCTCGCTGACATTGAGAAAGTCGAATGTCGAGCCGGAAAGCCCCTGCTGTGCTGCAACGTTCTGCGAAAGAAAAGTTCCTTCACCAAAAAACTTCTGCGTGTAACCAAATAACGAGAAGCCCGCCGTTATCGGGCGGTTCTTGATGTAAGGCTCGGTAAAAGAGAACTGTAGATACTTCTGCCGGTTACCTGCCGAAAGGTTGAGCGAGAGGATTTCACCGCGGCCCAACAGATTATTGGTCGAATACTCCAGACCAAAGAACGATCCGCCAATACCGGAAAGACCGCCATTGAAGGAAATCTGTTGCCGGCCGCGTTCTGACACTTTCAAGTTGATCTCAACGTTTGCCTCTTCTTCGTTGGTTTTGAAGTCGGCGTCCTTGTCCTTGTCGATGGGATCGAAATAACCAAGCTGATTGAGTTTGATTATTGAATACTCCCAGGCGGTCTGGTTATAGATGTCACCTTCGTTTAGCAGTACCTCTCGG
This sequence comes from Pyrinomonadaceae bacterium, assembly GCA_036560225.1. Taxonomy (GTDB): domain Bacteria; phylum Acidobacteriota; class Blastocatellia; order Pyrinomonadales; family Pyrinomonadaceae; genus PSRF01. Next base: position 26,034 of record DATBRN010000357.1, on the reverse strand, counting down.
CGTAGAACGTTGTCGCGCGTAAACGTATTGCCGATGAACTCGAGGCGGCGCAGCGAAAACTGCTTCCCTTCCTCGATGGTGATAACGAAGTCAACTATTCCTTCATCAGGTTTTTGGGGATTGTCTTTAAAGGTTGGCGTCGGTTCAGCGGTGTACTCGATGAAGCCCTGCTGCCCATAGTATTTCTTTAGATTCTCAAACAGCGCCTTCCCAATTCTTTCGCCGTTCGCAACGTCACCCTTGTTGAGCCCGATGATGCTCCTAATAATCTCCTCAGAAAAAATGGAGTTACCCTCGATTTTCATCTCCCCAATGCGGTAGATCCGTCCCTCGATAATGGGTACGGTAACGCGTAGTCCTTCATCGACCGAGGAAAGAAGCGGCAGCGGTAAAATGGGAAATCCTGTGCGCCTTGGCCCGATGCTTTCGACTCTTGGCTCACCATGCCGTGCCTGAAGGTAACCCTTCGATCGCATGTAGTTGTCGACGTGGCGGAGGTCGAATTCCAGCTTCTCGCGATCGAGTATGTCCTGTCCTTTGAAACGAGTGATCAGGCCGGCCTCTTTGACCAGCTTCATCGCGCCGCGAAGTTTTCCATCACTAAAGACAGTGTTGCCTTCAAACTGAATCTCGACGACGCGCACTCTCTTCCCTTCATTGATAACGAACGTAAGGGCCGTTGAGGTGGCAGAAACCTCGTCACGTCGTTCTTCAATGGTGGCGTTGGGATGACCGTGGGCAGCAAGCAATTCCTTCAGAACGCGCACTGCATTCCGGGCCTTCACGGGATCGTAGATACTTTCCTTGGAAACGCCCACCCGCCTCTCGCGAAATGTCTTAAGTACATCTGATTCCGGCACGCTCTTGAGGCCTTCAAACTGCAAATCACGAATGATAGGCAGTTCCTTAACCTCAAATATGACGTTAACGCCGCCGCGCGACCCTTCTTCGGTCAAAACGCGGGTGGCAGTCTTGTCAAAGAATCCGAGCCCGAGAATCGTCTGGAGGTCACGCTGAATTTGCTGTTCGTTGTAAGGATCCCCGGGACGGGTCTGGACGTAGTAAAGGATGTCGTCTTCTCGAAGGCGCCGGTTTCCGGTGATGTCGACTGATTCCACCAGGCGTTGACCCTGCTGCGCACCGACCCGGCGCGGTGCGGAGATGCAGTGCAGCAGGACGATTCCGCTCACAAATATGAGCAAAAGCCCGCGATATGAGTGCATAAGCGCCTTTTCCCTCAGAGGTTCTTACCGGATCTCAGATACTTCGGGGAGTTAAAAATGGGTTATAAATTTACTTTTCGAAAATAAAGGCAAAAACCAAGCTAACGGCTTACGCCCTGCAAGCTCAAAGACTGTTGGAACGCTTTGATTCCGAAGTGCGACGGTCTCGTTGCCAAAGCTTGTGAAAGCTTGTCCAGCAAAGTCGCGCATTATACCGAACAGGCGCCGCAAAAGTAAAAAGGCAAAAGGAAAACGGGGCTATTTGCGGTAAACCCCCGGTTCTCACCTTTGCCTTATCCTTGGTTCTCTTGGAATCAGACGCAGTAATTAGGAACGCTTCAATGGATCAAAAGAGCATCGTCGGGCGCTTCAACGCCTACAGGGCGGTAATTGAGATCATCCCCGTCCAGGAACACTTCAATTAGCGCGGCGTCTCCGAGGTGCCCCTGAATCAGCGCCTCAGATAGTGGGTCTTCAACATATTTTTGCAGCGCGCGGCGCAGCGGACGGGCTCCATAAGAGCGGTCGGCACAGGTCTTCTCGACGATCCATTTCTTAGCTTCGTCAGTCAGCCTAACCTCAAATCCGTGCCTCAACATCGTCTTGTTAATCTGTTCGACTTGGAGCTGAATCACATCCAGCAGCTCGTGATTAAATAGTTCATCAAAAATAATGATTTCATCCAGCCGATTGATAAACTCGGGGTTGAAGGTCTGCCGCACTGCCGACATCACCATTTCTTCCATCTTCTCTCGTGACGCATCGGTAGTTCCCTGGAAACCCATCGTGGCTTTCTTTTGAATGAAGCGGGCGCCGATGTTTGAAGTCATGATGATGATGGCGTTTTTGAAATCCACGGCGTTGCCGAGAGCATCGGTCAGAATTCCATCCTCAAATACCTGAAGCAGCACATTAAAAATATCAGGATGCGCTTTCTCGATCTCATCGAACAGCAAAACAGAATACGGTGCTCGCTTAATCCGTTCGGTTAGTTGACCTCCCTCTTCGTGGCCAACATAACCAGGAGGCGAGCCAATCAGCTTCGACACGGAGTGTTTCTCCATAAACTCCGACATGTCGAACCGAATCATCGAGCGCTCGCTACCAAACAAGACCTGCGCCAATGAACGTGCGACTTCGGTTTTACCAACACCCGTGGGTCCCAAAAACAGGAACGAGCCCACGGGCCGCAGCGGATTCTTCAAACCTGCTCGCGACCGGCGGATGGCTCGCGCCAGGGCTGAGATAGCTGGACGTTGTGAGACCACGCGCTCATGAAGTTCCAGTTCGATTCGCAACAGTTTCTGTGTCTCGCCTTCTTTAAGCGAGGTCACGGGAATGCCTGTCCAGCGAGCTATTACTTCTTCAACGTCATCACGAGTGACTTCGGCGGAGACGAGATCGTCTTCGCTGCTCTCCCCAATAAGCGAGCCCATTACCGAGCCGTGGCCCGCCTCGCGTGACCACTCATTTATCTGGCCCCAATCGGAAAGGTTTCCCTGTTCGCGCCGAATGCGTAATTTCACTCGCGCGCCGGCCTCATCAATTACATCTATTGCTTTATCAGGCAGGAAACGATCAGGAATGTACCGATGAGACTGGTAAACGGCTGCCTCAAGCGCCTCGTCCGTGTAGCGAACCTGATGAAAACTTTCGTAACGCTCGCGTACGCCGTCAAGAATCTCAACCGCCTCCTCCTCTGTGGGCGGCGGCACTTTAACGGCCTGAAAACGCCTCTCAAGCGAGCGGTCCTTTTCGATAGACTTGCGAAACTCGGCAGGAGTGGTGGCGCCAATACACTGGATCTCTCCGCGCGAAAGAGCCGGTTTCAAAATGTTGGCAGCATCCAGAGATCCTTCGGCAGAACCAGCGCCAACCAAGGTATGAAGCTCATCGATAAATACTATGTACTGCGGATTCTCAACCAACTCTCGCATGATCTGTTTCAGGCGTTCTTCAAACTGTCCCCGGTATTTGGTACCTGCGACGATTAAAGAAAGATCGAGCGAAAGAATTCGCTTGTTCTCGAGGAAGGAAGGTACATCTCCCCGAACTATTCGCTGCGCGAGACCTTCAACGATCGCAGTCTTTCCAACGCCGGGCTCGCCGATCAGTACCGGGTTATTCTTCGTGCGCCGGCAAAGTATCTGAACCACTCTCTCAATCTCAGCTTCACGACCGATTAGTGGATCGAGCTTGTCGTTGGAAGCATCATCGGTCAGGTCGCGTGAAAACTCGACCAGGTGCGGAGTGTCTTTCTTCTGTGAACCGCGCGCGTCTGCTCCCGACTGCCGTGCAATCTCATCACGCACTGCGTTCAGGCGCAGACCGCGTTCGTAGAGAATCTCAGCGGCCATGGAACGGTCTTCCCTGAGCAAGCCAAGCAAGAGATGTTCAGTGCCGATGTGGCGGTGTTGCAGTCGGTCGCTTTCCTCGTGAGCGTAAGCGAGCACACGCTTTGTTTCAGGAGCCAGCGGTAACTCGACCGAAGTGGAAATCTTTTCACGGAGCAGCGTACGGCCTTCGATTTCCTTGCGGATTGACTCAATTGAGACTTGCGCACGCGGGAAAAAGCGCCCGGTCAAGGTCTTGTCCTCGCGCATCAGTCCCAGCAGGAGGTGTTCCGGCTCGATTGCCGGAGCCCCAAACTGAGACGCTTCGTAACGAGCGAAGAAAATTACCCGGCGCGCCTTTTCAGTATAGCGTTCGAACATTCGTCTTATCTTCTGAAGAAGCTCTTATGATTACCATGCCGGGCTGAGGTTTCAGCTCGCCCGGCAACTGGAGCGCATTATAACCTATCAATGAGAGTGCCAAAAGGTTTGTGTCGTTTTCTGGTAAGAAAAGTGCAACCAGGGAGTTATTTCAGATACCCACATCGTCCGCATTTACGCAACGCTGCGCGCCAGAGACGGCCGCAAATGAGACACTAGCTGCGGAAGTTAATCCTCTCGAAGGCTGCAAAGCCTTCCGTCCTGCAAAACCAGGGTGCGGTCGCAAAGCTCCGCCACGCCGCGATTGTGTGTGGCAATAATGACCAAAGCCGGACCGGATTTAGCATAAGAAACCAGCAGTTGCGCAATCTCGTTTCCCATTGACATATCGAGATTACCGGTAGGCTCGTCAGCCAGCACCATCGCCGGCCGGGTAATCAAGGCCCGGCAAACAGCCACCCGCTGCTGCTCGCCCCCGGAAAGATGCCCCACCACGGACGCAGAAGCACGGCTATCGAATCCCACTTCCTCAAGCATTTGTAGGGCGCGGCGCATCGCCTCCCCGCGACCGGTGCGAGTAATCCTTAGCGGCAAGCTAACATTTTCCCCGGCGGTTAGATCAGGTAGCAGATGATGAAACTGAAAAACAAAACCCACCTGCTTGTTTCGAAAACGCGCCAGGGCGGCAGGAGTTGCGCCGTCAATCGCGAATTCCCCGGCTACGATGCTTCCGTGGTCTGGAGCTTCAAGCCCACTCAACAAATTCAACAGAGTTGATTTCCCCGCGCCTGAGGCTCCCATCACAGCTACAACCTCCCCCGCCACCGCGGAAAACGAAACGCCGCGCAGGACCTCTATCCGTTCACCAATCGGTGAAGAAAAGTTCTTTCGAAGATCGTTAACTACCAGGTGCATCGATTTTGGATTTCGAATTTCGGATTTCGAATTTCGGATTTCGAATTTCTCTTTTTGGGATTCTCTGTTTTCGTGTTTGAGTCTGATTCGGGGTTCGAATTCTCTGGTTTTGTGTTTGAGTCTGATTCGGGTGTCGAAGTTTCTGAGATCTGAGATCTCGGATCTCAGATCTGATTTTTGATTACCCTGCGTCGCGGAGCAGCTTTGCTGGTCGTATGCGTGCCGCCGCGCGTGCAGGATAGATCGTGGCAACGATGCTGAGCGCAAATGCCACCAAGGCGGCTAGAGCCATGTCGCGAAAGTGCAAATTCAAAGGCACATTACTTATCGAGTAGACGTCGGCAGGCAAACTAATTAGTTTGTAGCGGTTTGCGATCATAATCGAGACTGCTCCGAGCGTGACCCCGGCGATCGCTCCCACGATGCCTACTATCGCACCTTCAATGACGAAGATGCTCATGATGCTTCCCGGCGTCGCTCCCATCGTGTTAAGGATGGCAATATCTCGGCGTCGCTCCATGACAATTAGAATCAGCGTGGTTGTGATATTCAGGACGGCGATCAGAATTATCAGGGCAATAACGATGAGACCAATGCGGCGTTCGAGTGCGAGTGCCGTAAACAACGGGCGGTTAGCTTCCTGCCAATCAACGGTCGTATAAGAGCTTCCAAGCAACTCCTTAACCTTGGCTGCAGCTTGCTTCACATCGTAGATGTTGTTCACCTGGACGCTTATGACGGAAGCTGCATGAGCGTTACCGGAAAAAGCTGCTGCGGTTTCGAGCGGCACGTAAACCCAGGTTGAATCGTATTCGAATAAGCCGGAGCGAAAAATTCCACCTACTTGAACACGATGCGACCTTCCGTTGGCGGATGAAAAACTCGAATGGGCGGCGATGACTTCCGCCGAATCGCCGACGTTGAGTCCTGTTCGCGCCGCCAACTCAGCTCCCAACGCTACGGTCGGAAGCTTCTGTTCCTTGCTTTGCGTGTCATGAACTTCGAAAACGTGATCAGCTGAACCGGCGATTAACGAGCGTGTAATGTTGTTTGTAGCTGACACGGACATTGCGTCGATCCCACGCAGCACTGCGTAAGCTGAACCACGTGGGCCGATGATCACCGCGCCGTCGTAAGTAGTTCCGCTTGCAGCCACCACACCTGGAATATCGGCTATGCGGCTCGCAACCTCTTTGTAATCGGCCATCGACCGACCATCGCTGCGCATCACGGTGAGGTGTGCTGTGCCGCGAAGAATCTTGTCGCGCATCTCATCGCGAAAACCGTTGGCAAGGGCAAGCGTTACAATGAGCGCCGCTACTCCCACGGCAATTCCGATCACCGCGATGAGAGCAGTCACGTGTGCAAGACGTCGCTTTTGACGCGAACGCAAGTGACGCACGGCGAGAAAGACTTCGTAGGGCATAGGAATCAGGGAGCCGAGGTCAGAGGAAATGACAAAAGGGAAATAAAGGGAAATGAAAAATATCAAATGAAAAATTTTCCATATATCATTTGACATTTCTCATTTGTCATTTCCTCTAACTCTTGATTTCTGATTTCTGATTTCTGATTTCTGATTTCTGACTTCTGACCTCCGACTTCTGACCTCCGACCTCTGTCCTCTGTCCTTAAGAGCTTAGCGGAGGACACTTCTTTGTGTCTTCCGGTCGGTTCTCGGGTAGCAGTCTTTCCAGACTTGGTGAATCAGTAGCGCTCGGTTCGCCAAGCGACCTTAATTCATAGATCGTATCTGTGACGCGGCGAAAACTAAAATGTTCCTGAAGACTGACGATGGCGGAAATCTCATCGCGTTGCCATCCGCACGGCAGCCACCAGCGCGGATCAGCATCGAGAAAGACCCGTCGATTCTCTTTCAGGTAGTCTTCAATCAAGGGAGCCAGATTATTGTCGCCCGGCCACCCGCCGCCCGTGCCTATTGTCTTCCAGTCGCCTGCTCCTATGGCCTGCCAGTAATTGACTGCGACGGTTTGAGCCCCTGAAATCATAATGGCATCTCGAGGTACTTTCGCGAGTTGATGGCGATACTCCTTGCTCATCGCTCGTCGTTCGATGAATCGTTTGCTGGCGGGCTGCATTAACACGCTGAAGGCGAACGCGACCATCAACACCGCGCCAACGCAAAAAGCAAAAGCAATGCGGACGCTCCGGTATCGCCGGGTTAAGACTCGCAGCAGAAAGTTTGCTGATAGGGGCGCAATCGCGGGTAGCCCGGTCAGAAAGTAACGCCAGTTAACGGCGGTGCTGTAGTTGAGGAAGAGCAGCAGGTCAGCCAACAGGCCCGCGGCTGCCAGCAGCAAAAGTGGTGAAACCTTGTGCTCTCGCCACTCATTCCACAGCGCTAATGGAATCGACATGAAGACCAGCGGAGCACTCACAAAGAAATAGGCGAAATACGGCATGAGGTTATGCAGCGTCACTGGATGGCGGCTGGTTTCCTGACGCAAGGATTCACGCCAGCCAAACCAGAGCTGGCGGTAGTGCTCGTCGGTAATGAACCAAAATGCAAACCAGCCAGTGGCGCACAGAAAAAAGGCGAAACACGAAAGCGCGACGATCAGAATTTGACGGCGACGAAATCTCCAGCCACATAAGAAAGGAGCCAGAATCAACCACGGCGCATAGAAACCAATTGTCTCCCGAAGATTCACACCCAATCCCAGCAACACTGCGCCCATCAGCACCAGCCAGACCCGCTCTTGTTGCACTCCCCGGTAGTGGACGATCAAGGCAAGACAGAGAACGAGTACCGATGGAACGTCTGTCATCACCTGTCCACTGTAGAGCACAAACACCGGAGAGAAGACGAGCAACAGCGCGGCGAGCGTTGCAGTATGAAGCGACCTGGAAAAGTCGCGCGCCAGAACCCAGGAAGCAATTATCGCAAGCGACCCCTGGGCTACGACCGCATATTTGAAAATGAGATAGGCATGTTCCGGCTGGACGTTGAAGATCGAATGGGCTACGTGGTAGAGAACGTAGTTTTCGAAGATAAAAAGATTGCGGCCGAGGGCCATCGAAGACGGATAACCTGTAAGCGACAGGACCGTGTAGTCCATGCCGTCCCAATCGCCAATAAAGGGATCGACAAAATAAAGGACAAGTAAAAGCCCGGTTAGCGATGGCACAAACCACCACGGCCACGCTTGCCAGAATGATAGCGACGATGAGTGGGGACTTACCTCCGCCACACTAGCTCGCCGTTTGGAGATTCTTTCAGACGTTACCGGCGTGTTTGTCGTTGGGTGTGCCTGGTTCAACGAGTTGAGTTTCAACCGCAGGATCCGGTCTCTTTACCATCTTTACGCGATTGCCCTGCGCATTGTACTCAACTTCGTCCATGATGTTGTAAATAAGCAGGACCCCGCGGCCGGAAGACTTGAACAGATTTGCAGGATCGCGGGGGTCGGGTATCGTCTCCACGTCGAAACCTTCGCCTTCGTCTTCAATCGTGAAGCAGGCTTCTTTGGGCGAGAGCTCGGAGCCGACCCGCACGAGTTTCGTCGGATCGTTTTTGTTTCCGTGCTTGACGGCATTGACGAATGCCTCATCGAGAGCAATGAACAGGTTGGATCTCTCCGGCGCAATTAAACCGAGCTTAGCAACGCGCGCGAGCAGGTAGTGAAGGACGCCGTTCATCAGGGCGAGGTCGCTGGGTAGCTCAAACTCAATTTTCTCGTGAGTGTGAGCAAGCAGATTGGGATCGTCTACGTAACGAAGCTTGTAAGAAAGGGTCTGTTCGACTATCTCGCGCAATTCGTCCCTGTTGTAAGGATGGCGCAGGTAATTTGCCGCGACCATCTTAAAGGCCTTCACGATTACAGGCTCTTCAGTGTTCGGAGGAAGCGAAGTCAGCAAGTGGCGATGTAGTTCATTTACCCGGTTGCCGTTTGGCCGTTCAGTTGATGGCTCGGTTGAAAGGTTGCTTGATGGGGTGTCCTCTTCCGTCAAGTCGCTGATGATGAGGTCAAACTGGTCAAGGTCTTTGCGGCTGAGTGCCTCTTCTCGATCGCCGGTAACCACTGCCTCACAGCCGAGGCTGGTGAGGACGTTCTCGAGTATGGCTCGCAGCTCATCGTTGTTATCGACGATGAGAATCCTACGTTTCTCCATCCAACTCCAATCTGCCGGTGATACTAAAGGAGAGAGAAAGCGCCGAATTCTGGCAATTGTGCGCTTTCCATAGCACTCTTACGATATTTCTGGCTGCTTCGTTCGAAAATATATCACGTAAGCGACCGACGACCGAAGACGACGGACGACGGACGACCGACGACGACGGACGACCGACGACCGAAGACGACGGACGACCGAAGTCGCTCCGCGGTCGTCCGTCGTCGGGCGTCGGTGTTACACTACGCCTCCTGTCCTACATGGCCAAACACGGCAAACTTCAGATAGCGCTCGAATACGCACTCGCGCGGGCAATTCTCTCCGGCCTCGGCGTACTGCCGCGTCCTCTGGCTATAGCTCTTGGTCTTTCGATTGGACGCCTGGCTTATTTCGTACCCGGTAAGCTGCGCCGAACCGGTAAACGCAATCTTGAGATCGCCTTTCCCGAAATGTCCGAAGTGGATCGAAAAAGACTACTGCGCGGTTGCTACGCAAGTCTGGGCCGGCTGCTCGGCGAGTTTAGTCAATTGCCGCGCGCGACGCCGGAGAAGCTCCGCCCGCTGATCGAGTATGACGAAGTTGGCCTGGCCTACTTGCGAGAAGCTGAGAAGAGTAAGCGAGGGATCATCTTCTTGACCGGACACCTGGGTGTTTGGGAACTACACAGTTTCGGCTGGTCAGCACTCGAGTATCCCCTGAGTTTCCTCGTGCGACCGCTCGACAATCCGCGCATTGAACAAATGATCGAAAGGATCAGGACGAGATTTGGGAATCGTGCGATTGATAAACAGAGTGCCGCACGCCAGGCGCTCCGAGTGTTGCGTGAAGGTGGCACACTCGGCGTCCTTTCGGATCTCAACACGCAAACGCGCGAAGGAGTCTTTGTTCCGTTCTTTGGAAAACTCGCTTGCACAACCGCCGGAATTGCGACGCTCGCACTAAAAACTGATGCCGTCGTGATCCCCACTTGCGCCGTCTGGGACAAACAGCGGAAGCGATACTTTTTTCACGGTGATCCACCAGTTGAGCTGATTCGAACTGGGGATCACAGTAAAGATATCGAGGTGAATACCGCGCGGTTCGCGGCAGCCGTTGAACATATGGTCCGTCTTTACCCGGACCAGTGGCTCTGGATTCATAAGCGCTGGAAGACAAGGCCACCCGGCGAGGCGGAGATATACGAGTAGCTCAGAGGCAAAAGACAACATTTTCCATTTCTCATTTCCCATTTTTCATTTTTCATTGCTGAGGCACCTTGCGATCAAACGGCATGGGAACTGAGAGGCGGAGCTGACAGAGGACAAGATTTTCCATCTGTCATTGGTCATTTCTCGTTTTTCATTTAGATCAAGTGAATCCACCTTAGGTTCTAAAAATGAAAAATGAGAAATGACGAATGAGATATGGAAAATGACTTCCTCTTGCACTTTGCCGCCGGGCGGCTCTCCGCATTCCAACTTACTCGGTTATACTCCTCTTCGATTAACCAAGCGTTATGCAAGCTTCCGCTGAACAAGAATTTAAGGGCGCGCGTCCCGCTGAGGAGACGATAGCGCGCGCCTACAGGTTTGCCGACCTTTCCTCCTACCCCCTAAAGAAGCGACTGTTGATTCGCGCTGCGGACCTCGCATTTTTTGTCTTGATTAAGTTGATCGGCCGCACAATTCGTTGGCAGGTGGAGGGCTGGGAAAACTGGGAAGAAGCTAGCCGCGACGGCCAGCTGCCGATCTACACCGTCTGGCATAACCGTGTGTTCCTGGCGACTTACTTTTGGCAGAAGCGCCGCATCGTCGTCATGACTTCGCAGAGCTTCGACGGCGAGTACATTGCGAGGTTCATTCAGAGATTTGGTTTCGGCGCAGCGCGTGGATCAAGTACGCGTGGCGCCATTGGAGCGATCATCGAGATGACGCGGCTGATGCGCGCGGGATCGCCGGCGGGATTCACTATTGATGGCCCCAAGGGTCCACGTTACATCGCTAAAATGGGCGCTGTGCTCCTTGCAAAAAAGACTGGACAACCAATTCTGCCCTTTACCATCACAGCCCGCCATTGGGAAGCAAAGGGAAGCTGGGACGGATTTCAGGTGCCTTTACCGTTTTCGCGTGCGCGCGTTGCCATCGCCCCGCCAATCTACGTTCCGGGTGAGACTGACGACCAAGGACTCGAGGCCAAGCGCGATGAGTTGCAGGCAGCGCTGGATACTATCAATGGGCTTTCCGAAGGATCCGCTTAGTAGATAATCATTCCGGTTCTGATTTATCGGCATCCTTAGGTAGGGCTGAAGGAAATTGACAAGAATGAACTTAAGCGCGGCGGCCTCAAAGAGAACCCGGTTTTTCCAGCCTCCGCGCTTGCTCCTCATTGCCAGCTTATTCGCTGTTACCTGTCTGGCTCAGCAAGATTCCTGGGTTCCAAACAACGCACAGGCAACTGCATCGCGGCCAAGTATCACCTTTCGGCTGAACGATCATCCGAACGCAAAATCAGTCGCATTGGCCGGTACGTTCAATAGCTGGAACACTCAGAGCACGCCTATGACCAGGAAAGGTGACGACTGGTCGGTGAGCATCAATCTAGCGCCAGGCACCTACCGGTATAAGTTTGTCGTGGATCAAGTCCGTTGGACCGTTGATCCTGAGAATTTACAAACGGAGGACGACGGCGAGGGCCACATCAACTCCGTGATTGTGGTTACCACCAGCGGATCGGCGTCAAACCTCGGGACTAAACAATTCAAACTCAAACGGACGTCATTTCACCGGCGCCTGGACGTCGGAGGCTACAAGCTATACATCAACTGTGAAGGTGGTGTGCGCAAAGCAGTGCCTGTGGTAGTTATGGACGCGGGTCTCGGAAACTCATCGGAGAGTTGGCTTGGCATTCAACCGAAAGTCGCAGAGTTTGCGCGCGCCTGTATTTACGACCGCGCCGGTTTGGGTAACAGCGATCCATCGATACACACGCAAACCAGCCGACAAATCGCTGAAGACTTACATCACCTGCTGGCGCAATCGGCCGTTAGCGGGCCTCTCGTATTGGTGGGGCACTCGTTCGGCGGTATTAATGTTCGCATGTACGCGAGCATGTATCCGAAAGAGGTAGTGGGCATGGTGCTGGAAGACTCCACCCACGAAGACCAATTCCCGAGGATGGACGCTCTTATTCCGGAAGCGATCAAAAAACAATTTCCACCTTCCGCGTTTGTTGGCCCGGAGAAGGTGGACTGGAATAAGACCCTTGAGCAAACACGCAAAGCGAACTGGCACGCCAACATTCCACTGGTCGTTTTGACTGCGGCCAATGCCCAGCCAGGCGGCGAAGGGCCCCTTGCATACTTAGCCCCAAAGTTTGAGCAGGTTCGGCAGGAACTTCAACAAGATCTGGTGCACCGCTCAGCAATGGGCAAACAAATAATAGCTACCAGGAGCGGGCACTTCATCCACCGCGACGAGCCGGCTCTCGTTGTAAGCGCCATTCGAGAAGTGATTGATGCAACCCGCAAGAGAAAAAAAACCAGGGTGTCGCAGCGTCAACCAAACAATGACTGAGAGAGATGTTGAAGATTACCGCAGTGGCTACGTCGCCTTTATCGGTCGGCCGAACGCCGGGAAGTCGACGCTCTTGAATCGGCTAGTCGGTCAGAAGATTGCGGCCGTTTCCGACAAACCGCAGACCACGCGTTTCAAGATTCAAGGCATCATCACCAGGCCCGAGGGTCAGATTGTTTTAGTTGATACGCCCGGAGTCCATAAGCCCGGTTATGAAATGAACCGGCGCATGATGGCGACTGTGCAGGACGCGCTGCTGGGGGTCGATCTCGTTTGTCTAATTCGTGATGCATCCGTCTCCACCGGCAGCGGCGACAAGTTTGTGCTCGAGCTGCTTCAGCGATCTAAGAAGCCCGCCATCCTGCTGCTCAACAAGATAGATAAACTAAGAGACAAGAGTGCACTGTTGCCGCTGATCGAATGGTACCGAAATGAATATGACTGGAGCGAAGTCATTCCCATCTCAGCGCTGCGTGGAAACGTAACGGATTCCTTGACGAGAGAGATGGTCAAGCATCTCCCGGAAGGCGAGCCACTCTTTGGCGAAGATGAGCTGACCGACCAATCCGTGCGCACAATGGTCGCAGAGATCGTGCGGGAAAAGATCTTGCAAATCACGCAGGAAGAGATCCCTTATGTGACCGCGGTGGTGACGGAAAAATGGGAAGATGTGCGTGAGGACTTTACGCGCATCCACTGCGCAATCTTCGTCGAAAGACCTTCACAGAAGAAGATCATAATCGGAAAAGGCGCGGCGCGTCTGAAAGATATTGGGATTCAGGCGCGACAGAACATAGAAGGAATGCTTGGGCATCGTTGCCATCTGGAGCTATTCGTAAAAGTTGAGAAAGACTGGCGCGATAAGGAAGCACTGCTGGACGATCTTGGCATCCGTCAGGGTTGATCTGGAGCGGAATTCCCCTCCGTCAAAAGCTTGAGTTCCACACAAAAAGATCATTCAGCACGCCTTTGGTACGCGCTTGAGGTTGAGATCGAAGAAGTCGCGCGCGAGGCGGTGGAGTATGCGTTGATGGAAGCCGGCGCGCTGGGAACGGAGACTACCGACGACAAGCGTGTTCGAGTGACTGGCTATTTCGATAAGACGCCCAACCGCGAATCGGTACGAAGCCACCTGGCAGAGGCACTGCGCTTTTACGGTTTACCGTCTTCTTCCGTCACTGAAATGAATATTCGTCAGGTAGCGGACGAGGACTGGCTGGGCGAATGGAAGAAGAGCTGGCAGCCGGTAGAAGTCGGGCAGCGTTTTGTTATTGCGCCATCCTGGGCCGAGATTCCTCATGAGCACGAACGAATTGTGATTCGCATTGAGCCGGGCATGGCTTTCGGCACAGGAACTCACGAGACTACACGTTTATGCCTCGCCGCTATCGAGAAATATTTTGCCGGCGGCAGTTTTCTGGATGTTGGAACGGGAACGGGCATTCTGGCCATTGCGGCGGCAAAACTTTTTCCGGAAGCGCACATTGAAGCTTGTGACGCTGACGCGGACGCAATAGCGATTGCGAGAGAAAATGCACGACTGAATACAGCGGACCAGATTATTTTTCGAGTAGGAACGGTTGACGACACCGGGTCGTCTGCAGATCTCGTTTGCGCCAACCTGACCGCGGACGTGATTGGGCGAATGTTAGGTTCCCTGCTGTCTGTCACTTGCGGACGTCTCATTCTTTCGGGAATTTTGGAGTCACAATTGGAGATGGTTGTTGCGTCCCTTCTGGATGCCGGCGTTCACAATCCGGTCGAGATCATGCAAGATGGCGAGTGGATTGCCATTATTGTGTGAAATCCAATCCGTGACCGCGCATGTATACCGAAGAGATTGAGTCGAACGGCTTTGCTGTAATTCCCGACGTGCTGGATCCCACAACGGTCGCCAAACTTGTTGAGCAGTTGACTCACATACCACGCAGCGATGCCACCAAACAGCGGGGCCAAAGTTACTTTGGCATCAGGAACCTCATCAACATCGCTCCCTTTGTTCACCAACTAGCCTGCTGTGCTGGAGTTAGATCGATCGTGGACTCCGTGGCCGGAACACAGGCACAAGTTGTTCGCGGAATCTTTTTCGATAAGACACCGGAGGCGAATTGGAAAGTCGCGTGGCATCAGGATCTCACGATTGCAGTTCGCAACAAGAAGGAGATCGCCGGATTTAAATGTTGGTCGCAGAAAGCCGGTATTACCCACGTCCAGCCGCCCACATCTGTACTGGAAGACATGCTCACGTTAAGACTTCATCTCGACGATGCCACTGAAGAGAGCGGGGCCTTGAAAGTCGTTCCCGGCTCGCATAAACATGGTCGACTCAGTTCCACCGAGATTGAGAGACTAAGACGGGAAACCCCACCGGTTATTTGCCCGGTTAAGACAGGTGGCGTCTTGGTCATGCGTCCGTTGTTGCTGCATTCGTCATCGCTATTAAGCGACAAGTTGCACAGAAGGGTGATACATCTGGAGTTTTCTGCCATCAGTCTGCCTGGCGGACTTGAATGGAACCCATCGTAAATCGGGATGTTTAAATAGGAACCATGACGCGACGTAGATTCTACGCGCCGCCAGGCGCCTTCAGTTCAAGTCTCGACAGTGTGACGCTCGAATCGGATGAGGCGCGTCACTTGCGCGAAGTTTTGCGTTTGAAGGTCGGTGATGAAGTCTACGTTTTCAACGGCGAGGGCAGGGAGTTTAATTGCCGCGTTGAAGAAAGCCGCCGCGATAGCGCCAGGCTCAAAGTAATTAGCGAGGTAGACCCTGCTCGACCGGAATCACCGGTCCAGTTGACGCTGGCAGTTGCTCTGCTCAAAGGCGAAAAGTTTGATCTGGTTGTACAAAAGACGACTGAGTTGGGTGTCACGCGCGTTGTGCCGGTTGTGACCAAACTCGCTGATATCCGCTTGCGCGATCCGTCGGATGCGGCGAAGCGGGTTGCGCGCTGGCAGCGAATCGCACTCGAAGCGGCCAAACAATCGGGGCGCGCCGTCGTGCCTGAAATCACTACTCCCATGCCTTTTGAGTCTGTGATCGAGGACGCCGCAGCCAGACATAAAGACGTTACCGCTGATGGAAGTTTGAACGGTGTGATGTTTTCGGAGCGCGATGGCGAATCAATAGTATCGGCGTTGGAGAAACTCGCGAATCCTTCCATGCTTACGGCTTTGATTGGCTCCGAGGGCGGCTGGGCCAACGAAGAGCTCCAGATTGCGCGACGGGCAGATTGGGCTATCGTCACGCTTGGCGGGCGGATTCTGCGAGCGGAGACAGCCGCGATCTCGATCGCCGTTTTGCTCCAGCATAGATTCGGCGATCTCGTTTGAGATCTTACACTGCCTTTGCACAATCGAAATTGATTCCGCGAGGACTTCAGCGGTCGCCTAAAGCATATGCATCAGCGCCAATCTGCGGCGGAATACGGTTAGAAGCTTTGCACAAAAAGTGGGTGCCGCGGACAAAACCCAACCCAGCTGGTTTTGTCGCCGCACGACTTTTTCTGAAAAGCTTCTTTCCGTCAACGTAAACTAGTCAAGTGAATCGCAACAAACTCATTCTCTGCCTTGCCCTGGTGTTGATGGTTATTCTGGTCGTTGCCCTTATCGGCCAGGTTAGAAGAGTGCAAAAGCAATGGCGCTCAACAGTTCGTATTGTTCCCGCGGAATCAAAGTTGCGCCAAGACGTTCCCCTGAACGAACTCGATCCGGATTCCCAAAGGTCTTCTGTGCGACCCGATGTTCTCGTAAAGTTTCGCGCGGGCGTTTCTGAGGATGTTATTAACCAGATCACATCACGCTTCAACGATCGGATACAAGATGAAATCGAAGCAGCTCCCGGCTTAACAGCGATCGACGATCCAGACAATATGGATCCAGCCACCATTGCGGCCCAATATCAAGCGTTGCCAGAAGTTGAATACGCCGAACCCAATTACGAAATAAGTCTCGACGAGCCGGCAAGTGATACCAGCCAGGCGCAAGTGAAGAATCCGCAATTCGAGGAGCAATGGGCGCTGTCTAATGATGGCCGGCGCGGCGGGAAGAAGGGCGCTGACATCAGTGTCAAACAAGCCTGGGCAACAACAAAAGGCAGCGGTGAAATCGTGGTCGCTATTCTTGATAGCGGCGTAGAGTCGACCCACGCTGACCTGGTTAACAACATCTGGACCAGACCGGCAAATGTGAACCCTTATCAGGACCGCGATCTCGGCACGGTGGATGACGTTCACGGCTACAACGCCATCGAAAACAACGGCGAACCAACGGACGAAAACGGGCACGGAACAAACTGCGCGGGAATCATCGGAGCGGAATGTGGAAATAACCTCGGCGTCTGTGGCACTAACTGGAAAACCCAAATCATGTCTGTCAAGGTGCTTAACGCCGGCGGCTTCGGGACCGTCCTCGGCGCGGTCGAGGCTATAAATTACGCAATCGATCGCAAGCACGCCGGTGTGAACCTTCGGCTTATTGTTGTGAGCTGGGTATTAACTCAAAAATCACGAGCCCTCGAAGATTTGATTCGCAAAGCTGCGGGCGCTGGAATCCTTTTCGTTGCTGCAAGCGGGAGCTCGTCTGCGGACAACGATGCCAGGCCTCAGTATCCCGCCAACTACGACATTGGAAACATAATCAGCGTCGCAGCCACTGACCGGAACGACGAGCTCGGATCGTTTTCAAATTATGGCTTAAGGAGCGTCCAAATTGCCGCGCCTGGAAAAGACATTTTAACGACTGCACTGGGTAACGAATATGAACAGCGTTCGGGAACATCGATGGCTGCGGCGGTAGTGGCCGGAGTAGCCGCACTCACGCTCTCGGCGCATCCGGATCTCTCAGTCGATCAATTGCGTTCGCTGCTGCTTAAGTCCGTGGATAAACTGCCGGGCTTGCGAGGCAAAATATCGGCCGGGGGCCGAATCAACGCCGCCAGGGCTGTAGCAGGTAAGTGAGACCATACGCAATTACAGACCGATGAGCGGTAGCGACCGGATACTCCCACTCAACTTCGGCTTGACCACTTAACTACAGAACCCTGAGCGGTAGCGACCGGATGCCACACACAACCTTAGCGCTGCCACTAAGTCAGAACCGTGAGCGGTAGCGACCGGATGCCACACTCAACGCCAGTTGATCGACTCAATTACAATCGGTAGCAACCTGATATTGCCACTCCTGTCTCCGGATCGCTCAGTCACTGGTTGCGAACCAGATAACCGTTCCCACCTTGCAAGTTATCTAGCATCGAGAAATCTTCGTCTGCCTGCGAGGGGACTCCAAGCCACAATCTGTTTGGAACAGGGTGAACCGCTGCCTTGACGCGGATGGAGTTGTTGTTTGGATCCGCACCTTTTGATTGACGGTTGTAGTTGAGCAGTTCAGGTAAGGTTGAGTCTAGCATCCGGTCGCTAACGCTCACGGTTCTGTAGTTGACCGTTACTATTGAGCCTGAGTGGCAGTGTCAGCATGGCAGTGCCAGCAGGGGTGGGGAAGGCGGGCTTGCCCCCGCTGATTGAATGGTATTCAAAGCGTGAAATTAGTGAAGAACCCCTATTTGGTGTGCTGACTTGCGCCAAGGGCCACCCATGCCCGATAATCCCAATTGATGATTGCCCTGATTCATTCCAAATCCGGACCTGTTCTTTTAAGGAGAATATAAAGAGTGAAAGCGGAATTGCAGCAATTAGTCGCTCTACAAAACCTGGATACAAGCATAAGAAAACTACAATCAGAACTAGAAGCGGTACCGAAAAGGCGCGCCGAGATCGAGTCAGAATTCGATCAGCGCGCCTTTGAAATTCGTGCCCTGGAAACTCGCCGGGATGAAGCCCGGCATGCACGTTCGCGTTTGGAAATTGAAGTCGGAGAACAACGCGTGCGAGTTGAACGTGCCGAACGCAATTTGATGTCATCGAAGAAACAGGACGAATACACGGCCGCGATTCGAGAGGCTGACGCAGCCCGGAAACAAATTTCGACACTCGAAACACAGATTCTTGAACAAATGGACGCGCTTGAAAAAGCGGAAGCCGCGCTCGCTGAACGAGCGGAACAAATCACCTCATTAAACTCCGATCGCGAAGCAAGACTGCTGGCGTTTGATGAGGAGACTCGCCAACAAGCAGACCAACTCACGACGAATCGCGTAGAACGCGAACGGCTAATCACGGCGTTGCCCAAGTCGATGGGTGCCCTCTATAACCGCATCAGCGCGCGCATACGCGATGGCGTGGCGGTTGCTCAGGCGCGCAACGGCGCGTGCATGGCATGTTTCATGGCGCTTAGACCGCAGGCGATGGCGCAGGTCAGACGCGGCGAGGAAGTAGTTACCTGCGACAACTGCAATCGCATTCTTTATTACGCTCCCTCCGATTCTGCTCCCGCAAGTTCAACCACAGAGCAACCAAAGATGGCACATACGTAGGACTGCCGTTCGTGGTAACTCAAACTGTTAGTTTGCGGATGATTCGATGGGCCTTCCGTGAGATCAAAAGCCGGATTCCCTTCCCACGTATTCGATTGTTCAAGCCAGACTTAGTACGCCAACTCAATATCATTTCGAAAAAGCGCCATACTTCGCACCGAATAGCTTGAACAGAGGCTCGATCTGCTATAGAACTCGCTTGGTCGCCTCACGAAGCGGCGCTAAGAGTGCAAGCGCGGTACTCCGTTAGCTCGCACCGCAGATAACTATTCTTCCGGTCCTGGCTTCCGCCCTTCTCTGCTCGACGACACCGTTTCTTAGAGTCCGGATGCTACGGACAATTCTCAAGATACGAGGTGAAAGGTCATGCCTAATCCGATACAAGGCTTGCGTTCCGGTTTGAATAGATTAAGGGAAACTCTCTTCAAGGGTTTATTCAGAGCGAGGTTCAGGTATGACGTCTTTATCTCTTATTCGCACCGTGACGCCAAAGCCTACGCCGTGAATCTAAAGAACCAACTGAGCAACCTTGATTTTGCCTGCTTCATTGACGAGGAGGAGGCACCCCCGGGCTCTTCTTTAGGGCCCACGCTTGAGAAAGCCTTAAAGAAGAGCGCGGTGCTTGTGCTCTTGGCTACCGAGCGAGCATTGACTCGCCCCTACATCGCATTGGAATTCGAACGCTTCGTTGCCACCAACCGAACAATTATTCCGATTAATCTCTTGGGGGCACTAACAAACAACAATGAACAGGCGTTGTCGAAAGCACCGTGGAACCTCATCAGTGAGCGGAAGCTGATTTGGATAGATGAAACTGACGAAGCATTTGGAAAACAGAATCCGTCTCCGCCAATTGCCGATGGCATCGATAGACTCTTCAAGTACACGCGGCGCAACGTTCGCGTGCGTACTGAAATCATTGGCACCGCGGCACTCGTGCTTCTCGCTGCCTTCGGCGCCGGCTTCGTAATCAAGGGCCAAGCCGCTGAGGTCTCGAAACAGGCCGGCCTCGCTGAAGTTGCAAAAAAGGAGACCGAGAAGCAACAAGGAATTGCGACAGCGGCAGGCATCGAAGCCCAAAGACAGTTGAGTATTGCCGCCGCAGCAACTGAGGAAGCGAAACGACAACAGACGATTTCTGACACGGCAAGAGAGGAGGCTTTGCGACAACAGCAGATTGCCAGAACTGCCACCGCCGAAGCAGGCAATCAACAACGGATAGCAAGAGAGGCAAAGTTGGAGGCTGACCGCCAGCAAGAGATTGCGAAACAGCAGTTAGAGCGCAATAGACACTTCCTCTATGACTCGAATGTCACTCTTGCCCAGCGTGCGCACGAAGGGGGTGATATGACACGCGTTTATGAAGTGCTGAATGCCGATTTACCGTCCACGAAAAATCCGAAAGCAGATGACCTGCGCAGCTATTATTGGTATTTCCTATGGCACAACAGTCATCGCGAACTTGCCACGCTCGAAGTGCCCTCCCAAGGTGTCACTTCAGTCGCATTTTCACCGGACGGCAAGACACTCGCTTCGGCCAGCCAAGACAACGTCGTGAGGCTGTGGGAAACCAGCAGCCAACGAGAGTTGGCCACGCTCAAAGGGCACTCGCAGGCCGTCACTTCCATCGCTTTCTCACCAGACGGCAAGACGATTGCTTCGGCTAGCGAAGACAATACTATAAAGATCTGGGATATAAGCATGCGACGGGAGTTGGCCACACTCAAAGGACACTCAGACTGGGTCAATTCAGTTGCCTTCTCTCCGGACGGCAAGACTCTCGCATCCGCTGGCGTGGAGGACGGGGTGAAGCTCTGGGACACGAGTACACTGCAGGAGTTTGCCACGCTGTTAGGGCACGGATCTAATGTGAGGTCAGTTGCTTTCTCTCCGGATGGTAGGGTCCTCGCTTCTGGCGGTGCCGACCACTCTGTGAAGATCTGGGATACCACTACGAACAAGCAGTTAGCCACGCTTAATGGCCACTCAAATGTGGTCTTTTCCGTCACTTTCTCGCCGGACGGTCGGATGCTCGCTTCAGCAAGTTCTGACAAGACAGTGAAGCTTTGGGACACCGGCACGTACGAGGAAGTGAGTACGCTCAGGGGACACTCAGGTGAAGTTTACTCAGTTGCTTTCTCACCCGATGGCAAGACGCTCGCATCCGCTAGTGAGGACCACGAGTCGTCTGAGGATAATACTGTGAGGCTGTGGGACATCAGAACGCGGCGGGAATTGGCAGTGCTGGCAGCCAACTCGGGTTACGTGACATCCGTTGCCTTCTCGCCGAATGGCAGGATGATCGCTTCTGCCAACTTCGGCAACGTGAAGCTCTGGGACGCCAACTCGCCTCAGGAGTTGGCGACGCCCAGAGGACTGCCAGACGGTTTGGGGCGTATCGCCTTCTCGCCGGATGGCCAGATTCTGGCTGCCGCAAACAGCGACAGTACCGTGAGGTTGTGGAATACGAACACACGACAGGAGTTGTCTAGCCTCACAGGGCACTCAGCTGAGGTCGCGTCAGTTGCATTCTCGCCGGGTGGCAAGACTCTCGCTTCGGCCGGCCGAGATGGTACGGTGAAGCTGTGGGACACCGGCACCTGGCAAGAGTTGGCTACGCTCGCAGCGCAGTCAGACCCAATCAACTCAATCGCCTTCTCGCCGGACGGAAAGATGCTCGCTTCGGCCGGAAATAGCGGGGACGTGAAGTTGTGGGATGTCAGTACGCAGAAAGAGCTGACCACACTCAGAGGACACTCAGACGGTGTCAGTTCAGTCGCATTCTCACCAGACGGCAAGATGCTCGCTTCTGCCAGCGAAGACACTACTGTGAAATTGTGGGATAGCAGAACCTACAAGGAGTTGGCTACGCTTGCGGGACATTCCGCAGCGGTACTTTCGGTCGCTTTCTCGCCAGATGGCAAGACCCTCGCGTCCGCCGCTTATGACAGTACCGTACGACTATGGGATATCGCTACGCGACGGGAGTCGGCGACACTCACCGGACACTCAGGTATGGTCTTTTCGGTCGTCTTCTCACCGGATGGGAACACGATCGCTTCGGCGAGTTACGACAAGACTGTGAAGTTGTGGGACGCCTTCACGCGGCAGGAGCTGGCCACCCTAAGGCACTCAGATTGGGTCTTTTCGGTCGCGTTCTCGCCAGAAGGCAACACCCTCGCTTCGGCTAGTGGGAAGACCGTGAAGCTGTGGATCGCCGCAACAAAAAACGAGGTGGCGGCGGCGCAAAGGAAGCAATGATGGTCGAGAGCCTCGAAAACTCTCAACCATGAGTAACGTCACTGCCGACGATCGAGGGCAATGTTCGTTTGGTTCAAATTCGGTGGCCGACAATATCGAAGGTAAACTTCACCGTCTTACGCACACGGACTAAGCCGTGAAAAGCTGAAGTCGCTTTTACATTAAAGTCGCCGCGGTCAATATCAAACTCACCAACAGCGCGCAAGTTGCTTCCGATCAAACTTACCTTCGCCGGAATCTCGATGCGACGAGTCACGCCGTGAAGCGTGAGGTCGCCTTTGATCTTCACGTCGTATTGGCCGTTGCCGAGCGACTTTCCTGTCACTTCAGTACTCTTGAAAACGATCTCCGGATACTTAGCTGGCTCAAAAACGATCTCACGCAGCTCCTTATTAATGATCTGTTTTTGCGGCTCAGTAAACGCATCGCTGGTTTCCACCATTGAGTCAGCTTTCACGGTAAGCTCGAGCGAGGCTGGAGTTATCTGGTCCACCGTAATTAGGGCTTCGCCGGAAAACTCGCGAGCCGCCACCAGATGCTCGTGGCCCTTGAACCAAAAAAGACCGCCACGCTGGCCGTGAGCGATAAATTTGCTCTGGCTCGCATCAAGCCGGAAACGTTGCGTGGCAGCCGCCTGGGAGACAGTTGAACGTGCCCGTGCTTCAAAAAGAACGCGCGGCATTGGCCCGACTGCCAAACTCAGTAGAATCAGTATCAGGATCTTTGCTCGCATAGTCACCTACACACCTCGCCTTCCATTTAGCTGATCAATTTCAAAAGCTTTATCACTAAACCTCTCACGCTAGTTTTGCAAATCAAATACTTTTTGGATAACTTTACGAACTGTCCCCTGCCGGCAATCGTAATTGCGTCTCAATAAACCGGATCAAGGTCATGGCCAAGCCAAAAACAGCTTCCCAAAAACCGGAATTGGTAAAACACACGCCGGCTAAGAAAGGCGCCGCGCTCTCGGTGGAGGAGTTTCTCAAACTCAAGCAGCCGAAGGGGGATCTGATGCTGAATGTCGAAGGTCAGTCGGTCCCTTTGACCAGCCTCGAACGCGTCTACTGGCCCGACGAAAAGATCACGAAGTATGAACTACTCTGCTATTACCTGGCCGTAAGTCCTCTTATGATACCCTTCCTGAAGAATCGTCCGGCAATCCTGCAACGCTGGCCGCGCGGCATCAACGCGCCGATGTTTTTTCAACAGGATTTCGCAAGCGCTCCTGGCTTCATCAAGACAGTGCATTTGACGAATCAGGAAGGACGGGAACTCGACTACGCGGTCTACATGACCACGGCTTCTCTGCTCTATTTCGTGAACCTGGGAACGATTGAACAGCACCCTTGGCATTCGACGACAGCGAACCTTGATAAGCCTGACTGGATCGCTATAGATCTCGATCCAAAGAAAGCTCCCTGGGAAAACGTCCTGGAAGTTGCCTTGCTGACTAAGGCCGTTTGTGACGAGGTCGGGTTGAATGCGTTTCCCAAGACTTCCGGGTCCTCGGGAATACATATCTATCTGCCGCTGAAACCAACCAACGACTACGAAGCCGTGGCGGAGTTTTCGCGTCTGCTTGCGTCGGAGGTTGCGGGACGCGCGCCGAAGATCGCTACCGTTGAACGCACTATTGCGAAACGAAAAAGGGATCAGGTTTATGTCGATTGGATGCAGAATGCGCGCGGGAAAAGCCTGGCTGCCGTTTTTACTGCGCGAGCTAAACCGAAAGCTACCGTCTCGATGCCGTTAACGTGGAAACAAATTGAAAAGGGCGTGAAGATTTCCGACTTTACAGTCAAAAATGTTCCCGCCCTACTGAAGAAAAACGGCGATGCGTGGTCCGACTTCTTTGATCGACGCCAGAAGCTAAAGCTGCCCTGACATCCGCCTGCGCTACTTGATCTTCACGCCCGCCGAGAAGCGCAAACCATCTTCCCGCTTGTTACTGAAGAAGATTGGCACATAGTCAATCTGTGCGGCACGCACATCGACGTGATTACCGGCCCGAATATCTAGACCTGCTCCAAGGGCCATAGCAAAGGCGGTCTCAGTGGTGTTGGGACAAGTAAAGTCGTTGTTGCGAAAGTCAGCGTGATAGCGCGCCGCACCAAAGAGAGCATGCGCATACGGAAGGAATGGCGAAGAGTTGCGCCAGTTGAAGCGTGGTCCACCAAGCAACAGGAATCTCCAGACGCGCGCGTTAAATCTACGTCCACTCAAACGGTCGACGAAGTCCGTGTTGGCCACCGTGGCGGAGAAATTTGCCACTAGCCCAATGTTGCGATGCACGTTGGCAACGACTTCGACAGTGCCGCCGTTATAGGGAATTCGCTCGGAAACAAAATCTACGCGCGAGGTTGTGCCATTGCTGTTGATGACCTGACCTCTACGGTCCAGCCGATCGGCACCATTGTTCGCACGCTCGTGAGCATAACCAATGAAGAACTCCCAGTTTGAATAATCGCTCTGGGCAAAACCCGCTGGGGCACAGACGAGTAGGATTGCGAATAGCAGAACTAGCTTACGCATGGGCGGTAGTCCTCCTTGATGTTTCCCATCAACACCTGACACTCTGTGGTGATAAGAAAAATAGGAACCCGCACGTTTTCCAATTTTTCCGTTGATTACCCGTTTATTTGAAAAGGGGACACTCTTTTATCATGGACGCCAAAGGCCACGCAAGAATAAAAGCCAGCCAGCGGATGGGCCCAAAAAAGCTACCAGGGCCAGTCTCCAGCGGCTGGGCTTCCAAGCTTGTTTTGGCACTTGTGATCCTCGTATCAACATGTTTTGTCGCATTCGCTCAACAGCCGGCAAAATCGGGTCCTGGGGCCTTAACCAGACCGCGCACTGCAAATGTTCCCTCCAAAGTCTCATCCACTGCTCAGCCTCGGACATCCGCCAACTCATCTTCAATTTCTTCTAGCGATCCGCAGCAGCTTCTGGCTGCGGGCCAGGTTTCCCAGGATCAGGGACGCTTTGACGAAGCGATTCGAATCTACAATCGCGTGATTGCCTTATCCAAGAACCAAAGCCGTACAGCGGCGCTCGCCAATCTGAAGATCGGCAATGCTTACATGGCCCAGGGAAAATTTGGGAATGCCCAAGTGGCTTTTGAGCGCGCAGTGACCCTGAATCCATCTGACGCTGAAAGCTACAACAACCTGGGGGAAGCGCTGGGTGAGTTGAAACAATATCCACGCGCAATCGAAGCTTTCAACAAAGCCATAAGCCTGGATCCGAAACTACTCAAGGCCAAATACAATCAAGCCGTCAGCTACGATCGCATGGGCAATTTCCGCTACTCGGAATTCGTCTTTCGAAGTCTAATAAAAAGCAATCCCGGATACTCGCTCTCCTACGATGGCCTCGCCGTGACGCTTTCAAAAGCGGGAAGGGCAAAGGAGGCCATAGTCTTTCATGAGAAAGCAATTGCTCTCGATCCGCGCGAGCCTTCCTACTATTACAACTATGCGCTTAGCTACCTCATGCTGGGCAACACCACCAAAGCGCTCGAGCAACAAGAAAAACTGAAAACGATTGATCCCGCCACCGCTAGCCGGCTCGCCAGTGTCATCGTGAAGCATCAGATGTAAGCTTGTTTCGCCGTCGACGCCGTCGCCACCCTTTGTTGATTGCGACATTCGAGAGACCGTGCAACTCCTTGGAGTGGACGCAACGTTGTTACAAAGTGAAAAGGGGCGGTACTCACTCAGGAGTGCCGCCCCTACAATTGTTTTTGAAGACCGCGGGCCTCGCGACGTTTAGTTATTCGCCGGAAACGGAAGCAGCGCTCGGCTG
>DATBRN010000356.1:0-5785 GCA_036560225.1 Pyrinomonadaceae bacterium | reverse complement strand
TCAGATCGGGATATGGTTCGGCCTGGTTCGGAACGGGTTCATCATCGTCGGTAGTCGGTTGTTTTTCTCGAGCCTTCTCATTCTTCTTAGCGGACTTTTCAGGTTTCTTCGCGGGCTCAGTAGCAGGAGATGGATGATTGCCTATCACGATCTTGTTCACGTCGCCTACCGTGCCGGTGGCCGGCTCGTTAGCAGCGTGGATCGCAGCCGGAGAAGGCGTAGCACTTGGCACAATCGCATTGCTCTGATCTGGTAAGTTTTCCTGTGCTGTAGCGGCGTTGGAATTGGCCTGACGCTGGTAGGCATAGTATCCTCCGAACAGAACTCCAATGAGGAGAAGCGCCGCGACACCAATAGCCCAGGGCGCGACTCGCCTTTTCCCCGCTCGCGGTGACTGCACAACCGTCGTTTCTCCGGCTTTCAACTCCGTCTGCAATTTGGAAACCGACCCACCTGTAAACGTGGTCGCAGGGCGTTCGAAGAGCATCGTTGCGGCTTCGGTCTTGCCCACCAGAGTTTCCACTTCGCCCGTTCCATTGAGTACCGCGCGCATAGCTGCAGCAGTTGGATATCGCTGATCACGATTTTGACTCATCGCTCGTGCCAGCACGCCCGCCACTTCCGGCCTGATGCCGCTGCTAAGTTCATTGGCCGGCGTCAGCGGATCAGGCTGGCCATTTACGAGAGCCGCCGCCCGGGTCAATGCATCCGGAGGCTTAACACCGGTCATCAGGTGATAGAGCGTGGCGCCCAAAGCGTAGATGTCGCTGCGAGCATCTGTTCCCAGACCCTGGATCTGTTCCAACGGCGCATAGTTTGGTGTGTACCCATATATGCTCGCCGAGGTCGTCACAACCGACACTCCGACTCCCTGACCTTTCGCTAAACCGAAATCCAACAGGATGATCTGTCCTCGGCCCGTCAGTTTCAAATTCTGAGGCTTGATATCGCGATGGATAATTGGCGGATCCTGAGTGTGCAGATAATCAAGCGCATCGAGCAGTTGATCGCCCCAGGTTAAGACCTGGTCAGCCGGAAACGGTCCATGACGACGCGCCATCATTTGCGAAAGGTCATCGCCGGGAATGAACTGCATGACGAGAAACTGTCCCTCACCCTCGGCGAAGTGATCGCTGACACGTGGCAACGCCGGGTGGTGCATACGCGCAAGCAATCGCGCTTCTCGCTCAAACTGCTTCCTCAGCCGCTCATCTGCAAACAGCGTCTCTTTCAATGCCACAGTCGTATCGAGGCGCTCGTCCATCGCTTCGTAGACTGCGCCCATTCCGCCCTGACCCAGCAGACGAATGATGCGGTAGCGATTCTGTAAGAGTATTTCTGCTGCCAGCATCTAGAATTCTCTATTTGTTAACTGTACCGATTCGATTTTGTTCCCAAACTATTTTGACGAAAAGGTCCCTCCAGAAAGTCGAACAATGTTCGAATTGATTGGAACTTTCGCAAATTGCCAGGCACTTGGCTATTATACACATGCACTGTACGACAAGAAATCAGGCTTTTTCGTTTGCTTGGCTCACTCTGGAAGACTCGCAATCATTGAAGTGACCCAAACAATCGGCGTATGCTAACCGCACGTGAGCGAATCCTTCCCGTTGCGAGAAAACGACGTCATCGATATTAAGCCACCCCAGCGACGCCGCTGGCGGCGCTGGCTAATCGGCGCTCTCGTGGTCCTCATCCTGCTCTTATCGCGCGCTCTCTCAATCTATCTTTCAGCCGCATGGTTTAGCTCGCTCGGTTTTTCAGCAGTCTATTGGTACATCTTCAAGCTCAAGCTCGGCTTGTTTGTAGCGTTTGCAACGATAACCGTGTTCCTTCTACGAGGGGCGTTTTGGCTCCTTGAGAACTCGTTTGCAGCGCAGACAATCGAAAAACGGACGATCGTTATCAACAACCAGCCCGTTCAGTTTTCACCGGCCCGATTCGTGCGACCGCTCGCTTGGATCCTCGCGATCCTCTTTGGAGTTGTCTTCGGGTTTGCGATGAAGGCCGATTGGCAAACTTTTGCCTTGTATTTCAACCGAGTTCAGGCTGTGACTGCAGATCCGATTTTTCAGAAACCGCTGACCTTCTATCTTTTCTCGCTGCCCGTTTATGATCTGCTTAGCAGCTGGCTGCTCACTCTAGCCTTCATTGTTCTCAGCGCCTCAGTTATTTACACACTGCTCGCCATGCCGCAAAAACTCCTGGCGAGGCCCCGGAAGGACGCGGTCAAGCGACCTCTCGCCTCAGTCTCAATAACGCTGGCAGCCTTCCTGATCCTCCTCGCCTGGCGCACCTATCTGTCGCGTTTTCCTTACCTATGGCAGGACCACCAAACTTTTTCAGGAGTGACGTACACAGAAGCAAACTATCTGTTGCCGGCGCTTTCCCTCGTCTCGGTCGCGTTATTGCTTGCGGCTGCAATTTCTTTGATTAATGCGTTTTCAAAACGCGGCATCCGCTTGTTGATTCTGGCGTTGGCCATCCCTCTCGGCGTCTACATCGTCGGTGTCTTCATAGTCCCCGCTTATGTTACGAGCTTCATAGTCAAACCAAATGAGCTGGGACGTGAAACACCTTATATCGAACACAACATCGCCTGGACACGGCGTGCGTTCGGACTCGAACAGGTAGAGCTGCGAGACTTTCAAGCGGAGGGTTCTGTAGAGGCCCTGGATCCGAATGCTAATCGCCCAACGCTCGAGAACATACGCCTCTGGGACTGGCATGCTCTACAGGACACGCTCAAACAGATTCAGGCGATTAGAACTTACTACGACTTTCCCGATGTTGATGTCGATCGCTATCGCGCCGACGAGAGTATCCGCCAGATGATGGTTGCCGCGCGCGAAATAAACGTCCAGAGTCTTCCTGAATCTTCTCGAAATTGGATCAACCAAAAACTGGTCTATACGCATGGCTACGGCATCACGATGAACACCGCCAACGACTTTACGCCTGAAGGCATGCCGCGATTCGTGATTTCGGATATGCCCGTACAGTCGAACTCTAAAGACGTAAAGGTTACGCGCCCCGAGATCTATTTTGGTCAAGAGACTAATACAGACGTCTATGTGAAGACGCGCCAAAAGGAATTTGACTTTCCCCAGGGCGAAACGAATACCACCACAACTTACGAGGGCACGGGAGGCATAAGAATCGGCGGTCGCGCGCGACGTCTGCTGTTGGCCTGGGCGCTCGGCGACCTCTCAAAGCTTCCCTTTTCAGACGACGTAAACCCGGATAGTCGCGTCCTGATCCATCGGAACATTCGCGAGCTAGTGAACGGCATCGCGCCCTTTCTGATCTACGATAACGATCCATACGTCGTAGTCAGCAACGAGGGCCGACTTTTCTGGATGATCGATGCCTTTACCGAGTCTGCGACTTATCCGTACTCGCGCCATCACGACGTTGGCACGAATGACATCAACTACATCCGTAACAGCGTTAAAGTAATGATTGACGCCTACAACGGCACCACGCACTTTTACGTCTTCGACAATCAGGATCCCTTAATCGCAACCTACCGTGCCACTTTCCCGACCTTGTTTGAAGACGCGAGCCAGATGCCCGCTGATTTGCGCGCGCACGTTCGCTATCCTGAAACCTTGATTCGAGTGCAAGGCGAAGTTTACGGCCTCTACCACACTCAAAATGCAAAGACGTTCTTCCAGCGCGAAGACGTTTGGAACGTCGCCCAACAGCGAGGGGATGACCCGAAAAAGCCCCAGCCAATCGATCCGTATTTTGTGTTGATGCAGTTACCCGGCGAACAGACCCACAACGAATTCGTGCTGATATTGCCTTTCACTCCCGCCGGACGTAACAACCTGATCGGCTGGATGGCCGGCCGCTGCGACGGCGAGAATTACGGAAAACTTCTGATCTTTAACTTCCCCAAGTCGCGACTCATCGATGGCCCACTGCAAATTGAAGCGCGCATCGACCAGAACTCACAACTGTCTTCGCAATTCACTCTCTGGAATCAACAGGGCTCACATGTTCTGCGTGGTCACCTGTTGGTTATCCCAATCGGACGGTCGCTTCTTTTCGTTGAGCCGATCTACTTGAAGGCGGAAAGCAGTCCGATGCCTGAGCTGCGCCTCGTCGTCCTGGCTACGCAGGATCGGCTGGGCTATGGCCAAACGTTTGCCGAGGCAATGACGAGCATCTTCGGCGATCTCGTGCGACCTTCGACTCAGGAGAAGACTGGCAAGCCAGAGGAGAAGCCAGCCGAAGGCGCCCCGAAACCAGCAGCATCTCCTTCGCCCTCCGAAGGCCCGACCGCGCCTACGGTGCAACAGCTCATAAATAAGGCGGTTCAGGAATTCGACGAGTACCAGCGCCTCACTTCACAGGGAAAACTCGGCGAGGCAGGCCAGAAACTGGAGCAACATAAGCGAACCTTGGAAGAACTTAAGAAGGCCGGCGCAAAGATGCCTTAGCTGGCGTTTCTCCTCTCCCAGCCGCCGCGACGGCCAACCCCAGAAATCAATAGAATCGCCCCGCCATCAACCAGGCTTGGCTTCTCGTGCTTCCAAACCGGTGCCTTGGCTAGCCAATCAACTCATTGAAACCCCAACAAGCGGATGGCTGATCGCCCTTTTTATTGGACATTCCGCGGCTTTGCGCACTGATTGTATAGCATTACCGTACACCGGTTTTTTTGTTGGGCGGAATCGAGCTCGCTGGGTTATATTTGGCACTCCCCTGTTTTGAACAATCGCCCTGATCGATTCCTATCAGTGGAGTCAGTCGGCAGAGGACTTTGGAGGAACGTTTGGCGGCGGCATCATTCTACGACCTCGAAGGGACCCTGGTAGGTACAAACCTGGTCCACACCCTTGGGTTTTATGCCCGAAACGAGCCGGGCCTTTTCCGCAGCTTCAAAAAAAGCGCGGCGACCCTCTTAAGTCTTCCCATGTTCGCGGTCACCGACCAGTACAGCAGAAAAGTTTTCAACGATCTTTACTTTAAGCGCTACAAGGGCGTCAGCGAGGACCGCCTTCGCTTTCTTGCGGACGATCTTTTCCTATCAATCCTAAAACCAAATGTATTTCCCGGCGCTTATGAGTTGCTTGAGAAGTCGCGCAGCCTCGGCTTGCGCCAGGTAGTAGTAACGGGCGCGCTGGATGTTTCAGTGAAGCCGCTAATGGAACATTTCGGTATTGAAGAATACGTCGCAAACCGGCTGGAGTTTGTTAATGGCGTGGCAACTGGACGACTGCTGCCGCCGGTGATGGCCGCGGCAACGAAAGCATCATGGATCAGGGTCTTCGCCGAGCGTGAGGGACTTAGTCTCAGCGACTCCTACGCTTACACAGACAGCATGAGTGACCTGCCGATGCTCTCGATAGTTGGGCACCCGGCGGTAGTAAATCCTGACATGCGTTTACGTCAGACGGCGCTTCACCATGATTGGCCAATTCTGAATCTAAAGTAGTTTCGAGTTCCGAGTTTCGAGTTGCGAGTTCAACCTCGCTCGCGACTTCAACCCGGAACTCGAAACTCGGAACTCGAAACCGTGAACTTATGGTTCTACAATTAAGACGAAAAACACACGAATCAGTTATCTACATCGACCGCGATAGCGCGCCGCGAATAATGCCTTCTGGTGAAGACTTCATTCTTGAAGATCTTCCGATTGGCACGCGAGTGCTTTATCCCAATCCGCCCATCAAAGGACTGCCCAATCGTGAGGCTGCTATTCGTTACGCGCTCAATCATCCGCACGACTGCGACCCGCTGTTTGCACAGCTTGAGCCCGGAATGCAGGTGA
>DATBRN010000355.1:0-12941 GCA_036560225.1 Pyrinomonadaceae bacterium | reverse complement strand
TTTTGATGAACAGAAAACAATGCTCGAAAGAAGATCGTCGGGCGAGGCGCCAGCAATCGACGGATCGTTTAGATCAACCGTAAAGAAATCTGCTGCACGTCCCGATTCGAGAGATCCGCCAGGCGCGCTAATGCTCTGAGCACCACTGACCGTAGCGCAGTCGAAGAGTCGCGCCGCGAGCGCAAAGATCGAATCCTCTGCGTCAGACTCCGAGGACGCTGCGTGTTGCCTCACTGTCGCATCTGGGGCCACCTTTCTCTTGGGATCCAGTATCACCCGTTCCATCTTCTGGAGTCGCAGGTGATACTCAAGCTCACGGGCGTCTTCGAGCAGATCAATCTGCACGTGGCTGTCGGTGCCCAACGCTACTGGCACGCCTTGTTCGAAATAGCTATCCACCGGAACGATGCCATCCCCAAGATTTCGCTCTGTTGTCGGACAAGCGCAAACCATCGCGTTGGCGTCGGCGATCATACGCACCGCTTTGGGCGACACATGAATCGAATGCACTCCGGTGAAACGTTCACTAAGCAAACCCTCTGTCGCCAACAGTGCTACTGGCGATCGACCATACTCTTCAATGCACGCGGAAACTTCTG
Organism: Pyrinomonadaceae bacterium; assembly: GCA_036560225.1. GTDB lineage: Bacteria > Acidobacteriota > Blastocatellia > Pyrinomonadales > Pyrinomonadaceae > PSRF01. The sequence continues at coordinate 12,342 of DATBRN010000355.1, read as the reverse complement.
CAGGCTGTTCCGCAACGTGCATATGGACGGGAAGACTCCTTTCATTCGCGAATCGAACGACTTCTTTTACGTAGTCAAGCGGCACTGCCCGTACACTGTGCGGCGCAATACCTGCCCACGCCATTTCGTTTCCATCTCCAAGATTGTCGACGAGCAGTTGTGCATTCTTCAAATATGTTTCGGGGCGCGTTTCGATGAAGCGAAGCTGTTGTGGATTTGCTTCTGTCTCGTAGCCGGAGCGTGCGTATGCCACCCGCAACAGCGCAATTCGCAGTCCGACATCGTTAGCCGCGCGCACGACTTCCTTCGCCATTAGATTCGGATCGTCATAAGCAGTTCCGTCCGGCGCGCGATGAAGGTAGTGGAATTCGCCCACGGCAGTAATTCCGCTTAACGCCATTTCGAGAAAAGCCATGCGCGAGGCATCGTAAACATCTTCGGGCGTAAGGCGCGTCGCGGCGCTGTACATCATGTCGCGCCAGGTCCAAAAGCTGTCTCGGTTGCTTGCGGTGCGGTATTCTGTGCGGCCGCGAATTACGCGTTGGAAGGCGTGTGAATGGGCGTTGATGAGACCCGGCAGTAGCGCGCGGTCTTTGAGCGGAATTACATTTTTAAGTTCCTGAGCGGAACCGATCTGGGCAATGTTTCCCTCCTGGTCGGAAATCACAGCGACGCCGGATCTAAACTTACAGGCATCATAAATCAACTCCGGCAGCCATGCTTTTAGATTTGAAGTGCTCAAGTTAACTAATCTCATGGTCAGGAAGGCGGGCTTGCCCCCGCTCTTCGATTCGCCGCCTCAAACCATCCGCGAATAGAGCTCAGCAAGAAGAAGACACAAAACCGAAGAGCGGGGGCAGGCCCGCCTTCCTGACCCCGAGACGGAACGACTTGAGCGACTACCTCGTGACTTAAAGAGGCATTCAAACATCTCAGATTAACCCTTTAGTTGCCAAAACCTCCTGCGCTGCGGTGCGATCGCCCGTACAACTAATCCGCCGGGGACCTGCGAGGTAATCAATCCGAAATCCCAGCTTCTGATAGAGCTCAACAATACGCGCGGTAGCCTGATTTGAAAGCACTACAGGCCCTCGATGTGCTGCCAGCCACTCCGCGGTGCGAACTTGATCGTCCCAGCTGAAACCCCCTGAGCTGTAGGTTGTGAATTCGACATCGTAAGGTGGATCAGCATAGATAAAATCCTCGGCCTCAAGCTCGAGTCGGCCGATGTCTTTATTTGTAAAGACCCAGTTTTCAAACAACGCGCTGCAGCCGGCGAAGGTGGTAGCGTACGTAATCGATTTATAAGTACCGAATGGCACGTTGAACTCCCCGCTTTGATTGAAACGGCAGAGTCCGTTGAAGCAAGTGCGGTTCAAATAATAGAAGAGCTGCGCTGCTTCGGCGCTCTGCCATTTGTCATCTTTGATTAGACTGTTGAAACGATTGCGGTGACGATAGAAACTCTGCTCCTCATTCTTCATCTCGATTGTTATCTCAAGTCCCTTTTGCAGTTGCCTATAAAAGTTTATGAGATGGGGATTGATGTCGTTAAGCAGAGCACGTTTTGGTCGCAAGCCCAGCGGGGCAGCGAGTCCACCGCAGAAGGGTTCAACGTAGCGCCTGGATACATGCGACTGCCAAAGCGGGGCAAGGTACGGCAGCAGCCAACGCTTTCCACCGGCCCACTTCAAAGGTGGCTTCAGGGAAAGGTCGAATCCTGGCGCCTCAGGCAAAACAGTTGAAGAAGATGAAGAGGCGGACAACCGCATCACCGCGGAAGAAACTCCGTTGCGACCAGCGCTTTCGGTTAAGTTCGCCTCTAAAGTTTTTTTAGCCTTCACAGTCTGCCGAAGCAAAAAAAATACAGTCTGGCTAAATGTTGGTCGCTTGGATCTAAGCAGCTAACAACGACCTAAACAAACTCGACGCTTTGAGAGCCTCAATAAGCGCCGGTACCCTGGTTATGACTTCTGCCGCATTCTCAGGCGGATACTGCGCCATTGCTCGCTGATGGATCTCCTCACGCCCAAGTCCGTGGAGCAGGCACTCCAGCACAAAAACATAAAAGTCATCGAACTCCGGCATTCCTAGTGCATTCGTTTCCTTTGAACCCAGCACTCTTGTTCGCCCGAGTTCTTCCACCCAGTCGAGAATAGTCTCAACCGGATCCTGATCCGGATAGCGCTGCTTTACCAAACGCAGAATCTTCTCCCGGTTGGGCACATTCAAGAGCAACGCCAGGAAGAAGCGGTGGGCATCTTTAGTGATTGTGCCTCGCCTCTGAACGATGCTTGCCTGTCGTTCCTGCTCTTCCAGCACGGGAAGAATCAGATCTGTAAGTGGGCCATGCGTCTGCTTGCATCTTTCCAGGATTGCCCGGAAGCGATCTCTGCCCGTCGACAAACCAAACAGAGCATCCATTTCGTCACGCTTGAGCTGTTGATAGGTCTCCGCCAACACAAAGTAAGCGGTGTGAAAATCTGACGAGCACACCAGATTACTAATCATCGCATCAGCATCCTTGTGCTTCATTCCGAGTAGGAGTCCGATAGTCTGCAGTTTCCTGGACAACACGGGGTTCTTGAAGAAAGGATTCAAAGCGAAGTGAGGCTTGCGGTAGTCATACTGTAATCCGGCTGAAGGCGTGTGCTCAGTCCTGATCGTGAGGGTCGCTGACGGCCGGTCCAGGTGAAACAATGAATGAATAAAGTTTCTGCCGGGCTGGATCATTCGGATGTCCTTTAGCTTGAGCAACTGGACGTCTTCGAGCGTAATGTCGCCGGTGGAAAAATGTTCGTTGATAATCTTATCTTCGCGAAACGAGTACCGGCTGTGAATACTTGATCCAAGCAACACCTGGAAAGCCCCGGTGAAGGCATGTTGATGAATGCTGGTGGTGCCGTCGAGCCAGTAGTAAACGTCGATATAAAATCTTGGACCGGAGAACAGGGTTATCGGCGGATTTCCAAAACGTGCTTCTATATCGTACTGGTGAGGAAGCGACTCGGCAGTGTGAACCCAGCGAATGATTTCCCAGGGGTCGACGCGTGAGGGCATATCAGACTCGTTGAGCGCCTGCACCGCGATCTCCGGAAAGCTTTCCTCGCTGTAGTTCTCCGCTTTCCACCGGTCTTCCACCAGCGAGCCGAGTTCTTGAAACTCCTCCATGTAGTTTTGTGGCGACCTCACTCCCCAATCGCGGATTTGAGAAGGAAGAATATGAAGCAACTTCGGATTAGGCAAGCGCAGCAGTGTAAAGCAAACTGTTAGTTTGCGATGGTGCGGTGCGGTACTCTCCTCTTTTGAGTTCTCTGTGAAGCAAACTGACAACTTCTTGTTTTTTCACGTTTTTCCAACCAGCTCCGTCGTCCTGTAGGGACGTAATGTTTATAGAATGCAAGGTCCACAAGTCTTTTCCTCGCTCGGGAGGAGCGAAACCACCGATCTGGCAACTCCACCAAGGAAACATTGCGCTCCGCTGGAGCGCGAGTGGCGAATTCGTCTCGGTATCTATAAACATTCGGCTCCTCCGGAGCCAGTGTGCTATTTGGTTGCGGCCGAAGCTGTATAGAGAAAACCGCTAACCAGGACACCACCTTTCGGTTGCGATTCCCAACCACTCGACTTATTATCTTTCCCCTCGATTCTCGCTGCCGGAGTGGCGAAATTGGTATACGCACCAGACTCAAAATCTGGCGAGGTCAAACTCATGTCGGTTCGAGTCCGACCTCCGGCACCATAACTCTTCAAATCCTTCGGAAAAACCGACTTCTTCAGCAACCGTGTCCAAACAGAGTCCAAGCGCTTCATTTCCGGCGAAGCTTCGAGTGCAGCCATCGCGCGATCCCGATTCTCTGCACTCCCGTAGCCATCGCGAAGAATCGTCGTCCGATCACTTTGTCCGGTGATAGATCCTATGGTGGCCAGGTCATGGCCTCCATGGGGTACGCTGGCATCATCTCCGTGTTTCGTTTTCTTTTGGCGGAAGGCATTCAGTCGGCAACCGTCTATGGAGACAGCCAGATGGTCATTCAGTAACTCGACGGCCTGGCAAAAGCCAGGCGCGGAACATATCTTCCAAACTACCGCGAAGCCAAAGAATTGCGAGATATACTGCCCGACGTGCGTTTAGTTTGGATTTCTCGCAGGACTAACTGCGAGGCTGATACGCTGTCCAGAAAAGCAATCACACCTCATGTGCTATAGGCGACTTTGCCGATATGCGCCGGTGGCGCACGGCAACTCCGCCGAGAGTGCCCAGCATCTAGGCTATATCTTTCGCCATGAAGGAGAGGCCAAAAAAGTATTGCCCTCTGTGCGGTGAGCGCGTACGCCATTCAACTCGCCGATGCCCAAACTGTGGGCAGCGAATTTTGACTACGCGCGACCTGGTTGTCTACATCTTGCTCACTGTGGCCGTGGTCGCTGTAATTTTCCTCTGGCTGGACTACCGGAATATTGAAATCTTCAAGTGAGCAAGCTATCGCACAAAAAGTTCGTTGCATGAACAGCTTCCAACTAGGTGCCGCTTAGGTTGGTATACCAAACTGAACGTCGTCATGCCACGCATGGGCGCTCACGAGGCGTACCAGCAGATACGCAATTCCGGGAGCCAGGTGCCAGTGATTTTCATGACTGGTTACAGCGCGGAAATGGTTCGTAGTAGATTCCTTGAGACAACAGACGTGCCTTTACTACAGAAGCCCCTACAGCGTGGAGGTGTTGGGACGCAAGGTGCGTGAGGTGTTAGAGATGGCTCAGATGACGGGTTCACTTTGAACCCATTCTGAAGGGTGAGCCATACCCAGGGCCATCCGATAAAGGAGTCCTTGCATTTCTCAACCAAGAACTTCTCGCACGGCGCCCAATAACTGTTCCTCCATAACAGGCTTCTGGAGCGCGCGAACTGCGCCCAGAGTCTTCGAAGCGTCCACCGATGAATAGCCATAAGACCCGCCGCCCGAGAGCGTGATAATCTTCACGTCAGGGAAGTCTCTGCGCAATTCCATAATAACTTCCAAACCATCTTTTTCGGGCATTAAGAGATCGGTGATAACAAGATCGAATGGCTCTTGTCTGTAGAGCTTGACTCCTTCATTGCCGTGCCTCGCCTCTCCAACTTCGTAACCTGCGGTAGTCAGCATCTCCGCTAAAATCTGGAGTACCATTTCGTCATCATCTATGACCAGAATTCGCATCAATCGGCGACCGCCTTGAACAAAACAGCATACAGCATTCACTCTTCAAATCGCCATTTTTGTCCTTTTTGCGCTCGCCGGGCTCGACAAATAGCAAACCAAACAATAAAATTGGTTCATACGCGAATCGGTCTCGCCCCCTCCTAAGAAACAGCTCTCCCATAGCTACCCCGACGCTGAAAGGACGAACTAATGAGGAGATTGCTTTCACTTCTAATCGTATTAACGTTCATGGTGCTGTTGGCGGTGCCCGTATCGGCCAGAACCTGCGGCAGATTACGGCACCGGCACGGAAACTACTGGCACACGCACAACGCCTGTGTTGGTGACGGCCACAAGCATGGCCGCAGCTTCTGGCAGAAACATCGCGACAAGTTAACTACGGCAGGGGGCGCCGGAGCTGGGGCGCTTATTGGAGGGATAGCGGGCGGCAAGAAGGGTGCAGCGATCGGTGCGCTCGCCGGCGGTGGCGGCGCGGCCGTGTACACCTATGGAATTCGCAAACGCCGTAAAGCTGCTCGGTACTGAACATTTCCCATAGGCTTATTTCTTTGCGCCTCCTCGGGAGAATCCCGAGGGGGCGCATTAGCCCAAGTATTCCCTACGTAGCTTCCTCTCCTTACTTAAAGCCTGATGAATCAGTTGGTTAGCGGTATGTAAAAACATGTTTGCCAGCATGGTCCAAAAAGCTGTAGAATCTAGGGCGTTCCCCCGAGGGCGGAACGGCCGCAAAACGAACCTAGCCCTCATCAAGCCTTCGCAAGTCTCTAGGCGGTACGTACCGCTCCAGTTAAACCCCCGACACTACAGGAGTCGAAAAGAATGTCAGGTGACGTCCGACCACGGATTCTTATCGTTGATGATGAGGCAGAGATAACGTCAATTCTGTCTGATCTTTTCGAGAACAAATACGACTGCACAACTGCCGGCTCGGCTGAGGAAGCGCTAAGGCTGCTGGCCGGGGAAGACCACCACCTCGTTATCAGCGATATAACGATGCCTGGCATGAGCGGTCTTGACATGATTCCGCATGTACGAAGTTGCTGGCCGAATAGTGTGGTGGTGATGATCAGCGGCATGCAGACCATGGAGAGTGCAATCGATGCGCTTCGCCTGGGAGCCTTCGACTATGTGATGAAGCCGTTTGACCTTCGTCAGGTTGAGGCGGTGGTGAAGCGTGCGCTGGACCACCAGGCATTGATCGTTGCCAAGCAGCGTTACGAAAACCATCTCGAAGAATTGGTTGAGCAGCGAACGGCCGAGCTCGACAAAGCTTTGAATTCTCTTGAAGACGCGTACCGATCGACGCTGAAAGCCCTCACCGCAGCGCTGGAAACCAGGGACCAGGAGACGCACGGGCACTCCGAGCGCGTAGTCAGCTTCAGCATGCGCCTGGGCGCAGCTTATGGCCTGGACAGCGAACGCAAAAAGTCGCTTGAGTTTGGATCCCTGCTTCATGACATTGGAAAGATTGGTGTGCCCGATTTGATTCTGCGGAAGCCCGCGAAGTTGACCCCGGATGAGTGGATATTCATGCGCCAGCATCCGATGCATGGTCAACAGATCTTGCGTGGCATTGAGTTTCTGGAAGGCGCAGCCCGCGTAGTGGCGCAGCATCATGAGAAGTGGGATGGTTCAGGTTATCCTCTGGGACTGTGCGGCGAAGAGATTGACGTTTGCGCTCGGATATTTTCGGTAGCCGATGCTTTCGATGCGATCACTAGTGATCGCGTGTATCGAAAAGGCAAGTCTTATCAGGCGGCTGTGGAAGAACTGGATGCCTGGGCCGGAAAACAATTTGATCCGAAGGTTGTTGAAGCCTTTCACAGAGTACCCGAGCGGGATTGGGACGAGCTCCGCGCACAGTCGTTGATAAGGAGCGATGACGAACTTGAACTGCGGCGCATGGTTGAAATGCTTGAGTCGCAGCTCGAGACTGTCGCCAGTTAGTTTAAGATAATAGGTTCAGAGTCCAACCTTTAGGTTGTTTGGTTACCAAAGTGGCAAGCTGAAGCTTGTACTCTCAACATCTGGAAGTTCAGATTCCAAACCTTACTTTGCGCCAGTTACCCAAGAGGCAAGCTGAAGCTTGTACTCTGAACAGAGTTCACTTTTTCACCTCAGGCTGCGCCGGCACAATGTAACCCCGCCTGGAACGCAAACTTAACCCAACTCTACGCGAAGCTACTTCGACCCGCCGGTACTCTCCCTGGTCACTGGAAGCCAGTGGTCGTTTCGGCCGGTAGGTAACAACATACTCAGCTCCAACCTCGCGTGCTGCTTCCCGTGCCTGCTCGACCATCTCCTCACTAGTTTTCGGAAGGAAAATTTGCCCGCCTGTCTCCTGGGCCATGTCCGTGAGAATTTGCTGACTCTTCCTGACGTCAGCCTCGTAGGCTTTGCGCTGGCGACGCATGGCCGGATCGAAGGTGATACTGTGCAGTACGTAAGCCGGACTGCGAGTAGTCCCGGGCGGTTGAGTTGGGTCGGTAGCAGTGATCGGATCATGTGAAGGCGGAACTTGTCGTACAGACTCAGACTTTGCTTGTTTTGGTTTCGGCTGTCTGACAAATTCCGTATAACTGATGATATGAATCGTGGCCCGCGCCGCCGCCAGTTGTTTGATCGCCTGCGCCTGTTCGATTTTTCCTCCAGGACTATCTACTCCATCGGTGACTAAAACTACGTGGCGGCTGCCTTCAGGGCGATCCTTTAGTTGCTGAGCTGCGGCAACCAGTGCATCGGCAAAGCGTGCTCGCTTACCGGATGATAGTTTTGTTTTTAAGACCTTGAGCGTGGCCGCACGGTCGCGCGACCAGTTTTGCAGTAACTGTACCGAGTTATTAAACTGCATAACTTCCACCCAGGTGTCGTCCCGCAGTCTGTTCAGGAATTCGATTGCAACATCCCGTGTCAAATCGGTTCGCTTTGACAATCCTCCAAGCCCGCTCAATTCGCCGCCAGTATCAAGCACCAGCAAAACATTTGCGGGGATACGCCGAACGCTTTTGATTTGTTGAGCGACACCATCCTCGAGCACGAGAATATCGTCGGTTACAACAGTGGGATCGTAGTGACCAAATTGATCCACGGCTACGATCGGCAGACGCACTTCTTCCGTAAACACTTTGACCCGTTCGTCTTCATCGTTGGGGCTAGGCGAGGGTAATGGTGTCGGTGCTTTCTGTTGGGCCTGGATGGAAGCGGCTATCGCCAGCATCAGGCTAAATAGGAAGAGACTAAAATACTTATATGACAAGTGACTGACCCGCCTCTCGATAGTGGAATTTGCCGAAGTTGGATGCGGGGAAGAGCAGTCAAGAGTTGCCTGCCGTCAAAGTTTAGAGTCCAACCTTCAGGTTGCCGCTTGAAAACGACGCAAGCTAAAGCTTGGACTCAAAACCTGCATCAGTTTGCCACTTGTCGCGCCTGGGACTGCACGGCGGTTATGGCCACCGCATCAACTATGTCCTCCGCTTTGCAGCCTCGGGAAAGGTCATTGGCCGGCTTGTCGAGTCCCTGGAGAATCGGGCCAATGGCGGTCGCACCGGCCAAACGTTCAGTGAGTTTATAACCGATGTTGCCCGACTGAAGATCCGGGAAAATCAGCGTGTTGGCCCGGCCGGCTACGGTCGATCCCGGCGCTTTTGACTGCGCAACGCTTGGGACGACGGCGGCATCGGCCTGTAACTCTCCGTCAATCTCGAGCTGGGGCGCTCTGGCCCGTACCGTTCTCGTTGCTTCTATCACTTTATCGATCAACTTATGGTTCGCGCTCCCTTTGGTTGAGAAGGAAAGCATGGCGACGCGCGGCGTAGTCCCCAACAGCGCGCGCCAGGAATCTGCCGATGCAATCGCAATCTCAGCCAGCTCAGCCGCAGACGGCTCGATGACTACGCCGCAGTCAGCGAAGATCAGCGCGCCATTTTCACCGAAGCTGCTATCTCGCAAAGCCATCAGAAAAAAACTCGACACAAGCTTGAATCCGGGACGGACGCCAATGCAGTGGAGCGCAGCGCGAACGGTGTGTGAAGTAGTGTTAGTTGCTCCGGCTACCGAGCCGTCGGCTTTCCCGAGCCGGACCATGAGGTTTCCGTAGTAAAGCGGGTCGGTCAATAGCGTGCGGGCCTCGTCTGCCATCAGTCCTTTTGCGCGACGCATCTCATGAAGGATCTCAGCCATCTTTTCGAAATCGTGCGCGCGCCGGTGGTCTATGACTTCCACGCCGCCCAGATCTGCGCCTTCACGTTGCGATGCTTCACGAATGGTCGCTTCATCTCCCAACAACGTGATCCGCGCCAGGCGATTCCGCGCGCAAATGGCTGCTGCAACCACGGTGCGCGGATCGTTTCCCTCAGGTAAGACGATATGTTGCGGTTTTGCGGCAGCGCGCTGGCGAATACGTTCGAGTATGGACATAGGAGCTATGGGGTCAGGGCTAGAATTGAACCTTTTTTGTGTGCGGAGTCTAACCGAGCCGGCAAGCGGGAACAAGTTTGAAGGCGAATGCGTAATAAGGTAACTTGTCAAACAATCGTAGTCTCAAAGCGTCAAGCGCTCTCGTCAGATGGGCAAACTTTATAACTACATTTTCCGTCTTAGCTTCACAATGGTTGAAGTCAGTCTTAATTAGGGCCTTTGATTAGCCTGAGGAGAACTCAAGTGATGAAAAAAGAAACTGGGTTTACAGGGAAGATGCACCTTTTGTTGGCCCTGCTGACCATCCTCGCTCTTAATGCGTCTGTTTCTTCACAACCCAAGGCCATCCAGACAAAGGTCCGTGAGATAGATGAACTCGTTTCTCTCTATCACAAGTATCAACAGTTTAATGGCGCCATCCTGGTGGCCGAAAATGGAAAGGTGATCTACAAAAAGGGCTTTGGTCTGGCGAATATGGAGTGGAATATTCCAAACCAACCGGACACCAAATTCAGGCTCGGGTCCATCACCAAACAGTTCACGGCCGCTTTGATTTTGCAGTTGGTCGAGGAAGGAAAGATCAAACTCGACGGCAAAGTTTCGGACTACTTGCCGGATTATCGTAAGGATACAGGCGCGAGAATCACTATTCATAATTTGTTGAGTCACACGTCAGGCCTGCCCAACTACACGGCCGCACCTGGGTTTTTCCAGAATGTCAGCCGCAATCCCTACGCGGTTGACGATTTTGTCAAACAGTATGCTAGCGGCGATCTGGAGTTTGAGCCGGGCACCAAGTTCAACTACAGCAACTCGGGCTACTTTCTTTTGGGCGCCATTATTGAAAAGGTGACGGGCAACGCTTACGAGAAAGTCTTGCAGGAAAAGATTCTGGATCCGTTGGGAATGAAGAACACCGGCTACGATCATTACGGGACGATCTTGAGCAAGCGTGCCGCCGGCTATGTCAAGACTCCGCGCGGTTACGAGAATGCGCCATACCTCGATATGACCATACCTTACTCTGCAGGTTCTCTTTATTCGACCGTCGAAGACTTGTTTCTTTGGGACCAGGCCTTGTATGGGGACAAAGTCTTGTCTAACGCGTCTAGAGAGCTGATGTTCAAGCCGAATCTCGACAACTACGGGTACGGGTTTGGAATCAGGAAAGCGAGTCTCGGTCCGAGCAAGATAGTCGTACCGGTTATTGAGCACAACGGTGGAATCAACGGCTTCAGCACAACGATTGTCCGCCTTGTTGGCGACAAGAGGCTGATCGTGCTATTGGACAACACATCGCAAGGGCGTTATCTGGACAGAATAACTTTAGCGATTACAAACATTCTTTACAATCAACCTTACGAATCTCCCAGGCAGTCAATTGCTGAGGTGCTACTCAAAACCGTTGGCGAGAAGGACGTCGATACTGCGATTAAGCAATACCGAGAGTTGAAGGCCACGCGACCCAACGAGTACGATTTTAGTGAAGAACAGTTGAACACCCTCGGCTACCAATTGCTGCAGATGAAAAAGGTTGACGAGGCGATTCAAATCTTCAAGCTCAATGTCGAGATCTATCCGCAGGCGGCCAACACCTATGACAGCCTCGGTGAAGCGTACATGGTACATGGCGATACTGAACTGTCGATCACAAACTACAAGAAATCGCTGGAACTGGATCCTAAGAACACAAACGCTACCAGGATGCTGGCAAGATTGTCCGGGGAGAAAAAAGAGGTCAGCGCTGACACTAAACTTTACGACTCCTATGCGGGAGACTACGAATTAGCTCCCAATTTCATTCTCACCATTACCTCGGAGAATGGTAAGTTAATGGGCCAGGCGACGGGGCAACCGAAAGCCGAGCTTTATCCGTCATCGACAACGGAATTCTTTCTAAAGGTTGTGGATGCGCAGATCACTTTTGAGAAGAACGAACAGGGACAGGTCACGCAGTTGATTCTTCATCAGAACGGGCGCAACATGCCCGCCAAGAAGATTCACTGAAATCAAGAGACCTTTAAATTCGTTGGTGGCTTTTAATCTCCGGAAACTTGACTCGAAGAGGAATGCGTAGCAAATGAACAGTCGTCTTAGAAACTTACTGCTATTTATTCCGAACATGCTCGTGCTCTGCGCTCGTCTGCTGGCAGACTCGCGCGTGCCAGTGACGGATCGGGCGCTCGTTGCTGGAGCAATTGTCTATGCAATCATTCCTTTCGATCTGATCCCGGACATGATCCCATTCGTTGGGCAGATTGATGATGCCTACCTGATTGCGCTGACCCTGCTTCGCCTGATGCAGCGAACTGACCCAAAGGTGGTTCGCGAACACTGGCGCGGTGGTGGTGACGTGGTAGAACTTGTCGGTGCTGCTGCAATGGTGGCTGGTAAATTCTTACCCAAGCGAATTCGTCGCGTACTCACCGCGCGAGTTGAAGTGGCGCCCGGCAAACTTGAAGAACTCAAAAGCATTCCGAAGCCGCTGCTGATAGTGCGGCCTGAACCTGAAGCGGTCGAAACGGGGCAGAAACGGAAGTTGGAAGCGGCAGGGTGACAGTCGCCAGTCGCCAGTCGCCAGTCGCCAGTCAGCAGTCACCAGTCGGCAGTCACCAGTCGCCAGTCACCAGAAGACAAGCATCGCTCGTCTCGGCTGTGCCGTCTGATGTGCGGAAGGGCTCTGCCCTTCCGTGCAATCGAGAGAGTCTTGGGGCTGCGCCCC
>DATBRN010000354.1:0-8508 GCA_036560225.1 Pyrinomonadaceae bacterium | reverse complement strand
CCGCCCGCGACCGCCGAATCAAGTTCACGCGCGACCGAAAATCTGCAGTCGCGTTTGCGCGGAAATATCCTGATGACGTTCTCCAACGCCGAAGGACGCCTGCTTCTTTCTACCGGCAACAAGTCGGAGCTCGCGCTGGGCTATTGCACGCTTTACGGCGACACCAACGGTGGACTCGCGGTGATTGGCGACGTTTTGAAGACAGAAGTCTATTCACTGGCGCGCCATCTCAATCGCGACAGCGAGATTATTCCGGTTTCAATTATTGAAAAACGACCGTCGGCGGAATTGGCGCCCGGGCAGTTTGACGATCAATCATTGCCACCTTACGACAAACTAGATCCCATCCTCAAAATGTACTTTGAAGAGAAGGCGACTCCGGAAGAGATTATCGCGGGGGGAAATGATCCAACTTTGGTCTACGATATCTTGAACCGGGTGGAATCCCCGGCCAACGAATTCAAGCGTCGCCAGCTGCCACCGACATTAATCATCTCACGCAATGCGATTGGCATCGGGCGCCGCCGACCGGTAACGCATCATTTTCGGCGACCAACGCAATGCTAAGCTGCGTAACGTGCATAAACCGACTTTACCTTCTCGAGAAAGTCTCGGCGATCGACGATGTAGTAAAGCTTAACCCTGCCAGGGCCGCCTGAAAGCTTTTCGATCACCTGCTCAAGAGTTTCAAACTGATCTCCCGGCGAGATTTGTTTCGCCTCGAAATAGCCACCGTAACGCAGACGCCGAATCAGCTCCTGCAATGTCAGCCTGCCCTCAAGCGTCCGGCCCCCGTGCACATGCGATCGACTTACGAGATACTGGACGATCAACGCTTCGCTATAAACGACCGGCGAGAGGAAGAGCCGGTTCCCTTCTTTTTTCCAGTCCTCGGTAAGCCGTTGCGAACGACGCACCGCACGGACGCCATCAAAAATCTCGGTCCACTCCATCTTAGGTTCGAAACGCGCAAGATATGCTTGTGTCGTCTCCAGCAACCAGCTGTCGTCAGCCATATCCAGGTTGTGGCGCAGCGTGTCGAGCCAGTCGAAAAAGATGGTGCGCTTGTCTGACTTCGTCTCGATAAGCTGAAACTGGTTGTCCTTTTTCGGAAGTGCTTTAATCAGTTTGCGGCGGGCGGCATCGGTGGCTTTATCGCCCTCGATCCGAATGGTATCAAACCGTGCGTGCCAGCGTCGCGCGGCCTGGCAGTAGGGACAGTGTGGATGTTTCTCTTCGGAATCAAAGAATGGCGGTACTGCTTTTGGCGCCGTCAGCTCGGCGACCGTCGGCGTATACTTTTTAATTTCTGAATAGGCAGTTCGTGGCGCGAGACCCAACTGAGTCGTAAAGATATCGAACGTGCAAGCGAGACAAACCAGGGTCGAGTATTCAGTAACACTTCCCGGCGGAAAGACGCTCAGATCAAGTTCTCGTTTCTGCTTAGCTGTTGCCACTTTAAGGTGACTATCGCGATGGCGCGGCTTCGCCTTTACGGCTCTGCCGCCGGATGTGCGGAATGGCTCCGCCTTTCCGTTCGGACCCTTTTCGGATTAGAGGCTGCGCCTCGAAACGAATTCTGAGGCCCAGCCTCAGAAACAACATCTATGAATTACTCCCGGAAAGGCACAGCCATTCCGCACATCCGGCGGCAAAGCCGAACATCCTGGTAGTCACATTATCGAAACCAGTGTCGGTTCGAGATCGTCGTGCGTGTGACCTACGGCAAGATCGAGTTCTGCTTCGACGTCGCCGTCCACAGTCCTAAGTTTCTTGAAATCGAACAACTGATGATCCAACAAATGTGACGGGATTGTATTGCCGAGCGCAGTCAACATTGAGCTGCGAACGTTTGGGATGTCTTTCTCGAGTTCGGTTATTAACCGCTTGACGCGCGCGCGCTGCAGGTTTGGCTGCGAGCCACAAAGGTCGCACGGTATGATCGGAAACCGCTGCGACTCGGCAAACACGGCGATGTCAGACTCGCGACAGTAGGCAAGCGGACGGATGACTGTATTGCGGCCATCATTTGAACGAAGCACCGGAGGCATTGCCTTGAGTGTCCCGACGAAGAACAGATTGAGAAGAAACGTAGTGATTATGTCGTCGGCATGGTGGCCCAGCGCGATCTTGTTACAGCCTTCTTCCACGGCCAGGTTGTAAAGAATTCCACGCCGCAAACGCGAACAAACCGAACAGTAGGTTTTGCCCTCCCGAACCAGACGTTTGACGATGGAATAAGTGTCCCGTTCAATTATGCGAAATGGGACACCGCGATTCTGCAGATAGCCGGGGAGAACGTCTGCGGGAAACCCGGGTTGTTTTTGGTCGAGATTTATAGCCAGCAGATCAAAATCCACCGGAGCGCGCTGCCGCACATCGAGCAACAAGTCGAGGAGGGTGTAGCTGTCCTTACCGCCCGACAGGCACACCATTATTCGATCCCCGTCTTCGATCATGCCGAAGTCTTCAATCGCGTTGCCAACTGCCCGAAGCAGTTTCGTTTTTGTTTTGTCTGGTGTGGACATTTAGTCGCTACAAGAATGCCACGGCTGATTTACCTATGACAAATTTAACCTTGAAGTGCAACGGAACATTGTTTGTCGCTTCGCCCCAATTGGGGCGAGATGTTTATTGCCTGGCGATTCTTTCTTTACTTTCTGGCTCCGTAGGAGCGCAATCGCCTTTGCCTCCCTCGGCGTTCGTTCGCTGCCGGGTTTCGCTCCTAAAGGAGCAAGATCGTTGTCTTTGCTGGTAGCCATAAACATCTCGCTCCGCTGGAGCAAACACGAATTTCCCTGTTGCAAAACTGAGTCAGTACGCCAACGCGGGGTTGACTGCAAACGGGGACACTTAAATAATAAGTCGCTATCCCTCGTTCGGATCCGGAAATCCTCCAAGTTCTGATTCCTTTTTGGAAGGAAGGCCATGTTGAGAAGCAAAAGGTCTCTGGCCGGTTGGGCCGTTTTGTTTGCTGCGTTGACGGCACCGTTGATCATCGCGTTCAGTGCCGGTGGTCGCATCGAAGGAAAAGTTACCGATTCAAAAGGGGCGGCGGTGGTCGGCGCCTCAGTAACGATAAGCGATGAAGTCAATAATCAGAAGTTCACGGCCCTGACTGATTCTCAGGGACATTACAAGGTTGAAGGATTGCCCGCGGGAGTCTATACAGTGGTCATATCCGCGGCAGGTTTCGGCGAGACACGAAAGGAATCTGTCAAGGTGGAAGAGGGCGCTACCGCCCAGGTTGATTTGCGGCTCGAAATATCTCCCGTTGAAGCCAATGTGACTGTTGCTGTCGGCGGAAAGAAGGCCAACGCCGATCCTGTCTATCAGGCTTTGCGGCAACAGGGAAAATCTGAAGATTTCTCCGGCCCTTACGCCACTGTCAATAATCTTGTACTGAAGAGAGAAGGAGCAAGCTTCACCTTACGCGCTGGAGAGATCTATTTCCTTGCTCCGGTTGAAGGTCGCTACTCGGCGGCCGTTTTCATCGGCGAAGGCGAGTTTACATTAGTGCCGCCTACTGAAATTGAACAGAACAGTCTGAGAATATTTACGAAAGAGCCTTCGATAACCGAGCAATTCACAACTCTCACGCTGCGGTTTACGGACAAGACGTTTGACGAAATAAAGAGTGCGCCGGCTGCGAAGATGGGGACTGGTGGCCCGCAGGTCAGTCGTGCCGGTGATCAGTTCCGTGATAACCAAACTCTTTTGCGCAAGCGACTGCACGACAACTTTGAGCTGCGCGTACTCTCGGACCTTTATGCACCGGACCGGCAAGGATTCTTTACTGCTTTCATCAATGGTAAGCGGTTCAACAAACTAGTCTACCTTTTTAGTCCGCTCGGAATACCGGAAGTTTCACCTGAAGAGGTACTGCTCCTCAGCTATGGTGAAGAAGACGGAGGATTCTGGACGGCCTTTCACAGGATTGACGAATACCAAAAAGGGATTGCAAGCAGTTCGGAAGACCACCGGCTGGTGGATCTTACCCATCACGAAATCGACAGCACGATAAAGGGCGCACACCTAAGCGCCACTGATCGTTTGACCTTTCGTGCGCTTGTCCCAGGACGCATAGTGCCTCTCGATCTTTACCGCACGCTGCGAGTAAGTCGTGTGTTGGATGAACAGGGAAAGGACCTCGACTTTGTTCAAGAGGGAAAAGACGACGATGCGAATTTAGGAATCATCGTGCCGCAATCACTTGAGGTGGGGAAGAGTTACGCCGTAACTGTCCAATATGATGGTTCAGACGCCATCCGTGATTCCGGTGGTGGAAATTTCATTCTGATTCCTCGATCGACCTGGTATCCCAATAATGCTGGCACACAGTTTGGCGACCGAGCACTCTTCGACATGACATTCCACTATCCAAAGAATTACACGTTAGTTGGTACTGGCGCACCCGTTGGGTCCGAAACAAAAGAAGGAAACAACAACGTCGCAAAGTGGTCTAGTGGCACAACTGAACTTGCGGTTGCCGGTTTCAACTACGGAAGGTTTAAGAAGAAACAGATTGCGGATGTGGAGTCGGGTTACAACATTGAGTTCTATGCTAATGAGGAGGTCCCGGACGAGTTAAAGCAGATTCAGCAGGCCATAGAACAGATAGAGGCCGCAGGTGGTCGTACTATGACTACGCTGGGCTCGATATCCACAACCAAGATGGCTGACGTTGCTCTCGCAGATGCACAAAACGCTACGCGCATCTACAACATTTTCTTTGGCAAGCTCCCCTACACACGGCTGGCAATGACTCAACAACCCGAAGGGTTCTTCGGACAAGCATGGCCTACCCTGGTCTTCATGCCATACACCGCCTTTATCGATACGACTCAACGCGCACAACTCCTCGGGGTTAGAGGGGGGACGAACAATTTCTGGCGCTACGTTGCGCCCCATGAAGTTGCCCATCAATGGTGGGGACATACCGTCGGCTGGGACAGTTATCACGATCAGTGGATGAGTGAGGGCTTTGCTGAGTTTTCGGCTTCGTTATACGTTCAATATGTGCGCAATGATACGGCCAAGTTTATTGACTTCTGGGAAAACCAAAGGAAGCTCATTACTGAAGCTAGCCCGGCAACGAAGAATCGCAAGCCATACACCGTTGGCCCAGTCACACAAGGATACCGTCTAAACAGCGGCAAGACTGGAGGAGTCGCTCAATTCCTTATTTATCCTAAAGGTGCTTACATTCTTCATATGCTGCGAATGATGATGTTTGATCAGGCGAGAACCGGAGACGCTCGTTTCCAGGAGATGATGAAGGATTTCGTCAGGACCAATTTCAACCGGGATGTATCTACAGAAGACTTTAAGAAGGCGGTCGAGAAGCACATTACACCGGAGCTGGACGTGGCGGGAAATGGCCGGATGGATTGGTTCTTTAATGAGTGGGTCTACGGAACCGAAATCCCGAGTTATCGCCTCGACTATCAAATCAGCAGTGACGGCACTTTGAAGGGCCAGATAACTCAGAGCGGTGTCTCGAAGGACTTCATAATGGTGGTACCAGTTTACGTCGATTTTGGAAAGGGATGGGTGAAGCTGGGGAGCGCGAGAGTTTTGGGCAATAGCTCCGTGCCTCTAAACGTGAAGTTACCAACCGCGCCGAAGCGGGCCGCAATAGCCGCTTTGAATGATGTCCTGGCGCTGAGTATTCAGAACAGCAAATGACGAACCTTCGGGTGTGCTGCCTGCTTTGACCTGCCGTCCAGAAAAGTATCTCCAGAGTCATCAAAACCCTTGTTTTACAAGGGCCAGCTGTGTTACCGTGCCCGACACCTAGCGTATCGTCCCGGTATCTTCTTAGTTACCCACCTGGGCCAGGGCGTGCTTCGCTCCCATATCTAAGAAATAGATTCAAGGGGTAAAAACATAATCTTCGAAAACGGAGAGTAGATCTTGCTCGAAGTTACTGCAAAACCAATCCCGACGCAGTCCAACGGCGGTAAGAACGAAGGCAATCTAGTTCCTGCCTATCAACAAACGTCGCATCCTGTCGAAGACAAGGTTCCCGAAGACACGTTGCATAAGAATCGCGCGCCGCGAACGCCTCCTGTTTTTCTTAATGTTCCCAAGGAGAATAAGGGTTACCAAACCAGGCCGCCGGTCATTACGGGCGAAGTTCACTACAAAGGAATACTGGCTATTGATGGTGTCCTTGTAGGACAACCCGGCAACAACGGCGGGAGTTTGGGCGTGCGGCAAAAGTCCAGTTCGGTATTCGCGTCGCAGCCGGAACTCTCTGGCGAGATCAATTTCCGGGACATGCTCAGAGTTAATGGTCATATAGCCGGCATTGTCTATTCGAAAAGTGGAACTCTAATCATTGATACCTTCGCAACGGTTGATGCGAATATCGAAGTTGCTGTGGCTGTCGTTGGCGGAACTGTGCGTGGTGACATTGTCGCTCATGAGCGGATCGAGCTTGGGCCTAGAGCAAAAATTTACGGAAATATTTGGACGCGATCGATTTCAATAAAGGACGGCGCTGTCTTTGATGGCGTTTGCACAATGATTGGAGGTTGTCTTACTTCTGACTAAGCGCGTTTTTGGATCGGTTCTTAGTCGCCCTTAACTATGAATGCACTTTCGGAGTTAGACCTCCCCTCGGAAGCCCTCGCCGTGGATAAATCCCCTGACTTGATGTTTGATCCCGGCCCCCATTTCGCCATTTGGTTGAACGCACTCGAAGATTTCCGCAAGCGCGACCAAGCTGAGCCCGGTCCGGGTGTTTACCTGGAGGAGAGCGATCGTGATTTCGCAGAAGTATTAAGTTTAGACGATAAGCCTCCAGAGCAGTTTCGTTCCGAAGGCACGCTGGTTGTTACCGAACAAGGCAAGTTGGTGGCGGACGTCGACGTCAATTTGGCAGTGATCGATGGGTTTTTCAAGGGGAAGATCATAGCGAGTGAGCACGTAGTGTTGGAAAACCACGCACTCGTTATTGGGGAGATCAATACTCCCACACTTACGATCCGGGGCGGAGCAATAATCGAAGGCCGGTGCTACTTTGAGCCATCTGAACAAGTCGAAAGACCCCTAGAGCGTTGGGAACGCACGGGATGGCACGCCTTCAAGGTAGGTTTTGCCAAAGTCTGGCGAAGCCGGATCTTTCAGTAAGTGAGAGCTTTTTCGTTTTTCGGAGATGCGACAGGATTACATTTCAATTACAAAGCTAGACAGCGAATGGTTTATTTGTCTATTATGTATTTCCCCGCTTCTGAGCGGTTGACCAATCAGAACCAGTCGTCTAGGCTGATAAAATCCACAAAAGTAAGGCGCGCGTAGTTTGGTTACTATTACCGTCCGCGAGGGCACCTGTGACTTAATCCGCGGCCCCCAAGAAAATGGAGGTTTCTCATGCTAAGGATCGGAAAGAACCCAAAAGAGTCGGCGGACACCGAGACTTCCCCCGAAAAGAAAGATGTGTCACCCTATGGCGCCCCTAGAACCTACAATTCCTCGCAAACTACTCCGGAAGGAAGATCTGAATCCTCTCAGACAACGTCTAAAGCGATGACAGAAAGCGAATCACTTGCGCGAGAAATAAAGGAAGGCAATCTCAGCGGCTTTGTTGGGAGCGGCACGGTCGTAACCGGTGAAGCCAACTTCAAGGCCATGATGCGTGTTGACGGCCACTTATCGGGCCGGGTCAACTCCACCAGCGGAACATTGATTGTTGGGTCCAATGGCACGGTTGACGCTAATATCGAGGTTGCGGTTGCGATTCTTCATGGCACCGTCAATGGCGACATTATCGCTAGCCAGCGTCTCGAACTCGGTCGCGCAGCCAAGCTGAACGGAAACATTCAGACTGCGTCGCTAATGATCGAGCCGGGCGCAACTTTCGAGGGTAGTTGTAAGATGCTCAAGGTGAAAGAGGACGCCGGCAAGGGCAAGAGCAATGGCCGCGATGACCAGCCGCTCGAGCCAACCGGTGTGAAGCCGGTTACCACGGACGCAACCTTCAAGGCCAAGGAGCCTGAAAAGGCCAAAGAGCCCGAAAAGGCTAAGGACACCCAAGGTCCCAACGTTTCCAGCGCCGTAAGCTGACTGTAATACGCGAAACTACACAAGACCTTTTGGCGCCTCATCCTTGCAGAAGGGTGAGGCGCTTTTGCTTGATCTTTTTTGACCGTCGGTCCATCTTGTGTAAATCTCATGAACTCAAGCAAACGGCCACTATTGTACCGAACTCCCCAGCAGCTTGACATAACTAAGCCCGCGATCTGATACATAGGAGGGCAAACTTCTCTGCATCAGTTGCCGGTCTTAAGGGTGCGTTTCCTGACCCGCTACCGGTTTGTGACGAAAAGCTATGAATCTAACTTTCAAGGCTAGTCGCTTGCCGTCGCGCGCCAAACTTCTCGCTCTAACCGCGTGCCTACTTCTGCCGGTTTCAAGCGCGAATGTTGTCTCGCAAAATCGTGGATCCAAGTTACAGAATCCCACTTCCGGCGATCCGGTGCCAAAGATCCTTTTGCTACGAAT
>DATBRN010000353.1:0-17968 GCA_036560225.1 Pyrinomonadaceae bacterium | reverse complement strand
GTGTGACTCTCCGCAGCAAGACGGGCACCATCCTCGCCGTGCAGGCGTTCGAGCTCGAAATAACGATCATCGAGAGCGTTGACCAGGTGCGCGGTTGTCCGTCCAGTCATCCCACCGCCGATTGGGCCATCATCCAAAATGACAACCGACTTACCCTCGAGTGCCAGGAGATAAGCAGCCGACATTCCCGCGATTCCGGCGCCAATTACGCAGACGTCCGCGCTCACTTTATCGGCAAGTGATGACTCCAGGGGCACCTCAGTCGTGTCCATCCAAACGGACCGGCTTTGCTCAAAACTCCTTTTCATTAGAGATACTCCTTGAGATGTGTAGCCTTACCCTACGAACTTCACATTTGTATGTCTCTTTACTGACGAGGCTTTTCTGCCATCGAATCAGCGGGACCAAACCCACCTTCCTCGCCTTCGCTGGACTCGACATCAGTACCGGAAGCGGTAGCGCCCGGCTGAAGACTCAAGATGGGTTGTCCGATGCTACGCCGTTGCCACGGGCTCGCTTCAATGTGATCAAACCGGGTTGCATAGATAACCAAGCTGGCGTCATCGGCCGGGCGCTACCGCTTCCGGTACTGATGGTTGAGTCCTTTTCCAACACCGGCCTAAAGCGGCGGTGTGAATGATTGCGTCGGTTTCAAACCGCATTTTGATACCCAAATTAGGTTGACAACTGGACCGTTGCGAGCTAATTTGCTGTCTGTCGTCACGATAACTAATATGAGGCAGCCAATTAACACCTTCTGCAACGGCAATACCCTGTACCGATATTATTATTGGTGGCTCTCCGAGGAGGGAGAGGCAGGGGAAGGCTGTTCCGTTGGCTGACTTCAGATGACCTAAGCGACCAACAAAGTTTCGAGAACAGAATTTGAACCGGCCACTTTCCTCCGACGCGGGAGGGGTGGCCGGTTCTTTTTGTCTAATCTTTTTCTGGAAGGTTTGACCTAAGCAAACTCACGTTTGCGTGACGCAGAATTGAGGGTTCGATATGCTCGCCGAAAAACAAGAATTATTACTAGCCGACCATACAGACATGCGGGTGGTCCCGTTGGATGCTGACGAGACTCCGGCGGATCGAAATAAGATTGTTCAACTGAGCCCCGATCATCCGGGTTTTCGTGATCCGGAATACCGCGCGCGCCGCAACCGCATAGCGCAACTTGCACTCAGCTATCAACCGGGAGAGCCCATTCCGGAAGCGCCTTATTCAACCGAGGAGCATCAAGTCTGGCGGGCAGTTTGGGAAGCGCTGAGGCCCGCACATCTGGCTCACGCCTGTGCAGAATATCTGGCGTGCGTAAGGCTGTTAAATTTTGCTCCCGATCGCATTCCGCAGTTGCGGGAAGTAAATGAGAAAGTCCAGGCCATCAGCGGCTTCAGTCTTGAGCCAGTCGCCGGTCTGGTCGAGCCACGCGTCTTTCTTGAGTCGCTAGCTTCAGGCACGTTCCTCTGCACGCAGTATATTCGGCATCACTCGACACCTCTCTATACGCCTGAACCGGATGTCGTACATGAGATTGTCGGCCACGCGGTGACGCTCGCGAGCACGCGACTTGCCGAGTTGAATCGTTTGTTTGGCAATGCTGTCAAACGCACGTCATCTCTGGAAGCCTTGAACCGGCTCTCGCGCATTTACTGGTTCACGATAGAGTTTGGAGTGCTTCGTGAAAATGGAGCGGTGAAGGCTTACGGCACCGGACTTCTCTCCTCCGCGGGAGAATTGGAGGAGATGCACAAAGCAGATCTTCGGCCGCTCGATTTCGAAAAGGCGTCGCGACACGAGTATGACCCGACACATTATCAGCCAGTCTTGTTCTGTGCCGATTCGTTCGATTCGATGTTTGACTCGCTTCGGCAGTTCCTTATTGCCTGGTAGCGAAGAGCTCAGTGACCTGAGATGAAACTCGATACGCCCCCATCAGTCTCTCAACTCCAACCTGCGAACTTCGCGGAGTTTGAGCAAGACAGCAAACGCGGCAACGTTGTTGCCGTTACCAGGACCATCGCGCCTGATTCAATTAGCCCGATTGACCCGATTGACGCTTTTGTGAACATCGCTGATTCGGCGTCCTACGCTTTTCTCCTGGAGTCTGTTGAGGGCGGCGAAGTAGTTGCCAAACATTCGTTTGTCGGCGCTGATCCCTACATGATTGTTCGCGGCACCGGCGACGAGACGATGGTTGAGAAGGACGGAGTAAAGGAAAAGCACTCGGAATGCATGACGGAATTTCTGAGACGCCACTTTGGGAAAAACAAACTTGCTAGCCGCAGCGATCTTGGTCCACTTGCAGGCGGCGCCGTCGGATACTTTGGTTATGGAGCTGCAAAATGGTTTGAACCGGCGCTGAGAAGGAACACCGACGGCGATTCTCAAAGTGACCTGGAAATCGATTATCGACCGGAGGACGCTCTCTTGATGTTCTACCGCACGCTGGTGGCGTTCGATCGTGTGAAACAACAGATAAGAATCGTCTCCGTAGTTTTTACAGATGAAGCTGATGCAAACGAAATCGATTTGCGAGAACACTATGAGCGGGCGGTTCAGGAAACCCAGCGCATTGAAAAACTCTTAACCTCCGAAGCTCGACCTTCGTCGCCCAGCGGAGATTCACAGCCGGGCGGCACTAGAGAAAACACTGTTCGGTCAAACTGTACTCGAGAGAAATTTCAGGATGCCGTGCGCGACGTCAAAGAACACATCATGGCCGGCGACTGTTATCAGGTAGTTATTTCGCAGCGATTTTCGAAGGATGTGACAGTTGGGCCAGTGCCAATCTACCGCGCGCTCCGCGAAAGTAACCCCGCTCCATATACTTATTTGCTCAAAGTTGGCGCTGACGCAATCATAGGTGCCTCTCCGGAAATGCTGGTGCGTTGCCGCGGCCAACAATTGGACTATCGCCCAATTGCAGGCACACGCAAACGCGGTGAGACTGAAGCTGAAGACAATATGCTTGCAGAAGAAATGCGGGAGGACGAGAAGGAGGTGGCTGAGCACATGATGCTCGTCGACCTTGGACGCAACGACCTGGGACGGGTGGCGCAATTTGGTTCGGTAAAGGTTGAGGAACTTATGTCGGTCGAGCGCTATTCGAAAGTGCAGCATCTTGTGTCCAGCCTGAGTGCTCGTTTGCGATCAGGCTCTGATCGTTTTGATGCGCTTGCAGCTTGCTTTCCTGCCGGCACCGTAACCGGCGCGCCCAAGGTGCGGGCGATGGAAATCATCCGGGAGCTTGAGCCGGACGAACGCGGCGTTTATGCGGGCGCGGTGCTCTACATGGACTACGCCGACAACCTCGATTCGTGTATCGCGATTCGCACGATCGTATTGCGAAATGGAGAAGCTTCAGTGCAGGCAGGCGCCGGCATCGTCGCTGATTCGGTACCTGAGCGCGAGTATGAGGAAACTGTTCATAAGGCTCAGGCGTTGCTGCGCGCGATCGAAATAGCCGAAGAGAAAGCAGCCGCGGGTTAACGCGGATTACGCGAACCTGAAGAGCTTTCCTGCTCTTGTAACTTTGTTGAGTTATCCGCGTTTTTCCGCGCGACTGCGTCGCAAAAAAGATGATCCTGGTTATCGACAACTACGATTCGTTCACTTATAACCTGGTCCAATACCTGGGCGAGTTTGGCGAGGATGTCGTGGTACGCCGGAACGACGCAATAACACTCGCTGATATTGAGGCTGGACGACCTAGTCGAATTCTAATCTCCCCTGGACCGGGCTGCCCCGCCGATGCCGGAATATGCCTTTCCCTGATAACTCACTTCGCCGGAAGCATTCCGATACTGGGGGTTTGCCTGGGCCATCAGGCGATTGGTGAGGCTTTTGGTGGACGGGTTGTTCGTGCATCCACTGTTGTGCACGGCAAGGCTTCAGAAGTCGTTCATGATGGCAAGTCGATCTTTCGGGATCTCGACTCTCCATTCAAAGCCGGGCGCTACCATTCGTTGATTGTCGAACGTGAAAGTTTGCCGGCATCTCTGGAGGTCTCCGCTGAGACACGCGACGGCGTGATCATGGGGCTTCGTCATCGGGAGAAAAAGATCGAAGGCGTGCAGTTTCATCCCGAATCCATCTTGACGCCCCATGGCAAGAAGCTGCTGCGTAATTTTCTGGAGCTATGACGCTGCCAATTAAGCCTGGCTTTCCACCGATGGAAGCCCTGCTGGTGAGTGAGATTCCGGAGGGAGAAGAGTGGGAGTACGAGCCGAAGTGGGATGGCTTTCGCTGCCTCGCTTTTCGCGACGGAAAAAACGTTGAGCTGCAATCAAAATCCGGTCAGACACTGGGGCGTTACTTTCCGGAGATTGTCGAAGCCCTGCTGAAACTAAAGGCACCGAGATTTGTTCTTGACGGCGAACTAGTGATACCCGTTAAGGGCGGCCTCTCCTTTGACGACCTGCTTCAACGCATTCATCCCGCCGCCAGCCGCGTAACCAAATTGTCAAAAGAGACTCCGGCGCATTTCATCGTCTTTGATCTACTCGTTGATGATGCCGGAAACGCCATCCACGAGCTTCCACTTAATAAGCGACGCCAAAAACTCGAGAGCTTTGCCAAGAAGTATCTGGCAAAAAACGCGAGCATTGAGCTTTCGCCGAAAACCAGAAACGTCAACCTCGCTCGCAAGTGGCTTTCGACTACCGGAATAAAACTGGATGGTGTTATCGCGAAGCGTCTGGATCTCCCCTATCGATCCGGCGAGCGCGACGGCATGCAAAAAGTAAAGCGGATGCGCACGGCCGACTGTGTTGTCGGCGGATTTCGATACGCGTCAAAAGGCAAGGTGGTCGGTTCGCTCTTGCTTGGTTTGTACGACGAAAACGGCTTGCTTCATCACGTCGGCTACACCTCGAGCTTTAATGAGTCTGAAAAGAAAGAGCTGACCAAAAAGCTCGAGCCGCTGATTGGTGAGCCGGGATTTACGGGGAACAGACCCGGTGGACCAAGTCGGTGGAGCACGAAGAGGACGGACGAATGGGAGCCCCTCAAGACAAAGCTCGTAGTTGAAGTCCAATATGATCATTTTAGCGGCGGTCGCTTTCGTCACGGTACGAAGTTCCTGCGCTGGCGCCCGGATAAGAAACCCAAGCAATGTGCCTTCGAGCAAGTTACGCACTGATGCAGCGATGGTTTACCCCGCAAGGTTATGGGACAACCGGCCTCCTCTGGTACGGCGGTTGAATAGATAAAACAGTTGCAAAGCCTGAAAGATCGTAGCCGACCGGAGAAGCTTAGCGTTCCTTTGTAGGCGAGGCCTCCTCAGGTCAGTTTAGTCTCATTCTTTGCGCAAAGAGCGCGTTGCGATTCCGTACCGGAGATACACACGCATGTCTTGATTTCATGCGAGATTAGTCAGACTGGCGGTGCAGGCTGCCGCTCTTCTCATCGGGATTGGAGGCGACAGGAGCAGCCGCTGATGACTCAGCCATTCAAACCAGGAAAACGAAAGAGAGTTCACTCAGCCTATGCCGGTTTATTCGGCGCCAGTAATCTCAGTCGCCAAATACGGTGCTCGATAATAGTTGCCCATCCCGCAGACGAAGTTGTAGGCGCAGGCTGTCTTATCTCCAAGCTGGTTGACGTTACTATTCTTCATATCACCGACGGAGCGCCGCGCGATATGCAGGACGCCAAAGCTGCCGGCTTCGAAGAACGCTCTGAATATGCACAGGCGCGGCGAGCCGAATGTCTCAAAGCACTGGAAATCGCTCACGTGCCCGAAGACCATGTTGTGGAGCTCGCAGTTCCGGATCGTTTTGCTGTTCAGTGTCTGGCAGACCTAACGAAGAGAATAGCCACATTTCTTAAGCAGTCTGAGGCGGACATTGTCGTGACCCATCCATACGAAGGTGGTCACCCGGATCACGACGCGGCCGCCTTCGCAACGCATGCCGCGCTGCGACTGCTGAAGCAAGACGGTTTCGAGCCCCCCGTGTTGTTTGAAATGGCGCTGCATCCAAGCGAAGACTTCAAGATAAAAGTGCCTGAGTTCTTGCCGGGTACAAAACGAGAGATAACGACATTGATGCTCGATGAACGTGCTAAGAAACTCAAGAGGCGAATGTTTGCCTGCTTCGAAACGCAACGGGAGAGTTTAGAAGCTTCTCCTGTCGGTCCGGAGAAGTTTCGCCAGCCTTCGGTCTACGACTTCACGGTTCCCCCAGCGGATGGTAAATTGCTTTATGAAAATTTCGATTGGGCACCGACAAAGGACGAGTGGCAATTGCTGGCCCGTGAAGCTTTGGCTGATCTCTTTCCGGCCGCGTCGCCGGCTGGAAGGGAAGGTCGCCCTGGCAAACGTCTTAAATCGCAATAATGATTCGCCGCTACGCGGGAGCGGACATGAATCGAACAAGGGAAGGTTTAGGCAAGTTAGCTTTAATCCTTGCGGGCGTTAGCCTGTCAGGATTGCTTTACTTTGATTGTTCAGCCAATAAGAATCAGCCACCCAATCCACCGACGAATCGCGTTCAAAACCAACCTACCGGCGCCCAACAACAACACCGACTCCAGAGCTCGCTGGATAAGGCAGGGCTGGCCGTTGAGGGTGGTCAGATCCCAGACTCGATGTGGCAACAACTGAATTCATCGCAGAAGAGCAAGCGCTCGGCGCAGTTCTGAAACAAATGTCAGTTCAAGCTCCGGGGCAATGAAAAAAATTCTGGAAATAGCCCTGGGAATTGTTACCAGCGTAGGTGGCTTCCTCGAAATAGGCTCGATAGCCACTGCGGCCCAGGCCGGAGCGGAGTTTGGCTTTCAATTGATCTGGGCGATTCTGCTTGGAGGTCTCTGCGTGATCTTTCTGGTAGAACAGTCGGGACGTCTGGCCGCTGTTAGCGGACGTGCCATTGCCGACGCGATTCGCGAGCGATTTGGTTTTAATTACTTCCTGTTTATGTTTGTCGTCCTCGCGGCGGTTTGCCTTCTTGTGCTCGGTGCGGAGCTTGGCGGCGTGTGTGTGGTGCTGGAGCTGGCGACAGGAATTGGCTTTCAATGGTGGGCTTTGCCGGCTGCCCTTCTAATCTGGTTACTGATCTGGCGGGGCAACTTCGAGATTATTGAAAAAGGTGTTTCCTTTCTGGGACTGGTAACGCTTTGCTTTGTTGTGGGGGTTTTCGTTCTCAAGCCCCAATGGCGTGATGTTGCCGCCGGCGCAGTACCAACCCTACCCAAACATGACGGAGGCCGTTACTGGTTCATTGCCGTTTCGATTCTGGGGGCATCCATTTCGCCGTACCTTCTTTTCTTCTACTCCTCGGGAGCGATTGAAGATGATTGGGACGAGAGTTATATAAATATCAATCGTGTCGTTGCGACAGTAGGAATGAGCTTCGGTAGCACCACTTCCGTTGCCGTGCTGATACTGGCGGCTATGGTGATGTTGCCAAAGGGCATTCAGGTTGAGCACTACAACCAATTACCACTCTTGCTGGTTCCGGTCTTTGGAGAATGGGGCTTCTGGCTTTTTGTGGCCTCACTCGGCATTGCCTGCCTGGGCGCTGCGTTGGAGGTCACACTGCAAGTCGCTTATCTCGCGGCGCAGGGTTTCGGTTGGAACTGGAGCGAGAATCAACGCCCCATTGACGAGGCACGTTTCAGCCTGACCTACAGTCTGGTCGTTCTGCTCGGTGCGATACTCGTTTTAATAGGCATAGACCCACTCAGGTTAACCATCTTTTCAATGGCGCTGACGGCTGCGACACTTCCAGTATCGACAGTGCCATTTCTGTTTCTAATGAATGACCAGGATTTTGTTAGGGGCCACTGCAACGGCTGGTTCTCAAACGGCGTGGTGCTGCTAATTATCGGACTGGCGTTTGTTTTGGCAGTGGTCACTATCCCGCTGCAGATTCTCGGAGGCGGCTGATGAAATTAATTAGAGATTGTCTCGACAAGCAATTGGTCGATCGAAACGACAACAATATGGGTAAGTGTGATGGAATCGTCATGACCGTGGATGGCCGAAGTCAGCCGGAAATTACTCACATTGAGGTCGGTTCGGTAACCCA
This sequence comes from Pyrinomonadaceae bacterium, assembly GCA_036560225.1. GTDB lineage: Bacteria > Acidobacteriota > Blastocatellia > Pyrinomonadales > Pyrinomonadaceae > PSRF01. The sequence goes on along the minus strand of DATBRN010000353.1, from coordinate 9,935 downwards.
GGCAAGGCGCCTCCATCCCATGTTTGCCCGCTGGGTCGCGCGCCTGGCAAAGCGTTGGGGCGCGGCGGATCACGATCCATTTCGCGTCCCGTGGTCCAAAGTAACCATCAAGGGCGTGACGGTCACTGTCGGCGTGGACGCCGAAAAGACTTCGGCCCTCGCGTGTGAGAAATGGCTGCGTCGAAACGTTATCGGACGTATTCCGGGAGCCAGGCGAAAATAATGTCGAAACAGGAAATCAACCTCGAACTGCTGTTGGGTCGCCGCGTCTTAAGTTTGAATGGGCGTTCGATTGGTCGCGTGGAAGAGGTACAAGCTGAACTCCGCAAAGGGCGCTGCTTTGTAACGGAGTTTCATGTCGGGAGTTATGCCATGCTTGAGCGTCTCGCTGCATTCTCGATAGGTCGCGCGGCGCTACCCTTGTTACGCGCCAGAAAGAAACATGGTGGTTATCGTATAGCTTGGGACCAGTTGGATTTCTCAAATCCCGACCAACCGCGTCTGAATTGCGAGGTTAACAAGCTAAAGCCAATCTGAGAACTTAACAGGTAACATGAAAAACTTTCTGCAGAGCATATCCGAGTGGAGTAGTGTCGCCAACGGACTGTCTAACGACGTCTCAGTGATTGATACTTCAAACAATAAAGTGATAGCGACCATCAAGTCGCACTGCCGCAGAAGGTGAAATGCAAGAACCCTGGCAATGAACCGTACTCAGGAAACGAAGAAAAGTCACTGCCGACGTTTTGTGGTGTAGTATACTGCGCGCCGTCGAATGAGATATGTGCGTCTACAAGCGCCTAGGGAGCCGAATGCTAGCTGCAATAACAGCTTCAGACTCGCATCCTTAACCTGGCGCCCAGCTTCGACAGATGTAAGTTTCTCGGGCTACCTGCTTCTTCTATGCGCATCCTAGGAATTGATCCCGGCAGCGAGACAACGGGCTGGGGCGTAATCGAAGGCGACGCCCGGCGCTACCGCCTGGTTGAATGTGGCACCGTGCGAGCATCCACGGCTCAGAAATTTCCAGCGCGCCTGTTGCGAATCGCCAATGCGCTTGAAGAGATCATTCAGCGTCTTCGCCCGGATGCGTGCGCCATTGAAGATGGATTCCTCGCAACCAACGTCAAAGTCACGCTGAAGCTGGGCCAGGTGCGTGGCGTGGCGATGCTCGTGGCCGAGCGTGCTGCGCTCGAAATTCATGAGTATTCACCCAGACTCGTGAAACAAACCGTAGTTGGTCAAGGGAACGCTGAAAAGTTTCAGGTTCAGCAAATGGTGAAGAGGCTGCTCTCGCTTGCCAGCGTGCCTGAACCTCACGACACTGCCGATGCGCTGGCCGTGGCCATTTGTCACTTTCATCACGCCTCGTTCGCTGAGCGCCTAATTGCAGCACAAACAGGCGCGAAGTCTGCAAGTTCTAAACTGACCAGTCTTTCCGTTCGACCACCGGCTCGGCAAACAGCCCGGCGTCGACTCTCCCGCTAAATCCCCGCCCGCAGTCGTCTTCAACCGTCACCCTAGATAAAACCAGTTTGTCAGGAGGCTCGAGCTGTGAATCACCTACGAGAGTTTTCAATGACATTTCTTTGTGTCGTCTTAGTGTTCTTGCCGGCGTCAACTTTTGCTAAGCGACGTGCGCCCGCCGGTGGTCGCGTTGCGGTAGTTATAGATGAACGCCTTTCTGCGTTGAGGACCAGACCTGAATTCTCCGGAACGTTATTGCGCAGAATGAGCCGTGGGGTGCTGGTTGCAATCAGGGGAGAGAAACGAAACCGCGATGGAGTTGTTTTTTACAGAGTCAATGTCACTACTCGGACAAATGGTTGGGTACAGCGCGATGCTCTCGCTTCACCTTCGCGCGCAGGTGATGATGCCAGGCTTCTGCGTCTTATCAAAGGTTCCGAAGACTTCGATAAGATCGTACGCGCAAAGATTTTCCTCGACAACTTTTCGTTTTCGGAACTGCGCCCGGAGGTCTTGATGATTTACGCCGAAGCGGCAGAAGACATTGCTGGTCGCCTCTCACGAGATGCTGCGCGCAGGCTAGACGACAAAGAGATAACCGCCGGAGGTGCGCCGCTCTTCAGTTACTATCTCAACTTCAACGGTCTCGATCGCTACAATCGCCAGGGCGTCACGTTCGTCTTCGACCCCCGCGAGAAGAAATTTCGGTATGACGGCGAAGGCTGGCAAGAGCTGGTGCATCGCTACCCACGCAGCCCTGAGGCTGTGGAGGCGCGCAAACGGCTTGCAGCCCGTGGGATGTTGAGTACATTTGGAGTGAGGTGATTCGCCACAGGCTACGTGTTCACTTGGACCGCTTCTACTGGGACCGCGGGCGAGACGCCCGCGGTCCCAGGATTACGGTCACCGCACCCCAAAGTTTTGCGCCGGGAGTACCGCAGAGGTTACTATTTTGCTTGCCCCTCTTTTCCTCAACTCGAGTCGATAAATCACTACATACCTTAGGGAGAAGTTCATGAGACCACGGAATAAGAAGCCGGTAAATTCTAGTCGTGCATTCATATGGCCGGCATGTATGGTGCTATTTGCACTGTTACTTGCGCTGGCGGCACTCAAAACCTCGCACGTCGCTCATGCCGCAGGGCCCTCCGTCGTCCGGTTTGACGCCGCCACTTATAACGTGAACGAAGACATGACGTTCAAAACAATTACAGTCTTACGGACCGGCGACGTATCCGGTCCGGCAACTATCGATTACATTACGGGTGGCGTCACAGCCTCCCAGCGCACTGACTATACTTCCGCGATAGGCACCTTGCGTTTCGGCGAGAACGAGACGAGTAAATCTTTCGACATTCTTATTAGTGAAGACATCAAGCTCGAGGGCACTGAGACATTCACGATTACACTCTCAAACGGCACGGGCCAAGCGCTGCTCGGCAGTCCGTCGACCGCTTCCGTAGTAATTAACGATGATGCGATTGAAGCTGGGCCGAATCCGATCGACTTCCGCGATATCTTTGTCGGCCAGCACTACCACGATTTTCTCGCCCGTCAGTCAGACACCGCGGGCCAAAACTTCTGGGAGAACCAGATCGCCATCTGCGGCTCCAACGCCGCCTGCATCAATGACCGGCGCATAAATGTCTCCGCCGCCTTTTTCCTCTCGATAGAGTTTCAGCAGTCGGGCTATTTTGTTTTTCGTGCACACAAAGCGGCCTTCGGCAACGACCCATCAAACCCAAGCTATCTGACCTTCCTGAAAGACCAAAGAAGGATTGGGGATGGCCTGATCGTTGGCAACACTGGTTGGGAAGCGCTGTTGGAAGCCAATCGCCAGGCTTTTCTTGAGGAGTTTGTTTCGCGTCCGGAATTCATCTCGGAATTCCCGCAGGGCCAAAACGCGCTTGTATACGTCGACACGATGTTCGCCAACGAAGGCGTCGTTCCAACGGCAAGCGAGCGGCAAGCTGCCATTAACGCTTATGGCGGGGGAAATACTCTGGGGCGCGCTGCAGCGCTAAAGAGTGTTATCGAGAGTAACACCGTCTTTGATAAACAATACAATCCGGCTTTCGTCTTGATGCAATACTTTGGTTATTTGCGTCGTGATGCCAACGACCCACCCGACAACAACTTTGCTGGTTACGATTTCTGGCTCAACAAAATGAATCAGGTTAGCGTGCCAGGTGAGAACGTACGCGATGACGACGTGGCGCTGAACCGCGTCAAGCGAGCCGACATGGTGGAGTCGTTCCTCGTGTCCGGCGAGTACCGAGCAAGGTTCGGTTTGTAGGCAGAATTGGGGCGAAGATCGAGGAGAAACATTTTTCATTTCTCATTTTTCATTTCTCATTTGTCATCGCAAGAATTCAGCTTCTCAAAATCTCTCATGTAACCTTTGCTATTCGAAGCCAAAGTCCCCCATGCGATGACAAATGAAAAATGAAAAATGAGAAATGGAAAATGACTTTCATAACTCTTGCTACAGTTAGGTGTCCTACCGTTCCCGAGCGGCTTGCGTCAAGTTTGGCTCTTCTCTACACTTAGCCGCCAAGTTCCAATCTATCGAAGGGGATCCAAGTGAATGTCAGCCAAACTTCTGCCTCGGCTTCTCTTGGCCGTGGCTTGTGCGTCTTTTCTGTGCTTCAGCGCCTGCCAGCAAACAACCCAACCCCAGAACCAAACAGCAGTGAAGACTAGCGACTCTGCCGACTGGGATTCATACTTAAACGGCTTTCTCGAAGCCTACTTTGTGGCGCGGCCCGATTTTGCAGTGCGCGCCGGTCGGCACGAATTTGATGGCAAGCTACCGGACTGGAGCGCCGAGGGTTTAGCCAAAGAAATCAAGCGGCTGCACAGTGAGAAGGATCGAGTTGGGAGCTTCCAGGAATCAGCACTCAGCGAGAAGCAACGTTTCGAACGCAATTACGTCGCCTCAGTGATTGATAGCGATCTGTTCTGGCTTGAGTCAGCGGAGTGGCCGAAACGATGTCCGCAATATTACGCCGATGCCATTGATCCGGATGTTTATGTTTCCCGGGAATATGCGCCGCTCGATCAACGTCTCAAGGCTTACACCGCCTACGCCAAGGCAGTTCCCATCGCGCTCGATCAGATACGCAAAAACCTGCGCACGCCTTTGCCGAAGACGTTCGTGAACATCGGGCATACCACCTACGGCGGCCTGGTTTCGTTTTACGAAAAGGACGTCCCCGCCATTTTCGCGGGTGTGAAAGACGAACAGCTTCAGAAAAATTTCAAAGAGGCGAACGACGGGGCTCTCAAAGCGATGAAGGACATCGATGCGTGGTTCAAAACCCAGGAAGCCACCGCCACTAACGACTTCGCCTTGGGAGCTGAAAAGTTTAGCGAGATGCTTAAGGCCACCGAGCGCGTGGATGTTCCCCTCAGTGAGCTTGCGGAGGTAGGTCGAAAAGATCTCGAGCGAAATCTCGCAGCTTTGAAGGAGGCCTGCGCCACCTTCGATCCGGGGAAGCCGATTACGGAATGTGTTGCCAAAGCACAGGCCGATAAACCGACTGGCGGAGCAGTTGAGGGAGCGCGCAAACAACTGCGCGACCTCAAGTCGTTTATTCTCGAGAAAAAGGTTGTAACCATCCCGGGTCCGGAAGAAGCGAAGGTTGCAGAAGCGCCCGCATATCGTCGCTGGAACTTCGCCTACATCAATATCCCTGGTCCTTATGAAAAAAGTTTACCTTCAATCTATTACATTGCACCGCCGGATCCCTCTTGGTCGCAAAAAGAGAAGGACTCTTACGTGCCTGGGATAGGGAGTTTGCTTTTCACCTCTGTACACGAAGTCTGGCCGGGACACTTCCTGCAGTTCCTGCATGCGAACCGCTCGTCATCGAAGCTGGGCCAGTTGTTTGTTGGCTATGCATTCGCAGAAGGCTGGGCCCACTACACCGAGGAGATGATGTGGGAAGCCGGGCTTGGCAATGGCGACGCGGAAATGCATATTGGCCAACTTCTCGAAGCATTACTTCGCAACGTGCGTTTTGTTTCCGCGATCGAGATGCACACTGGCAAGATGACAGTCGAAGACTCCGAGAAGATGTTTCTCGAGCAGGGTTATCAGGATGCGGGAAACGCCCGGCAGCAGGCCGCACGCGGAACTTTTGATCCGGCTTATCTCAACTACACGATGGGCAAACTGATGATTCGTAAACTCCGCGAAGACTGGACCGCCTCGCGCGGTGGCAAACAGGCATGGCAATCGTTTCACGATGAGTTCTTAAAATACGGCGGCCCACCAATTCCGCTGGTGCGTAAGGCTATGCTTCCAGGTGATACCGGATCGCTCTTTTAGGTATCGGTAACCGAGCGGGCGCAAGCCCGCCTTCCCGACCCTGAGATTATCAGAGTTGCCTTTTTAATCTGGATCGAAAGGTTTTCAATCTGGAAGCTATTGATAAAGTCCAGTAACCTCAGGGTCAGGAAGGTGGGCTTGGCCCCGCTCGTTTCTTAGAAGCAACTAGGTAAGTAGAGGCCTGCTGTTTATGTAAGGTTGTCGCCAGCAGTTGAGAATAAAAAACAATTTCAACAGCAGTTGTTGCTCAATGTCATCGCCGTCTCCATGGTAAATTAACCTAGATCAACGACCGAGACCCTACGGAGTTATCCTACATGGCTCAATCGAGAACGGCAGTCGGGTTTGGCAAAACCTTGCGGCGTGACGCGTGGTGGCTTGAGCTGATTCCGGTGGTAGCGATTCTCGGAGCCTTCAGCATCTATGCCACTTTGAGAACATTTGAGGGCGCTCATTATGAGTGGGGTCCTTACCTCTCGCCTTTCTATTCACCATTGATCAAGCCTCATTGGTGGCCCCTGTCTCCGGCCGTCCTGATTCTGTGGGCTCCACTCGGGTTTCGCGCAACCTGTTACTACTACCGGAAAGCTTATTATCGCGCTTTCTTCCTTGACCCGCCGGCCTGTGCGGTTGGCGAGGCACGCTCGCACCGATACAGCGGTGAAACTTCATTTCCGCTTATTCTTCAGAACCTACACCGCTATTTTCTTTACGTCGCTCTGATATTCCTTGTCATTCTGTGGTACGACGCTTTTCAAGGATTCTGGTTTGATGGCGGTTTCGGCATTGGAGTCGGCTCGCTCGTGCTGTTGGTCAACATTGTGCTACTCACGTTCTATACGTTCTCTTGTCACTCGCTGCGTCACATTCTTGGCGGAAACGTCGATTGTTTCTCCTGTGTGGCGCTGGGAGGGCCTCGCCATACCGCCTGGCGCGGCTTCTCATTTCTCAATGAACATCACATGCTGTTTGCCTGGCTGAGCCTGTTCTCGGTTGGTCTTGCTGATCTGTACATTAGATTGGTTGCCACGGGAACCATTCAGGATCTGAGACTGCTGTGACCGCAGAATACGAAATTCACGAACAAGATGTCTTGATTGTCGGCGCCGGCGGCGCGGGACTGCGGGCGGCGATCGAAGCACTCGCGAAGGGCGCGCGCGTTGGAGTCGTTTGCAAGTCACTGCTCGGCAAGGCACACACAGTGATGGCTGAGGGCGGTATCGCCGCGGCAATGGCCAACGTTGATGCGGCGGACGACTGGCGCACGCACTTTCGCGACACAATGCGTGGAGGCAAGTTTCTGAACAATTGGCGTATGGCCCAGATGCATGCCCAGGAAGCGCCGGATCGCGTTCGGGAGCTTGAACAGTGGGGCGCGCTATTCGACCGCACCACGGATGGTGAGATTCTACAGCGAGCTTTCGGCGGTCACACTTTTAAGCGTCTCTGTCACGTTGGTGATCGCACGGGCCTCGAGATGATCCGTACCTTGCAGGATCGCGGCGTGCATATGGGCATTGACGTTTACATGGAGTGTGCCATAACAAGGTTGCTCAAGGACGGTGACCGCGTTGCGGGCGCAATGGGTTACTGGCGCGAGACTGGGCGATTTGTAGTTTTCAAAGCAAATTCAGTCGTAATCGCGACCGGAGGAATTGGCAAAGCTTGGAGCATCACTTCTAATTCCTGGGAATACACCGGCGATGGAATGGCTTTGGCCTATGATGCGGGAGCCGAGTTAATGGACATGGAATTTGTCCAGTTTCATCCGACGGGGATGGTCTGGCCGCCGGGCGTACAGGGAATCTTAGTGACTGAGGCGGTGCGTGGTGAAGGCGGAGTCTTGCGCAACAAGAATGGTGAGCGTTTCATGGAGCGCTACGACCCGGAAAAGATGGAGTTATCGACACGTGATGTTGTTGCTCGCGCGATTTACACAGAAGCGAAGGAAGGACGCGGCACCGAGCATGGTGGCGCTTACCTTGATATTTCGCATAAGCCCGCAGACTATGTGAAGAAGAAACTTCCGAGCATGTATCATCAATTTCGCGAGTTAGCTGATGTCGATATCACTAAGGAGCCGATGGAGGTTGGTCCAACGTGCCACTACATGATGGGTGGCATTCGCGTTGACGCCGAGACCGCTGCGGCAACAGTTCCCGGTTTGTTTGCTGCCGGGGAAGCGGCAGCAGGATTGCACGGGGCCAATCGTCTAGGCGGAAACTCGCTTTCGGATTTACTGGTTTTTGGCCGGCGGGCTGGGCTTGCCGCGGCGGAACATGCGGGAAAGGCGGGTTCGGTGAATATTGGTCCGCAGCAAACCGAGGAGGGCTCGAGGGAAATGCTCGAACCTTTTGCGCGCAGCGAAGGTGAAAGCCCTTATCGAATTCACGAGACGCTGCAAGAGGTAATGCAAAACTATGTTGGGATCTTTAGGAATGAAGAAGATCTTAAAAAGGGGATTTCTGAGATTCAGGAATTGAAAGAGCGTGCCTCTCGATTGCGGGTTGAGGGTTCAAGGTTATTCAATCCTGGATGGCATTTAGCCCGCGACCTCAAATCGATGTTGACAGTTTCAGAAGCCGTTGCCATAAGTGCGCTGGAACGGCAGGAGAGTCGGGGCGCGCATAGCCGGATCGATTATCCCAACTATGATGACAGGTGGGGAAAACAGAACAACATTGTGGCTCGCGATGGAGATAGAATGAGTCTGTTTCAAAGAGCGATTCCGGAAATGCCCCCGGAGTTAAGACAGATTCTCGAGAGCAAATGAGGGATGGGCAGTGGTTCGTTGTCATTTGTCCGTAGTCCGTAGTCAACTGACAACCGACCACTGACCACCGACAACTGGAGACTGGAGACTGGAGACTGGCAACTGGCGACTGACATGTCTGACGCAATCTTCAAAATCTTTCGTGGCGACCGCAACAGCGGAGAGCTCGTTGACTATAGAGTTCCAATCGCGCCCGGGATGGTTGTGCTCGACGCGCTGCACTATGTTCAGGCGCACGACGCACCGGATCTCGCCGTTCGTTGGAACTGCAAAGCAGGAAAATGTGGCTCGTGTTCGGCTGAAGTCAACGGCCGGCCGCGTTTGACTTGTAAGACACGACTGGATGCTTTGCCGGTCGCTGAGCCAATCACTGTTCGTCCTATCAAGACCTTCCCCGTTATCAGAGACCTCGTTACCGATGTGGCTTGGAATTACAAGATCAACCGCAAAATCCCGCCGTTCACGCCGCGGCCCGACGCTAAATGGAAGATGTACCAACAGGACATCGATCGCGTGCAGGAGTTTCGCAAGTGCATTGAGTGTTTCCTTTGCCAGAACGTTTGTCACGTCTTGCGCGACCACGAGAAGTTAGAGCAATTTGGTGGACCACGCTTCTTCGTTCGGATTGCAGGTTTAGAGATGCACCCGCTCGACGGCCTGGATCGGACCGCACTGCTAAAGGAAGAGCTGGGCATCGGTTATTGCAATATTACAAAATGCTGCACAGAGGTTTGTCCTGAAGACATTCACATCACAGACAACGCAATCATTCCGCTTAAAGAACGAGTGGTTGATCAGTACTACGATCCGGTGCGATGGTTCTTGCGGAAGATAAGCAGAAAGAAACGGGAGTGGCCAGATGGACCTAAAACTTAAGCCAATCTCAAAAGCCGGGATTGCTGAAGCGATCTCTAAGACAGAAGTGTATCGTTACCTGAATGAACCGGGCGAGGCAGAGTCGATCTGTCGTGACATACTCACTATCGAGCCTGACAACCAGTCAGCACTGCGTCTTCTGGGGCTCGCGATCACGGATCAGTTTACCGGCGAGGTCTCCGATCGATATGCTGAAGCCGAACGTGTGTTTCGTGGTTTGTCGAGCGAGTATGAGCGCGTCTATCACCTTGGCATTCTTCAGGAGCGAAAAGGAAAGTCGCAGCTGCGGGCCGGACGGCCGCCCCATACGGTACTGCCGATTTTCGAAGAAGCAATGGGACTCTTTGAGGAGGCAGAAAAGCTTAAGCCGGCTGACAATGACGATGCGATCCTGCGCTGGAATCGTTGCGTCCGACTTCTGCAGAGCCGCATTGGCTCTGACTGGAGCAAGGAAATGGAAGAGTTCGACGCGAGCGAAGGCCCGCC
>DATBRN010000352.1:0-14804 GCA_036560225.1 Pyrinomonadaceae bacterium | reverse complement strand
CACTGCCTGTTGGAAGGCCTCGATGACATTGGTCTAACTCTCCTTCATGAAGCCGACATCGCTGCATATGAACAGAAGCGTGCCACCAGATTGTAGGGCCGGCACTCCGTGGCCACCGAAATTCCCCAATTGTACCGTTTAGCAAGGGCACTTGTGCCCCGCCCCGCGACGGCAGACAAGTCTGCTTCCTAAACGGACGACTTAAAAACAATCCCAAAGTAGAATCCCATTCACACCATGTTGGGGAAGATATGGCGAACGCTGAAAACGTGAAACAGCTCCTCTTGATCAGCAATTCAACTCTTCATGGCAGCGCTTACCTGGATCACGCCGAAGAGGAAATTCGAAACTTTCTTGGCTCTTCCAAACGCGTACTCTTCGTACCCTTCGCCCTTTACGATCGCGATGATTATACGTCGCAGGCGCGGAAGCGATACGAAGCGATGGGATATGAGCTCGACTCAGTGCATGAAGTCGCGGATGCTAAGAATGCAATCAATCAAGCGGGAGCGATTTTCATTGGCGGAGGGAATACCTTCAGACTCTTGCATAGTCTCTACCAGGCTGACTTGTTACTACCGATCCGCAGGCGTGTTAACGAAGGGATGCTTTACATCGGTTCAAGCGCCGGTGCGGTTGTTGCCGCGCCGACGATCAAGACAACCAACGACATGCCGATCATCCAACCACCATCGTTTGATTCTCTGGGACTGATAAGCTTTCAGATTAACGCCAATTATCTCGATCCCGATCCCAACTCGACTCATATGGGCGAGACAAGGGAAGTACGGATTAATCAATTTCTGGAAGAAAACGAAACGCCTGTAGTGGGATTACGCGAAGGGTGCATGGTTCGCGTCGAGCAAGGCGTTCATCGTTTGAAGGGTAAGACGAACGCGCGGATCTTCCGCCGAGGTGTCGCACCCGTGGAGGTGCAACCGGAATCTACTATTGACCAATTCATTGGTCAGCAAACCGCAATCAGCGGCCATTCTGAGTGAGCGTCATGATGGTCTTTACTACTTCGTTCCAGTTCACCGGCTTGGTTAGTTGAGTTTGATAGCCGGCCGCTAGTGCGCGTTCGCCTTCGTCGTGTCCTGCGTAGCCTGTGATTGCGAGGGCTGGGATATGGCCGCCTTCCGCTGCACTTCGGGATCTCAACATCCTGATTAAGTCATAACCGTCCTGGTCCGGCATTCCCAGGTCTGACACCAGCACTTCCGGCTTCCAACCGTTGCTGCTCAAAACCTGCAGGGCCTCGTGCACGGAACTGACCGACACCACTTCGGCTCCCCTCGATCGTAGCACTAGTTCCAACATTTCTCGCGAATCGGAGTCGTCCTCAACTGTCAGCACACGCAACCCGACCAATTCCGCTTTGCCATCTTGCAGGAACTGCCCATCCTTTCGCGGCTCTGATTCTGTTTCAACGCTCACGCAAGGAACACTTACCGTGAACGTCGTTCCTCTTCCGGGACCATCGCTCTGCGCCTTCACAACGCCTCCATGTAACTCCGTCAGGTGACGTACAATCGCGAGACCGAGACCTAGACCGCCGTGTCTTCTTGTCTTTGAGCCGTCCGCCTGCCGGAAAGGATCAAACACGTGGGGCAGAAATTCTGGAGCGATGCCCTCGCCGGTATCATTTATAGTGATCTCATTGTGTAAGGGGCCGCCTTTCAGTAAAACGCTTATTAACCCGCCGCTGGGAGTAAATTTCACGGCGTTAGAGAGTAAGTTCCAAACAATTTGTTGGAGGCGATCGGCATCGCCTGACACGGGACGGGTGTTTGGATCGAGGGCAACGAAGATTTCGATCTTCCTGGCATCGGCGATCGGGCCCACTGAATCAATTGCAGCTTTGATGACTTGCTCGAGCTGCACGGGCCGGAGGTCGAGCCGGAGGTTGCCCGACACTATACGGGAGACATCCAGGATATCTTCAATCAGTTTGGCCTGCGCTTTTGCGTTGCGATCGATAATCTCGATTGCGCGAGTTGCCATCGTCTCATCAAGCTGGCCGCCGTTTAAGAGACTGGCCCAACCGACGATGGCATTTAGCGGAGTGCGCAACTCATGCGAGACAATCGCGAGGAACTCGTCCTTGGTTCGATTGGCTGCTTCTGCCTCGGCGCGAGCAGCGTGTTCCCGGTCCAACAAATGTTCGCGTTCTTCCTCAGCTCGCTTGCGTACGATAAATTGTCCAATCTGATGCCCGAAGCTTCCGAACATCGATAACAAAGCATCATCCGGTCTGCGAATCTCAGAACTGAAAAACTCAATTGCTCCAAGAAAAGTTTCGCCAAAAAAAATGGGAAACGCGAAGCCCGAGTGGAGACCTTCCGCGGCCGCTAAGGGCGCGCGCGGAAAATTTGCTGCGCGGGTAAGATCTGGAAGCCAGACGGGCTCGGGGTTGGCCCATACACTGCCCGGCAAGCCAACGCCGGGTGCAAACGTCATTTCCTTAGTTGCTGATTCAAACTTTTCTACTTTGGCTGAGTGAGCGTGCCAGACGTTTACGCAGCGCAGTACATTTCTCGATGGATCGAGCGTCCAGAGGTCGCCTAGTTGCCAGTCGAGCGACTTGCCAATCGTTTCCAGAATCCGCAGGGTAGCGTCGCTCAACGCCGGCGATTCGGCGAGGATTCGAGTTACGGCCAAATTTGCTGCCAGGCGTCGTTCGCTTTCATGTAATGTCGCCGCCACACGCCGTCGTTCTTCCACTGTGGCTGCGAGAAACATAAACATCACGACGTTGGAGCCGAGGAACACCTGCAATAGAAGCAGTGAGTCGTTCGGCGTCCTACCGACAAATGGTCCAACACCTTGAGCCGTACCCACGATCGCGAATAGCGAAACGACTACTAACGCAAGGGTGACGCCCCGCTGACCCAGCCGAAATGCGGCCCAAAGGAAAAAAGGTACCATCAGGCGCGCAATGGGGTAATACCGAAGCGGGATCGGCGCTGGCCCACCGAAAGTCGCCATTGAGGATATGGACATCAGTGTCAGCAGAAGCGCCGCCTCAACATAACGCTTATTTGACCAGGGAAAAGATCCAGTGCCCCAGGTCACCAGTAGAGGGGCTACCACTAAAGCTCCCACCGTGTCACCCAGCCACCACGTCATCCAGAGAGAACCGAAGTCTTGCCAGGCTGCTGCATGACCGAGGAACAAACTAAAAGTGCCCACGACCGCGCTTACCGTCGTGCAAAGAAGAGCAACCAGCGCAAAGTTGAAGACGTCCCTGGCCCGATCAAATGCCTTATGAAAATCCAGGAAGCGAAGCAAAAAGGCGGCGGACAACGCTTCCAGGGCGTTGCCTATAGAGATGCCTGCGGCGGTTGCAACTGAGACCGGAGTGAGTAGATTCGCCAGGAAGGCTCCAACCAGAATCGCGGGCCACATCCGATAGCCCAACAACACAACTGCTGCGATGGCAACTCCCGAGGGTGGCCAAACCGGCGATACATTGGCATGGATGGAAGCCAGGGACAATCCAAGTCTCGCCGCCCCAAAGTAGACGATTGCAACAACGGCCAGCTTTAGGAAGTAGGACAAGTGATTTGAATAGGTGGATCCTGGGAGAAAGAAAGCAGCGCCCGGATCAGTGGGGGTGGTTTCGTTGCCGGCTTGTTCTTTGGTCCAACTCATGGAGATCTGTGAGTTAGAAATGATTAAGTTCTGTGCTAAGAAAAGATCCGAGACGGCTCGCGCCTGGCCGGGTATTTTGCCTACGCCACTAGCGAATATATACCCGCAACATGATAGCGGCAACAGTTCAATGGCTACAGTTGAACATCTTGTGGGTCGCTCGTAACTGACGCTGCTCGGGCGGCTATCACTGGGACCGCGGGCGTCTCGCGCGCACTGAGCGCAGCGAACAATGGGTAGAATTGAGCGTCTTGCGATACCGCTCGCTACTGACGCTACTTGAACATTGTGCAGATCATTCCCCCCGTGACGGTCCTCGGGCGGGCGTTAGGTTTCAATTGCTTGAGGCGTAAATGCAAGAGCCGTCCTGGCGGTGTCCAGTCTCATCACCTCGACTCGGCTGCGTTGCTCCTCCGCGCGCTGTGTCAAGCGTTCGTAGTCAACCGCTCGAAGAGTGGGCGTTTCTTCCGCCACTTTGGACAATGCCAGCCACAACGACCTTTTACCCTCAATACCCAGCGACAGTGCTTCGAGTGATTCGAACAGGCGCAGATCACCGCCCGCCCGATCGTCCAGCCTCAGCTTGAGTTCCGTAAACTTCTCCGCGAACCAGGCTGACGCTTTTCGGGTTCGGCTTTGAGCGATCTGCAGGTGGTCCATAAGACTTTCCAGCTCCTGACGGTCAGCTTCGATCTCGGCTCGCAACTTGGAAAAGAACTCCGCTATCGGAGTGTTGGCATAGCCACCTTCCAGGTGTTCCAAGAGTTCGATAGCGATCACAGCACCTGACAGATGATCGTTCAAATAAGTTGCGATGTGATTACTAGCCATGTTGCGCTCCCCGTGTGCCCGTAATTCCTGCCCTGATCAATTAATTGTGAACTTAATGTCGTCGCTGCTTTCAGCCAGCTTTCGATCCGAGCTGTTGTAGGCGCTTACCTGCCAGCGGTAAGTGCCTTTCTGCAGGGGCTTATCGATCGTAAAAGAAGTTCCTTCGATGCGCTCATTAATATAAGGAGATGTGACGCTGGTCTCTTCAGGGTAAATGCTGAATTTGTAATAGGAAGCGTCCGGATACGAGTCCCATTTTAATTCCAGGTTTTGCGCGCTTAATTTCGCTCCTGCTTTAGGATTGAGAAGCTTCAGATCCGACTTGAAGAGATGGGTGGGCGTCACAAACAGGGTCTTGTTAGCAACAATCTCATACTTGTTTGAACTGATTCCGGCGATGCCTGTCGTAGCGAAGATCGAGGAGTCGGTGTCAAACACTCGTGCCAGCAAACCCTCATAAACTTTTGGTTCAACGTCAGTAATAACATACTCACCATCTTTGTCGGTTCGCGCTGTATAGATTTTGCCGCCACAACCGCCGAAGTATTGGTTGAATGTCTCGCACAATCTAACTTCAATATTCTCGACCGGCTTGCTGTTGTAGAAAACCTTTCCCTGCACATTCCCTTTCCCAGCAGCCGGTTTGACTTTCTCGACTCCCGCTTCGGCACTGTCAGATTGGTCCGCAGGAGCATTTGTTGATCCAGTTGCGGATCGCGAGTTCGTATTTCCAGCTTTGCAACTCGCAAATGCGAGCGCAGTGACTATACAAAGAACTTGAACCAACCATTTACTCGACATCATGAAATCAACCTTTCCTGTTCATCATTGAGATATCATTACTGGGTTAGTTTTGTGAGTTGATTTTTGAAGTAGCCGCGCCAGCTTTCGGATAGAGCGTCGAGCTTGACCACGCGTTGCAACAACTCCAGGTCATCCTTTTCAAAAGCATACAACCGGACAATGTCAGCCACAGTTGTGCTGTTCTTGTCTTTGCTAAGCAGCTCTATCGAGTCGCCTGCCTTAACCCGGCCCTCCTTCAAAACTGCAAAATAAAATCCGGTTCGGCGGCTCGCAAGAAATCTCTTAAGAATATCCGCACGGCCAAACTTGATGCCCAGCTTATAACAGGGCATTCGTGGTTCGGTGGCCACTACCTCCGCTTCGCCCACGCGAAATCGATCCCCAACATTGACGTCACTTTCCAGCAATCCCTCTGTAGTAAAGTTTTCGCCAAACATACCGTAAGGCAACCTCATTTCAGGCAATTCCGTTAACCAGTACTCATAGTGCTCGGCAGGGTACGCATAGACTGCTTTGCTAACTCCGCCGTGCACTGATAGGTCCGCCTGTCGGTCGCCATCGAGATTAAGGCTTCGGAGCATAACGGTAGAGTCAACCGGTTCTTTGAAAATGCCGGTCATAATAGTCTTACCGTTCCAGTTCACTTCGCGCGGCAGCCCAACATTTAAAGAAATGAGTTTCAGTTTGGTCACCCTTCATTTTCCGTATCGACGTTGCTGTCTGATTCTACCTGGTGGTTGGTTCCCAGTGTCCAGGATGGCGGGTCGCTGGCGGGGAATGATTCCTCAAGCGTCTCGTCTATTTCGGATTCAAGCTCGTCATCGGTTTGCACAGGAACCGTCGCTCGAGCGCTCTTCCCTTTTTCACTCATTATGTTGCTCCTATTCTCACGAGAACCGTTGCCAGCCCAAGAGACTCGCGCACACCGCCGGACACGCTATGGAGTTTCTGGAAGCGTGTACTCAAATTCGTAAAAATGTTTTCCATCGGCGATTTTGATTTCCATCTTGCCGGTCAGACCGACAAGCTGACCGGTACCCGAATCCGGAACGACTGTAACACTGAGTTGCGGAGCACGGCGGTTCATCGTTCCAGTATGCTGAATTTCTCATTTAATGATCTCCTACGCCTAGCTCAAAATCGCGCGCCCACACAGCGCTATCAAAAATAGGTTACATGACGCGAACTGCGAATAATCGATCTTTGCCACCAGTTAAGCGAAGTGCCGCGCCCACTGTACGGGTGCATTAGACCATTGTTGCTCAGGTGCCACAGATAGCAGGCGTGACCCATTTCATGAGCGATAAGCATGTCGTCACCGCCGGAAACGTCAATCACAAGGTAGTCCGTTAAGGGTCCGAGCGAACGACCGATGCCCGCTCCCATTGATCGAATTGCCAGTACCGTAATCGGTGCGCCATAACCAACTACCCTCCGCCAGTTTGGGTAGAAGCACCGCGTAGCCGCGATTAGGTTATAGTCGCCTCCGATATCGATTAAGTCGGAGAACAGGCTTGCGACTTCACCACCGAGATCAAGAATCCGCTTCCGGCTGGGTTTATCAAGCACCTTAATCCAGTCTTCACTTGCAGTTTCGTTCGACCCAAAAGGGCTGGTGTAATGGAACGGCCCAACGGGCACGACCCGCACGTTGGCTTCTTGCTTGAACACATCGATAGCCCTCTGTAACAACGGAACCACTGAACCTGGCGAGGTGACCGGCTGTCCGTTTTCGTCGGACAATATGAAGGTGCAGACGCGGAGCTTCTTCTCAGGACGCAGCCCGCACCACTCCATGATCGTGTCAAGGATCCCAAGCACAAACAAATAGAGCATCTGAACGATTCCCAGTATCCATGCTAAGAGGCGACCAATAACCGGTACGCAGAGGACCAGTTCGATAATCAAAGCAATCGCGCTCAGGACCCAACCGAGGATCGACTCGACAGTTTCGATGATGGCGCCGATAACCATCACTATTCCATTGAGAACTCGCTCCATTGTCAATCTCCTGTTCCACCAATGACGTGAGGCTAACGAGCGTTAAGATGAAGCTCTCGTTAACGGGAAAGCGAACGGGACTGGCAAGATATTCCGGCAAGGATTTGATGTCAAATACAGAGGACAATTGCGGACGCACCACCTGTTCTTACTTTTCCCTAACGCTTGCCGCGTACTTTATTCCTCGACTCATCTCCTTCATTCCCAGAATCGGCTAGTTTCTTCCGGCCTTCCGCGAGGTTATGGCAAAGGGCTTCTCAGGCGGGCGGCTTGACCAATGGGCTAACTGATGTACAATGCGCAGCAACCGAGGTGGGGCTGAATGTCTCGCCTCTGGCGCGCCATTATGGTAGCGCTAAGAAAGCGGGGGCGGGGTGAGGACGTCGCCGCTTTCGCATTTTCGGGCACTCATAAGCAAATAACAGAAACAACTCGCGACAGCGGCTACCCCAAAAGGGTAGTGAGGGAGAGAAACGCACACCGAATCGTAGGCTCTTCCGCCACTGAGTTTCGTCTTCCTTCCTTGCGCAAACCGAGTTGCCTTTGAAACGGGGCAATTCCTGAAGAAGGGCTACAAGTGACCCGGCGTGGCATGCCTGTTGCCAAAACATAGCCGCGGAGGCACAGAATGAAAAAATCAATTGCCACTCTAATCGCCCTGGTCGTTCTCAGCATGGCCGCGCTGCCCGTTGCTGCACAGACACGTGCCCGTTGCGCCACTAGATCAACCTATAACGGTCGATACGACAACCGGTACGACAGAAATGTCAATCGCGGTGGCTATCGGAACGATTCCTATCGTAATGACGTCAATTATAACAACGACACTTACCGCTATGATGGGTATCGCTATGGCGATAACCGTTCCGTCTGGCAGAAGCACCGCGACAAGATTACCACTGCGGGGGGTGCAGTAGGTGGTGCGGTTCTCGGTGGCTTGATCGGTGGCAAAAAGGGCGCCCTGATCGGTGCGATTACCGGTGGCGCTGGTGCAGCCGTCTACACATATAAAATCCGCGACAAGAATCGTCGCTTCTAATAGATTCTTGATTGCGGTAGAGCCTGGTCGCCGGTTGAAAAATCGATGACCTTGTTTGAGGCCCGGATGCGAAGGGGAGAGCGCGTCCGGGCCTCAACATTTTTGGAGTGCGCTCACCTCTTTGGAGTGCGGCGGCCTGGCGCCGCTTTGGCCCTCTGCGCCCGTAGCATTTGCTTGTCTCTTGAGTCGAACTAACCTATGCGGCGCCGGAGCATCGCAGGCCAAAGCGGCGCCAGGCCGCCGCACTCCAAAGAGCTGAGCGCACTCCAAGAGGCTTGGACAAAATCTAAGGCGTTCGCTTAAGGTATCCTTTGTTCCAAGCTTAGAAGCCTTTCCTGGATCTGCGCAGGCGCATTTTCTCCCGGCAGCGAGTAGATGAATCCCAAACATCCGCGAGCAAGAAGGTTCTTCGCCAAACTCCTTCTGGTTCTCTTCGGTTGCTTGCTGGGAGTTGCTCTTGCTGAGATTGTCTTGCGAGTCGCGGGATATTCTTATCCGGAGTTTTATTCGCTGGACCAATCTCGCGGTTATGCGCTTCGCCCGCTTGCGGAAGGCTGGTATCGCAAAGAAGGTGAGGCATACGTTCGTATCAACAGTGATGGCCTCCACGATCAGGAACACTCACACGTAAAACCGCCCAGCACGATTAGGATTGCAATTATTGGCGATTCTTATCCGGAAGCTCTTTCAGTCTCGCTCGATCAAGCTTTCTGGTGGGTGATGGGAACGGAGCTGCAGAAGTGTGGCGTCTTTCCCAATCGAAGAATCGAAGTGTTGAACTTTGGAGTCTCCGGTTACGGAACTGCCCAGGAGCTCCTCACCCTTCGAGAACAGGTCTGGAAGTACTCTCCCGACGTGGTGATGCTGGCGGTAACTACGAATAACGACATCACCGACAATCTTCGGGCCCTCAAGAAGACCGACGAAATCCCATACTTTATTTACCGGGACAACCAACTGACCCTGGACGACTCATTCAAAGATTCGCGAGCGTTTCGTCTGCGCCAATCGTTAGTCAGCCGCTTCGGCAGGTGGTTGCGCGACCATTCGCGAGTGGTGCAAGCAATAACACAAGGTCATCACGGCTTTAAGATTCTGCTGGCGTCATGGCGGGCCCGGCATTCTCAAAAGGCCCAAACTCCAGTTACATCGCCACCGCGCGCTGACCAGATGACGAGTGCGGGGCAAGAGTCCGACCTGCTGTCACGCTCGGAAGAACTCGGCACTGACAACCTCGTTTATCTTGAACCAGCGAATGCCGTATGGAATGATGCCTGGAGCATAACTGAAAAGCTTATTCTGGAGATGCGGAATGAGGTTAACAGTCGCGGCGCGAAGTTTGTGCTGGTCACGCTTAGCAATGGTCCGCAGGTACTACCTAATCCCGCCTGGCGCGAAGCATTCAAGAAACGATTCGGCATCACCGATCTGTTCTATCCGGACGAGCGGATAAAATCGCTTTGCCTGCGGGACGGAATTCCCGTGATAACCCTCGCTCCCGAGCTGCAGGAATACGCGCAACGGAACAACGTTTTTCTTCATGGATTTGGCAAGAACATCGGTAACGGACACTGGAATGCGACGGGCCAGCGCGTGGCGGGCGAATTGATTGCAAAAAAAATGTGTGAGGGTGCGCTTGTTAAATAGCGCGGGGGGTCGAGTTCTGTTAGAAATAGACCAATCAAAAGCTTCGGAGATCGGAATGCAATATCACGAGAACATACTCGGATTGATCGGCCACACACCGCTGGTCAAGCTCCACCGGTTGACGCGCGGCATCAATGCCACAGTGTTGGCGAAGATGGAAAATTTGAACCCCGGGTTTTCGGTCAAGGACCGGATCGGCGTCTCGATGATTGAAGCCGCCGAGCGCGAAGGCAAGTTGAAGCCGGGCGGAACGATCGTTGAGGCCACGTCAGGCAACACTGGAATCGGGCTTGCACTTGCGGCGGCAGTGAAAGGTTACAAGTGTATTTTCGTGATGACTGACAAAGCGTCAGCTGAGAAGTCGCGTTATCTGAAAGCGCTGGGCGCCGATGTTGTGATCACTCCGGTTTCGGCTAAACCCGGTACGCCCGATCATTACGTTTCTACTGCGCAGAGAATTGCCAAGGAGACGCCTAATTCATTTTATCCCGATCAGTATTCGCATCCGGCGAATCCGGAGGCCCACTACCGCACGACCGGCCCGGAGATTTGGGAACAAACAGAAGGCAAAATCACACACTTCGTTGCCGGGATAGGAACGGGGGGCACAATCTCGGGCACGGGTAGGTTTCTGAAAGAGAAGAATCCGAAGATCAAAGTTGTCGGCGCGGATCCTTATGGCTCGATTTTCAAAACCTACAAAGAGACGGGGAAGATAATCGAGACCACCCCGTACCTTGTTGAAGGAATTGGCCAGGAAGTTGTGCCGGCCAACGCCCACATGAAGTACATCGATGAGGTAATCAACATCACCGACGGCGAATCGTTTGATCTGTCGCGCCAGTTGGGACGCAGCGAGGGAATATTCTGCGGCGGCTCAAGTGGCACGAATCTGGCAGCAGCGTTGCGCGTTGCGCGCGACCTCGACAAAGATGCTTTGGTGGTTTTCATAGTTTGCGACACGGGAGAACACTATCTCACCAAGCATCACTCGGATGAGTGGTTGAAAGAAAAGCGTTTGCTGGAGCCGCAGAAGATGACCGCCGGCTTGATCAGCGATACCAAGGGGGCGAACGCACCGCAATCGCTGGTCTTTGTCGCGCCTCCAGACAAGCTTAGTGAAGCGTTGGCGAAGATGAATGAGCTGGGGCTAACTCAAATCCCCGTGCTCGAAGAGGGACGGCCAGTCGGCGCACTGCGTGAGAACCGTGTACTGGCCAAGGTCGTTCGCGATCGTCATCTGCTTGATTCGCCGGTCAGTGAGGTAATGGAACCGAGTTTTCCGACGGTTGATGTTGACGCGAGCGCGCAGGAAGTCACGCAGCGTTTACAGACCAGCCCGGCGGTGTTGGTCGAGGAGTACGGACGCATCGTGGGTATCATCACGCGACACGATGTACTGGATTTGAAGCTGGGTATGACCGGCCCGTTGAGTTAGCGCTAACGATCCCAAGGATCAAAAACCGTGCGGGACCCTCAAGTCCGTTTATGCTACCAATGGCACAATATGGAAACATCTCAAGTGAAACAAGATATTGTTCGTGCCGTTCAGGACCTTCCGGATGATGCGACTGTTGAGGATGCAATCGAGCGACTCTACTTCCTGGCGAAAATAGAACGGGGCCTTGAAGAATCCGAGGCTGGCAACACCGTCGCACACGACGAAATAAAATCAAGGTTCTTAAGGTGATTGTAGACCGTTGGATTCCTCAGGCAGTCGAAGACCTTCAGGTCATTTACGATTTTATCGCCCGCGATTCCGAGCATTATGCGAAGTTAGTAGTTGAAGGTATCCTGGCCGTTGTTGACACACTCGAACGATTTCCATTGATAGGATGACACATACCAGAAAAGCCGCGCGAGGATCTCCGTGAGTTAATCAAAACACCGACCGGATCGTTTATCGAGTAGGCGAAGAGATCCACATCGTAACTGTATTTCGCGCATCGCGCCTGTTTCCGATTTCAATAGAAAGCTGATTGGTCTTCGCAGAGTTGTCTCAGACGGGTTTTGTTCGATGGTAGAAGGTAACCACTAAGTCCTCGTCAATCTGTTTCGACTCAGTTTTGGTAAACCCTTTCAGATAATTCTCAGGCACGAAGGCGTCGGCGCCTTCAACTGTCAACGGCACCTCAGTAACGATCCACTTCTCGATGAGTGGAAGAAATGATCGATAAACTTGCTCACCGCCGATCACAAAGAGATCGCCTTTGAAATCCTTCGCCACAGAAAGAACTGATTCAACGTCACGACACACAATCACGGAGTCTTGGGGTTCAATCTCAGACTGCCGGCTTAACACAATATTCAAACGATTGGGCAAAGGCTTCTTCAAGGTGAGCCATGTTTTGTAACCCATCACGCATGCGTTACCAGTCGTCGTCTGCTTGAAAAACTTCATGTCGGCAGAGTAATGCCACGGCAGTTTTCCGCCTTTGCCGATCGCACGATTTCTATCCACTGCGACAATACCGATGATCATGAGCAATTACACTGCGACGGCGGCGGCAATTTTTCCGTGCGATTGATAGCCCGCCAGCTTGAGATTCTCGTATCGCATCGCCAACAAGCCTTCGAGCCCGCGCAACCGCCTCGCTTCATCGAGGATCTCGAGCTTCGGCAGCGAATAAGGCTTGCGCTCGAGCAGTTCGTGGACCTGCTGACGGTGGTTTTGGTAGATGTGATAATCACCGAGCGTGTAGATAAACTCACCAACCTCGAGCCCGCAAACGTGAGCGATCATGTGCATCAACAGCGCGTAGGAACTGATGTTGAAAGGCACGCCGAGGAAAGCATCCGCCGAGCGCTGGTAAAGCTGGCAGTGCAGCACGCGTTCGGCTTCGACCTTAAACTGAAAGAGTGTGTGGCAGGGCGGCAGATCGACCTGGTCAGCCTGACGCGGGTCCCAACCGGTGACGATTAGTCTTCTTGAGTTCGGATTTCGGTGAATCTCGCTGATCAGTTTCGCGATCTGATCGACACCGTTACACTCCGGGTAGTTGCCACCAAAAGAGCGCCAGAGATATCCGTAAACCGGACCGAGATCGCCAGGTTCGCGACTGAAGCGACGAGTGTGGTCCTCATCAGCCCACTCGGCCCAGATATCCACGCCTTTCGCCCGCAACTTGGCTTCATTGGTATCGCCGGAAAGGAACCAGAACAGTTCTTCGGCTACCCAACGAAAGGGAACCTTCTTCGTTGTGACAATCGGAAAGCCTTCGCGCAGGTCAAAGCGGGTTTGATAGCCAAAGTGGGAGATAGTACCGACGCCGGTCCGGTCGTTGTGTTCATTGCCGTTTGCAAGAATTGATTTCAATAGATCGTGATATTGTTTCATAAGTAAATTAGATCGGTACCGGAAGCGGTCCGGGGTCCCCGCGCGGGCAGCCCGCGTGGGGTGGTGGTAGCGACCGGCCGAAGAGTCAAGCTTGGTTACCGGCACTCGGTTTTGACATAGTGATACGAGCCAGTGACAACTGAACGGCGGAGAATCAGATAGTCCACCTTGACTCTTCAACCGGTCGCTACCACCACCCCACGCGGGCTGCCCGCGCGGGGACCCCGGACCGCTTCCGGTACTGATGTTGACTGAAACTTCCAGTATGAATTCGTTCGCTTCCGATTGATCTGGAACCCCATTATCGTCGCTCGTATGGACTTGAAGTATAACTTCGGTTGAGCTGATTAAGTAGCATGAAACAATACAATCTCGGTTTTATCGGCTTTGGAAATGTCGGACGCGCGCTGGTGCGCCTCCTGGTTGCGAAGTCGACCGAGTTACGAGAGCTATACGGGATCGAGTATCGCATCACCGGAGTTGCCAGCCGGCGAATTGGTTGGCTTTCTAAGGCTGAAGGGTTTGACGTCTCGGCGCTGCTGTCCAACACACCTTCCGCCGAACTTGTTTCCTCAGCTAGCAGCATTCCCGAGTGGCTTAGCCAAGCCCGGCCTGATGCCGTGTTTGAGACTACTTCGCTCAGTCCGGAATCCGGTCAGCCGGCTATTGATTATCTTCGCGCGGTCCTTGAATTTGGAGCCCACGCAGTTACTGCGAACAAGGGCGCGCTCGTGCACGGATATCAGGATCTGGCCGGTTTGGCACGAACAAAACGCAAGAGTTTTCTTTTCGAGGCGGCTGTCCTCGACAGCGCGCCGGTGTTTTCTCTTTTCCGCGAAACGCTCCCTGCTGTCAAACTTCGCGGCTTCAGTGGAGTCTTTAGCTCCACTACGAATGTCATCATCGAGACAATGGAGGCGGGCCGCTCGTTTGAAGAGGGATTGAAAACAGCGCAGGAACTCGGGGTCACAGAAACAGATCCGAGTCACGATATTGACGGTTGGGATTCGACGGTCAAAGTATGCGCGCTTGCAAGCGTGCTAATGAACATTCCCCTAAAACCAGACGAAGTAAACAGAGAAGGAATTCGCGATCTCAATCCCAGGAAAGTGCAGGCTGCGCGCGCCGACGGGAAACCCTTCAAGCTGGTGGCACGGGCGAAGCAAACCGAGGATCGGAAGCTCGCTGCCACTGTTCGGCCCGAACAAATCTCCGCGAGTGATCCGCTTGGAAATGTCAGGGGAACTTCATTAGCGATTCATTTTGAGTTGGACATGATGCCGGGCTTGACCATCACGTCTCACCGTCCGAACCTGCAAAGCACGGCGTATGGACTACTGGCTGACTTCATCAATGCGGTAAGGCGGTGAAGAGTTAGTTGCTTGTCGCAATCTCATTCACGGCTTCAATCAGCCGTTCGATCTCATCCGCAGTTGTGTAGCAAGCGCATCCGGCGCGCACAAGTCCTTCCTCACCAAGTCCGAGCCGTTC
>DATBRN010000351.1:0-5690 GCA_036560225.1 Pyrinomonadaceae bacterium | reverse complement strand
GGCGCCAAAGGTGTGTCGAGCGATCAGGCCAAGGCTTTGATTGCTCACATGAAGGAGCTAAAGGCAGCCCAGTAATACCCAAGTCCGATTACATGACTCGGTAACGGTAAAGGGACCTTCTTGACGCGCGTTGATACACCTGGTCTCCCCGGGTGTCTGTTTCCGCAAATCGTAAACACGGAAGGCGCGAGCGACGACGCGCTGGTTCCATCTTCTATGTGCTCTTGGTCTCTCTGGGTAAGACTCGCACACCCCACCAACCAGTCGGCCTCGTCACCACAGCAAAAGACTGATTGAACAATGGCTTGAAGCCATATTTTCCCGTAGCCCCCAAATTCCATTTTGGCAAAGTGCTTGACAGTTGAATCCAGGCCAGCTATGCGGCTCAGACCGGCGAGTCCCTGCCTTCGAGCCGTAAACGGCGCCGCGTATAACGCGTGAAGCATTTATGCTGCGACTAATCTAGTGATATGAAGATTCTTCAGACTGCTTGCCGACGGCTCAGCCGCGTTGTTTCACCTGCCGTTTTTAGGATCAAGGCTTTGCCGCGATGAGGTACAACCGGCGCGCGGTGGCCAGATAAAGCGCATCGCCGACAAGCGCCGGACGCGAATAGAGCGGGGCATCCATCTCGATCTGCGCCAGCAATTCTCTTCGCCGTCCGGCACGAAGGACGGTCATGCTGCCTTCTTCGTTCCCAACGTAAAGCCGGTCACCGGCAAGCAGGAGGCATCCCCAGATGGCCGCGTTCGTCTCGTGCTTCCAGAGTTGAATGCCGGTTTCCGCGTCTAGACAATGAATCGTTCCGCCCACGTCCCCAACGTACAGCAGACCGTCCTTCTCAATGGGCGTTGCCACCACGCGACCGACCTCGCGAGAAGTCCAGAGGAGCCTGCTCTTGGTGACGTCTCCCTGGCCGTTGGGACTGATCGCATGAATCAATGAAGGTCCGTTGCCGTGCCCAGGACTCTGTCCCATCGCAACGAAGACCCGGCCGTCGGCGAAGACCGGTGAAGCTATGATAAAACTGCGCGAAAGGACGCCGGGGCGCGGAAGCCAACGCGCGTCTTTCGGGTTGCCGTCAAATCGCCAGACTTCGTGACCCGAAGCCGCGTCGTAGGCGCGCAGCCAGCCATCTCCTCCGCCGAACAGTACCTGGATGCGCCCGTTGACGTTGGCCGCCACAGGGCTGGACCACTGGCCGTGCAGCACCTGATCGCCTGCGCCGATCGCGCGCCAGACGACTTCGCCCGAGTGCTTGTTCACCGCGATCAGACTTGGGGCGCGCGGCGATGGAACGCTCGTATGGCCTTCATTCTGGCCGTTGGAGGTAGACACCATCAGCAGATCACCCACCGGCAACACTTCGCTGTTAGAGGCTTCATGCGGAAAGACACCCAGGCGGGCGCACATGTCCAACTCCCAGACGATGTCGGCCGCAGCGTTGTCCTGAAACACCTCCTCCCGATACGGACCATTGTTCTCGCCATCGCGGAAGCCTTGCGTGTCGACGCAACGGAGTTGGCCCTCGGCGGTGACATAGTACAACCGGTTCCCTTCCACATACGGCGCACTTGTCGTCGAAGGCAGCAGGAACTCCCGCAGGCCGCGCTCCACTCGCGGGGCCACGTCCTGCCAAAGGAACGCGCCATCCGTCACTCGAAAGGCCTTGAGCACGCCACATTCTTCCTGATAGGCCGGATTCATTTGTGTGGCGTTGTCGGTACCCACGTAGACCACATCTCCGGCAACCACGGGACGACCAAACGCCTCCTGTCCCAATTCGACGCTCCAGACAATGTTCCGCCCAGTGGACGTATCCCAGTCAACCGGAGGATTGCCCGTTTGGGCGACCGTCGTCAGGGCCCCGGGCTCGACGCGCTCGACGGGCGCGACGGAAAGCGCGGGTCGAAGAGGTGAGACGACCGACTCTCCAAGCTCGACGCCAGCGATTCGATTCATCGCCCACTCAGCTTCGGAACGCATCGTGGGATCGTTTGCGGCCGCTCTCAGCGCCTCCCGGGCCGTCTGTGCCTTCGGCCCGAGGTTTCCCAGCGCCCCGGCCGCGCAGATGCGCACATAGAGGAATTCATCGTTCAGAGCTTCGATCAACTGCGGCACAGCGGACTGCGCGGCCGGCCCGATGCTTCCGAGGGCCTCAGCCGCCGCCCATCGGACACCGGGAATCGGATCACCCAAGGCTCTGGCGAGATCCCTGGTCGCCGCGCTCGCCTTCGGACCGATGGACGCCAGCGCCTCCGCCGCGTAAATGCGGACGTACGGGTCTTCGTGCGAGAGAGTCTTAACTAGAGCGCGTAGCGAAGGACTGGCCCTCTGGCGCAAAGCCCCCAGGGCACGTGCGGCATCGCCCGCGACCATTGAATCCTCGTCTCTCAGTGCCCGTCTCAACGCCGGTTGAATCCGTTCGGTATCGGGCACCAGGTCAATGAAGGCATCAGCGGCGGTGCGTCGGAATGAGACCCGACCATCCCGAAGCAGTTCAACGAGCAGCGGAATGGCCGGCGGACCGATCCGCCGGATGATTTCAAAGGTCTGTAGATGCAGGTCTTCATTGCGACGGTTGAGGAATCGTCTCAGCAAAGGCAGCGAACGCCCCGCCCCTTGGACCAGGGCGGCTTCGGCGATCGCACGGACCTTCGAGTCTTTGGACATCACGCGATTTTCCCAGTCAATCACCTGGGCGGAGTTCCCGGCTTGATCCGAACGCTTAGCTTGGCGCGGCTGAGGGAGTGAACGCGTGGTTTGAGCGAGTGCTGGTATCGCCAAAGTACAGAGCAGCGTGCAGATGAACAAGTGTCGCATGGTCGGAGCCAGACTGACGAAAGAGTTAAGCCGCTTGAAGGTGGTCTGTTGCAGCGGACTGTCGTCGCTGAGTCACGGACGCAGTAGAACTGGCCCCAACAGTCGCGCGAGACATCGTCGCGCGAGCGAGTTACATCTAGGTCGCCCCAGTGCTGTAGCCTGCGCAGGCGCTCGTGATCATCACGCTGTATGAGCCGTTGGAAAGCAGCGCTACCGCAGGTTGCGAGCTCATCTCTTCTCCCTCCGGCAGCGGAACCATCGTTGTCTATCGCGGAGCGTGTAGCTTGAAAACTGCCTAAGACCGCGCACAGATAATTCTCTCCGGCTCATCCGTTGCGCCCACCTAGGACGATGATGAGTCCTCAACCTCTTGTTGAGTATTCTCAACTCGTTAGAATGAATTGGAACTGTTAGAAATAGCAGGTTATGAGAGACAGGAAACTTCTGGGTGGGAAAGGCTCCAGGAAAACAAAGACTCTGAATCGATTTTTGCGCTTTTTGGTATTAAGTTGCTTTCGGGCCTGTAAGAAGTGACAGTTACCACGCCTGGCCCATTTTTCTACACTAGAATTGATTCTTTTCGAGAAGCCACCGCGCACTAACGCCCCATCTATGAAGGAGATTACATGAGCAAGAGAGCACTCGTCTTAGCATTCGCAATTTGCTGCCTGAGCGTTAGGGCACTCTCTCAGACGGCCGCGCCGCCCGCGCCCACGCCTTTACCCCAACATAAGCCTGAGCACTTTAGAGCGGTAGCCTCGTTTCCGCGCACAGCAACTAACACTGCCTGGGCGGACATACGGATTACCCGCTATTCGAGCGATGCCACCACGAAACGATTGGCGGCCCTGCTCGTCGAGGGCGGCCAGAACATGCTGGTCAAGGAGCTCGAAAAATTGAAGCCAATTGGCAAAGCCTCGCTGAGCCAGAGGGTTGGCTTTTTTGACTTGAAACTGATCCGCTCCCGAAAGACCCCGACAGGGCGGCGCATCATTGCGGTATCGGATCGTCCTATTAACTTTTTGGAAGCTTACAATTCGGGCCGGTCCATGGATTATGAACTGGGAATCGTCGTAATGGATCTGAAGATGAACGCCAAAGGAAAGGAAGTGGGCCAAGGCCTGCTGATCTATGCAGCGAAGGTCAAGATTAATAAAAAGGGCAAACTCGAGATTGAGTACCTCGGCGTCGACCCGATGAACCTGAAGCACGTGCAAAAATACTAAACACCGCCTGGAAGGGGCGCCTATCTGAGCACATCGATCAGTCTATCCAGAATAAGTTTGTAAGGATGCGCTCTCGGTCCGGAACACGAACGGTGGGCGTCTCTTTGAAGGGCCTGGGTGTCAAGATCAACCTTCGGCACCAACTGCTTCCAGTGTTATCGTAACTCTCAATACAGCCCGGTTCGCCGTAAGAGGTCAACAAAGCGAGGGTCGGATCGAAGTGAATCTAAGTTTGGATTCACCTTGAAAAAAGCGATGTGGTTGGAACGCTCCTGATACCCTTTCTCAAGCCACGCGAACGCCTGGTCCTTATTTCCGAGTCCAATGTAGATATAAGCCGGTGCCATCGGTGTGACATACCGCTGCTTCGGAAGCTGCAATAACTCATTCAAGATTTGATTAGCTTCGCGTTTCCGCCCGGCAACACCATAGGCCAACCCGAGCACTCCGAGCGCAGCAGGCGCACGACCAGATACAGCCACTGCCTTTTCAGCCGCATTGATGGCTTCATCAACCTGCTTGTTAGCGAGATAAGTAAGTCCTAGAAGCCAAAGTGCCTGATAGTGGTTCGGATCTATTGCAATGACGCGGCGGAGTTGTTCTATGGCCTCTCCGTAGCGACGTGCGTCCTTGAGGATGAATCCTCGGTTCGAGCTAATAGAAAGTGACAGGGGGTCTAACTCTTGCGCGCGATTGGTTTCTGCGAGAGCTTCATCGATGCGCCCGCGAGCCACGAGATAGGAAGCATATTGGTTGTGAGCGCTGGCGTAGTTAGGGTTGAGTTCGATGGATCGTTTGAACTCTTCCTCGGCTGTGGCCCAATTCCAATTGAAATAATTCACATAACCTAGCGCAGCATGTGCTTCAGCTACCTCGTCATCAATCTCGAGAGCTTTCCTCGCTGCGGTCTCTGCAGTTCGCCTGGCCTCTAAAGGCGGCAATACACCAATCACTACGGTACCGAGCTGGTTGTAACAATCAGCCAACCCTGCATAGGCCTGGGCGTAGTTATGGTCCGCGTTGATCGCACTTTCGAAATAGCCGATGGCCTTACGTAGATCTTGTTCTGTGTGCGTGTTTAAGAAGTAACGGCCTTGTAGGTAATTGTCGACAGCCTCGCGCGCAATGATTCTCTTTGGCACCAATAGTCTTTGCTCAGCCGGCGTGATTTTGATGCGTACTTCCCCAGCGATGGCCCGAGCGACTTCACTTTGCAAATCCAACACGTCGCGCAAATCACGGTCGTAGTCCGCCGCCCACAAGTGTGAGTCGGACGAAGCATGGATTAATTGTGCGCGCACGTGCACTCGGTCGCCGACGCGTTGCACTGTTCCTTCCACCACTGCGTCAACATTTAATTCCCTTGCGATTTCCGGCAGAGATTTCTGGCTGCCTTTGTAATGCATTGCCGAAGTACGGGAAATAACACGCAAAGCTCCCATTTTTGCAAGGTCGCCAATGAGGGCATCCGTCATACCATCTACGAAGTATTCCTGAGCAGGGTCGTCCGAAAGATTCTGAAATGGCAAGACTACGATGGATGCGATATCTGGGGTCAGCTGAGGACGCTTTTCACGAATGAAGACTAAAGACGCGAGCGTTGCAAGCAGCACTGTCGTTATGACGATTAAAGGAACCCAG
>DATBRN010000350.1:0-12553 GCA_036560225.1 Pyrinomonadaceae bacterium | reverse complement strand
CCGTAAGGATGTGGATGGTTATTGAGATTCATGTACTTTGGTTCCTTGAACGTCGCTTTTACGGTGTAGTCTCCGGAGGCTTTGTTAGCCGGATTCCAGTAGGTCACTGCTGGACCGGTGGTGACGTGCAAAGCGTCACCTTCCTTGGCCAACTTCGCGCTGTTGAGGGTCATTCCGGCCGCTTCCTCTTTGGCGTCGATCTTTCCGGTCCAGCCGGGAACCGACACGCCGCCACCGGCAACGCCGCGGGAACTCTCCATTTGTCCACCCTGAGAGAAGTGCGCCGTTGGGACCACGATTACTGTAAGAAGCGCTAGAGCGAAAAAGTAAGTGCGTCGCATGTTTGGGGATCCTCCTGATTTGAATTGCCGGTAGAATTGATTGCGAGGATGATAACGCTCATCGTTGATAGCGCGCCATCCCGATCGGTTCGATGTGGATCTGAGTCCGGGGTTTTCATGGATCGGCACTGATCTGATCAAGGGGCCGGGATCAGATCTCGATCTTTGAGAAGCGCCAGGCGCCCGCAGTCAGAAGGGCGATCGCCACACCGATAAGTACTACTGCGTCCGCGCCCATACCGAAGTGCGTTACGCCAATCAACACCGTTCGCACGCCATCCACGCCATAGGTGAGCGGATCGAGCCGCGTCAGGAATGCCAGCACCTTTGGCAGATTTGTGAGTGGATACAGCGCACCCGAAAGAAAAAAGATCGGCATTACGAGGAAGTTCATCACCAGCTGAAACCCTTGCATGTCCTTAAGGCTGGACCCAATCACCGTTCCCAGCGCCGCAAAGACGACGGCGATCAGTGCCATGAAAAGAAGTGCTAGCGGGATTACGGCAATACTGACGGGTCGAAAACCTGCGACGAAACAAGCGACGAAGATAAGCGAACCCTGAAGTATGGCAACCGTGGCGCCACCAAATGTGCGCCCGATCATGATCCACAGACGGGGCACGGGCGCCACCAGCGTTTCTTTGAGGAAACCAAACTGTCGATCCCATAACAGAGCAATACCGGAAAACATTGAAGTGAAGAGTACGGTCATCCCGATCACGCCGGGCGCCATGAACTGCAAGTAGCTGCCCTCGCCGGCCTTGCGAAAAATTGGTCCCAAACCGAAACCTAACACGCCGAGATACATGATTGGAGATCCCAACGAGGCGATGATTTGAGTGCGGGAGCGCAGGTATTTCTTCACTTCTCGAAGCCAAAGAATGTAGATCACCATCATCGTCTATTTCCTCCACATCCGCGCAATCTGCCGCATGCTGTCAGCCGCGTTCGCGCTTTCGTCCCGGATAGTCGTTCCCGTCAGTGCCAAAAACGCGTCCTCCAGCGATTCGCTGTTCGTCCGCTCTTTCAACTCGCGCGACGAACCGATAGCGACAACGCGGCCATGGTCGATGACAGCGATGCGATGCGCTACTCGATCCGCCTCGTCCATATAGTGCGTTGTCAGAAATACTGTCACCTGATCGGTCTCGTTTAGGCTTTTGACGTGGGTCCACATCTGATTGCGGCTCTGTGGATCAAGGCCCAACGTTGGTTCATCGAGGAACAGGACCTTGGGCGTGTGTAGGAGTCCGCGCGCAATCTCGAGCCGGCGGCGCATGCCTCCGGAGAATGTCTTCACGAGTGCGTCGCGTCGCTCCCAGAGTTCAAAAAGTTGCAGCAGAATTGTGGCCCGTTCGTGACGTTCCTTGCGGGGTACACCATAGAGGACGCCGTGGATTTCCATGTTCTCCCACGCTGTCAGGTCCTGGTCGAGACTCGGATCCTGAAAGACCACGCCAAAGCGCTTTCGAACTTCGTCGCGATTGGCGATGGGATCGAGTCCATCTAACTCGAGCGATCCGCTGGTTGGCTGCAGCAGTGTGGTGAGCATTTTTATGGTGGTTGTCTTGCCTGCACCGTTTGGTCCAAGAAAGGCAAAGATCTCACCACGCTGGACGACGAAAGAAATGTTGTCGACCGCTGTAAGCTCACCAAAACGTTTCACAAGGTTTTCTACTCGGATCATTTGAGTTTTCTAAAACACGAGCGTCTGAATTGAATGTGGCAAGCTAGTCACTTCCGCGGCGTTGCCGCTGACCCAGAGCCAATAAGAGGCATTCTTTTCGCTCGGATTCATTACCACTACTGTCACCGTGCCGTCAGGATTGAGGAAGGCGGTGGAAAGAAGCTGACTGCGGCTGGGCGAGCTGGCGATCCTCCTGGCGCCGGGCTGAATGAATTTTGAAAAGTGGCCGATGTAGTAGAAGGAGCTTAGATAAGTTAACGCTCCAGTCTTTGTATTTGCATGCACCGGCGCGAAGCAAAAATTTTCGACGTGATTCGGGCCGCCTCTTTCATCCAACAGAATATTCCAGTCGGTCCAACCAACTGTGCCGTTGTTGAAGTCATTGATCATCGAGCGCCCGTATTGTTCTCCGAACTTCCACTCATCCAGCTTCGTCGGATCGAAAGCGTCTACGCAGCCTTCGGTGAAGATCAGGTGCTTATCTGGGAACGTCTCGTAAACCAACCTGACGTTATCGAACATCGGTTCGCCACCGCTCCATGGCTCATACCAGTGATATCCAATACCCCACACAAACTGCGCCGCCTTTGGATCAGTTAAGATAGTGCTGGCCCTTTGATAGATCAGGTCGCGGTTATGATCCCAGGCTATGATCTTCTTGTCTCCCAATCCCGCTCGCTTGAGCGTTGGACCAAGATAGTTCTTGAGAAAGTCTCGCTCCTCCTCAGCCGAGTAAATGCATGACTCCCATTTCTGGGTAGCCATTGGCTCGTTTTGGATCGAGACACCCCAAATCGGAATTCCCT
Organism: Pyrinomonadaceae bacterium; assembly: GCA_036560225.1. Classification (GTDB taxonomy): domain Bacteria; phylum Acidobacteriota; class Blastocatellia; order Pyrinomonadales; family Pyrinomonadaceae; genus PSRF01. The sequence continues at coordinate 9,719 of DATBRN010000350.1, read as the reverse complement.
CACTCTGATAAGCCCTAATGAACTTTGCATAGTAGTTGGACCACGACCCATAAAACTCCGGCTTTAGCCTGCCTCCGTGCAGTATATCGTTGTTGTCTTTCATAAACGCCGGCGGACTCCAAGGGCTGGCAAAGATGTTGAGTCTTCCCCGCGTGGCTGCCAATACTTGTTTGATAAACGGTATCCGGTATTGCCTGTCGTGCTCAACGCTAAAGGTTTTTAGTTCTTTGTCGCCCTCGGTGACGTAGGTGTAGCTGCCGCTGGAAAAATCGCAACTGTGAATGTTTGTGCGTGCAAGCTTGTAACCAATTCCCTGCTTGTCGTCGAAATAGACATTCAAAAGCTCGCGCTGTTTATCTTGCGGCAACATCGCAAATGTCTCAGCCGACGCATCAGTCAAGGCGCCCCCGATGCCCAGGAACGTTTGAAACTGTTTGGTGGGATCGATGAACACGCAGATCTGAGTTTCCTTCGGCTGGCCTACGACTTTGAAACTCAGTGTGTCAGTAACCGAAATCCTGTGGTTGGTCTTAGCGGCCGTGGTATAAACCTTGACCTGTCTTCCGCTGGTAGAAAAGGGTTTCAAGGCGCGCGATCTTTGCGGAGTCTGTTTCTGTTTGCCGGATCCGAAAGAGAGTTTACCGGGGACCAAAAACGCAGCCGAAGACGCGGCCAGGAAATGACGACGATGGATTTTCATGGCGGGACTTTATCACGATCAAACCAAGTAATCGAACCTTATCAACAATTGAAAATGAACGAGTGATAAGGCGCCAACTATCCTTCCGGCGGGACGCTTAGTTCGGAAGTGTGATGAATTGCTGCGGCCATCTCAGGGAGTATGCCTATCCTCACGTAGATTGGAACCACGTCGCGGCGCAGGGCTGAGAGTGTCGTTGCAAACCAGATCGCCCCCAGAATACAACCAAGACCACCGAAGAGCAGCGTGTGCGGCGCGCCGATCCGCTCGGCCAAACTCCCGGCCAGGAGGCTTCCGAAAGGTGCCGTACCCATAAAGGCCATCGTGTAAAAACTCATCACCCGCCCGCGCTTGTCTTCCTCAACAATTGTTTGCAGCACCGTATTGCTCGCAGCCATCTGGACCATGAAACCAAGCCCGGTGATAACCATCAGCGGAAAAGACAGCCAGATTACGCGCGTGAAAGAAAAGACTATCAGGCCACCACCGAAAGCAGCCGCCGCCAGCGGAATGAATTTGCCAAGACCGAGAACGCTTTTACGCGCCGCCAGAAACAACGCGCCCACTAATGCGCCGACTCCTGACGCAGCCATCAGTAATCCAAGCGTATTGGGACCACCGTGCAAAAACTCCCTGACAAACACGGGCATCAGAACGGTGTAAGGCACACCGACGAGGCTAACCAGCCCGAGCAGCAGCAGTACATTTCGGATCGGCGCAAAGCGTGCGGCATAGGTCCAGCCCTCACGCAGTTGCTGGAAGATATTAGCGTCGCTGGTCGCGCCAACCATGCGCGAAGTGATCGTCATTGCCAGCAATGATGCGATCACCGCCAGATAGCTGATGGCATCTATCATGAAGCACCAACCTTCACCAACGGCGGCAATCACCACGCCGCCGATCGCCGGGCCCAGCAGGCGACCGGCGTTGACCAGCGAAGAGTTGAGCGCAATAGCGTTAGCGAGGTCTTCTCGCCGGTCGACCATCTCCACCACGAAGACCTGGCGCGCCGGCATGTCGAAAGCATTTATCAAACCCTGAAAAACGCTGAGGGCAATAATGTGCCAAATTCTTATCAGACCGGTGAGCGCCAGTATGGCCAGCGCTAGTGATTGCAAGAGCGCCAGCACCTGTGTAGCGATCAGCAAGCGGTGTCGGTTCCAGCGATCCACCAGTACCCCCGCGAAAGGAGCGAGCAGGAATGAAGGTATCTGGCCCGCAAAGCCAACGACACCAAGGAGCAGAGCGGAACCACTAAGCCGATAGACCAGCCAACTGGTCGCAATTCGGGTCATCCATGTCCCAATAAGGGAAATTCCCTGACCACTAAAAAAGAGTCGATAGTTCTTATGACTGAGCGCGCGCCACATGAAAGCTCCGCCAACCCTCGAACGTCGTACCACGGCAGCCCCGGGTGGTTGATTCGTTGGTTCGCTGCTCATTTATCTAGTGATGAAGACCCGACTTCGTTTGTGGCGACAAAAAAGGGGGCATGCAAAAGCTCACGAGGGGAAACCGCGAGCAGTCAAACGTTAATACTAGTCTGCGCTTTTCAATTACTTCACCATCAGTGAGTTTATCGTTGAAGTGTAGTAAGCAAACATCGCAGATGTCTTTTGGTCTTCTCTGACAAATACATAAACTGGCAGGTTGAGCGAGGAAATTCTATTCAACGCAAGATGACCAACAATGACCCTGTTCTCATCCATCACATATGCCCAAAACAGCGGGACCCCTGAATAGTACGATACTTCTGCCGTGAATAACGGATACCTGTCTTGGAGCCGCTTAATCACCTTTGTTGTTTTTTCAATCGTGAACCTGTTTTCTTCTATGAAGTCACTAAGCTCTGTCTCCTCGGCGTTCTTCCCTTCCCTAAGTAGATAGACAAATTCCCAACCCTTAGTATTTGCGGGATCCAATAAGAGGTACTGAACAAACAAGGGAGAGTTTCTCTCACCGGACTCCAGGTACCCCGTTAAGATAGTAGTAAAATGCGCTCCTGTAAGACCCACGTGAATTACTTTATTCTTGGTTTGTCGAAGCAGCTCCTCCTCAAAATTAGCGCTCAGTTTGTCGATATATTGGGTCTCAATGCTCGTAAGAGGCGATCTCCCCTTGATAAAATCTTGAATTGGATTCGGAATAACCTCACCGTTTTGAATTACTCGTAATAATTCAGAGGACAGCTGCTGAATTACTTTTTCAACAGCGGCACCGTACATCGCTTTCTCCTTTTCGTCGGCGAGTTCGGATGGGGACCTTGGATAAACTAAGACTCTGTAGGGAGCAATATCAAACGGAACCTTGCTGAGAAAATCTTCTCGTGCGATGGTGATTGTTTTCGACGCCAGGGAATGAACCACTCCCAGTTCGTAAAAAACGTTTGGGTTGTCTCCGGAGATGTCTGCAATTACGACGGGTGAGTCGAAAATTCGCTCGAACAAATCGGTGTGTATATGACCTAGTGCCTCCTCATCAGCACGAAGACACGCCAGACCCGCTCTTTCAGCTGCGGGCTTAATAATATCCGAAAAACCTGACAGAAATTCTTTCGCAAAAGGCATGATCACGAAAGCAACAGGCTTATCGGCGCACATGAAATTTCAATCCTCTTGATTCTTACTAGAAGCAACGTCCGGATTAATCCTTCATATATTGAATCGCTCTCTTAGTGGCTTCTAGCAAACTGCGACAACGGATCAGGCTGGGAGAGATCTTAATTGCAGCCCATAAGTAGTTACGCCCTTCAACATCCGAGTCGATGTGAACGAAAGTAGGAATACCTCGACCAATAAGAAATCCAAGTTCGCAACGAGCGGCTAAAAAATTCTCATCGTCGTTCCTGGTTTCTCTTGCGCGTTTACGCCTCGTTGCGGAAGACGCGACCGGGTGTGACAAATGAAATACAACGCAGCGAGCCTGCATGAGCCCGCGCTGCTCTTTCGCGACCAAGCGGTTGATTAGCGGCTGCATTTGATCGCCATTCTCGTTGGTGATATCTGACCAGCGCTGATCGCTTGGGTCGTACCAAAGTAAATTGTTGTGAGAGAGTAGTTTTATGCACGCTTCTCGCCAATTCCCGGAATGGCTGCCGTAGAGCGCTACGTAGGGTTTGTCTGGAATTTTCATGAGTTCAGATTAGAAATAGTGGGAATGCAGATGCCTACGAACGCTAGCAAGACATCAGGATTGTAACCGATGAAACGCGACTCTGGTGTGCAAAAGAGCGGGATTGAAATCGGTTTCCATCTAATCGCAGCACCGCGAGCAGCCTACGTGGTTAACCCAACTTCTCCTGAGGATTTGTTCCTTCTGTGATTCCGAGCTTGCGCTCAACAAAGCGGATGAGGCGCTCGGCTAGCTCCGGCAGCGGGTAGATACTCGTATCTATGCACAGATGATAGTTGTCGGCACACGTCCAGTCCATGTCCGTCATTCGCGCGAAATATCGCTTGCGCATCTCGTCTGACTCTTCAATCATCTGTCTCGCTTCGTGTGTTCCAGGCAGATTATAGATTTCCATCAAGCGTCTCATGCGAAACTTGAGTGGAGCGTGAAAGTAAAGGTTGACCATTCGCCCATGATTCGGGAGTACGAATGCTCCACCGTAGCCGACGATTACGCAATCCTCACGTGCAGCAATGAGCTTAAGCGACTCCACCTGTTTTTGGAATAAATCTTCGTCGGTAAATGTGCGAATGGGAGGCGGAGTGTAAGACGATTCGGGCGGAAGTACCGTTAAGCCGCCGAGTAGCCTCTCCCAAAAGGACGTAAGTTTTTCTTGACTGGCTTCGACCGCCGCCTCTTCAACACCCAGTGATTCCGCTGCCAGGCGTAAGACCTCCCGGTCCACATACATGAATCCTAACCGCCTGGCGATGATCTGTCCGATGTAAGCGCCTCCGCAACCCACCTGGCGGGCGATGGTAATAGTTATTGGCTGACTCATCTCGGTTCCTGACTCAATATTATGTGCTACTCGTCTTTAATGCATGGCCGCCGAATCGCGCCCGCCGCCTCTGACGCGTTTGAAGAGAAAAACGAGCGGAACGCATGCGAGACAAACAAACGTAAGCAAACGGAAGTTGTCGACAAAGGCCAGCAGATTAGTCTGTCTGAGAAGAGTCCCTTAATTGGTCGCGTAGGCCCTTTGCATACCGGCTGCTGATGAGCCCAGGGCGCTCTGTAGTTGCTGTAAACGTTGTTGGAACGCCGAATCATACGGAGTCAAATGCGAGACCATCACGGCTTGGTGCTGTTGCGCCCCACGCGCCAGCAGGGTTGTCACCACCGAAATACCGAGACCGCCTCCGATGTTGCGCATCAGACTGTAGATGCCCGCCGCGTTGCCCATCTGTTCACGTCGCAGCGTTCCCATCGCGATCGTCGTGAGCGGCACGAAGATGAAGCCCATGGCGAAACCGTTGATCAGACTGGGCCAAACAATGTTCGAAGTGGCAATCTCCAGATTGACTCCAGCCAGCAGGTACATAGAGATCGCAAGCACGACGAAACCGAAAGTCATCAGCAAACGGCCATCAAGCTTTCCAACCAGCCGTCCGACGATAATCATCGATGCCATCGAGCCTATCCCGCGCGGGCTGACGGCCATGCCGCTCTGTAACGCCGGATAACCGAGCAGCGTTTGCAGGAAGAGAGGCAGCAGCGCTGTCGTACTGTAAAGAACCCCGCCGACGATTGTCATCAGCAGCGTCCCGACTCCGAAGTTCCGATTCATGAGAACACGCAAATCAACAATTGGTTCTGCGACTGTCAACTCTCGGATGACGAACGCGATCAGTGACAGGCCTGAGAGGACAGTCAACACGACGATCTGTCTCGACTCAAACCAGTCGTTCTGCTGTCCCGTATCTAAAACGACCTGGAAGGTCGCCAGACAAACGGTCATTAGCGCGAATCCAAGGTAGTCGATGCTGCTGCCTTTCAGGCGTTTGAGATACGGTGGATTCTCGATGAACCACATAGCCATCAACACCGCCGCGATGCCGACCGGGACGTTGATGTAAAAGATCCAGCGCCAGGAGTAATTATCCGTGATCCACCCGCCCAGTGTTGGACCAATGATCGGCGCGACGATTATGCCCATTGCATAGACGGCCATGGCCTGCCCGCGTTTCTCGAATGGGAAACTCTCCATCAGCACTGCCTGGGCCGTTGGCTGCAGAACGCCGCCGCCGATGCCTTGTAACACCCGCGCCAAGATCAGCATCGTCATACTGGTGGCAGCACCGCACAGAGCAGACGACGCCGTGAAAATAATGATGCAGGTGATGAGCAGCCGTTTGCGGCCGAAGAAACTGCTGAGCCAACCTGTGATCGGAAGAATGATGGCGTTGGCGACCAGGTAACTGGTCAACACCCATGTCGCCTCCTCAGTGGATGCGGAAAGCGTGCCGGCGATGTGCGGCAGGGAGACGTTAGCCACCGAAGTGTCGAGCACTTCCATGAACGTGGCTATCATCACGGCTGCCGCGATCAGCCAGGGGTTGAAGCTTGGCGTCCACGCTTCCGGCGGAACCGTCGGCACAGCTAATTCGCCGGGAGGTTTTTTCCTTTGGGACAGCGGGAGGTTACCCCGGTCCAACACCGCCTCGCTCATTTAATGCGCACCTCTGGTTCCACTGACATCCCGGGCGCGAGCATGTGCTGCGGGTCGGGCTGCTCGTCGAAAACGAGTTTGACGGGAATGCGCTCACGACCTTGACGTAGTTGCCGGTCGCATTTTCGGGGGCAGCAAGCTGAACGCTGATCCTGTGCTGGCCTGGATACTGTCAACGTGCCCTGGGTTAAAGAAGAAATTGCCCCTCTTCGCCTCAGATCTTTTTTTAACCTTGGGGTTGGAGGATGCGGCTGCCATGAAAGGAAACACATTGCCATCGCCCATCTCGCTTTACCCACACAGTCGTGCGACGATACTCGACGTTCGTTTCTTTACCTCTTATCTTGACTTTTTCAACCGAGCGTCTGTTGATGATGGATACGTTTCCGTAGACACGGACCTTCATGTCAGTGATGGTATCGTCCAGTATCAAGAAGGCCGGCTCAGGCTCGCCAGGTTTTGGGCCCTTTGCGTCTTCAATCTCCTGAGCTTTATTTGTCATCACCCCGCGTCCATCAATTCCGACATAGTCATCAGCCAGAATTCGATCGATGGCTGCGGTATCGTGTCTCAGATAAGCAGCCGACCAATTCCTCTCCAGCTGCATAAGAGTCTGCTCGACCTTGCTGTCTTTGGCTTCTTTAGCTGTTGCCTGAGCATTCGCGACCATACAAATCAGAATCGTCATGAGTGCAGCGGCTAAGATTCTTTGCATGGACTCAATCCTTTTCTGTATCTAACGCATTGAAAAATGAGTAATTTGTTTTCAGTCGCCGGTATTCGTCGGGCTGGAAGGATGGGAAACAGCTGCTAAGCAACGGTGTCAGTGGCTCGCAAGGGACAGTCGAAACGCGACCATCTCCTCGCCGTTGCGCACGAGCAGAGTGTCGCCGACCAGCGCAGGATGGTTCCAGGTCTTGCCCTCAATCGCCTTGAACCGCGCCACCTCTGTGAACTCGTCTGCAATCGCCTTAACCAGCGCTAGCTCGCCCTCCTCCGACACCACCAGCAGCAAGTCCTGATCGGGCAAAAGGACGAGCTGGCCGTGGCCGTAGCGTCCACCCTTCCATTTGCGCTCGCCGTTCTTGAGATCGATGCACGCGAGCATGCTGCCATCGAAGCCAAAGGCAAGATCCTTGTGAATGACGAAATCGTTGAAGTACGGCTTGAGTCCGATCGATGTCCAGCGCTCTTTGGTGGTCCATCCGTCCGCTCCATGTGCGACCGCGATGCGACGCACGCCGACTTCTGAGCCCAGTCCGGAGCCGCTGCCGATGAGGACGTCGCCGTCTGCGGTGACGGCGGGCTGCACGATGCTGTCGCAGTCCCACGCGTGCTTCCAGAGCAGCGTGCCATCTGCCGGGGCGACGCTGATCACACCTTCTCCGTTCTCCAGCAGGACCTGCGCAACCCCGTCGATGGTAGCCAGTTGTGGCGAGCTGTAGCCCCGGCCGCCGGCTGGGCCGAACCAGCGTGGATTGCCCGTGCCGACGTCGTAGGCGGCAAGCGCACCGGCAGCGGCGACTATAACGACATCGCCAACCACCAGCGGTGAACTGGCGAAGCCCCAACCCGGAACCTTCGTCTTCGTGTCCGAGGCGGCATTTCGTGACCAGACCACGGAGCCATTGTGGGCGTCGAGCGAGTTCAGAATTCCGGTAGCACCAAACGTGTACACGCGACCGTTGCTGAGGGTTGGGGTCGCGCGCGGACCGGCGCCCGCGTTCGACTCATAGAAGCGAGCCGCATCGCCGTGTTTCCACACTGGTTTGCCGGTGGCCAGGTTGTAACAGGAGACGACCTCATCGTTGCCGCGTTGTTCCTGGGTGTAGAGAAGATTGCCGCGGACCGCGAAGGACGACCAGCCGGGTCCGATCGGCCTGCGCCACACGGCGACCGGTGGCTTCCCGGACCAGTCGGTCTCGATGCGCACGCCACGAACGATGCCGTCGCGCTTTGGCCCACGAAAGCCAGGCCAACCCGAGTCCGCATCCGCCTCGGCGTGAGTGGCAGAGCCCGAGGTCGGTGTTTTGGCGGATGAGTCCGGAACTTTGTTCTCGGCAGTCTCCGCGACGGCCGGAGTCGAAGCAGGAGTTGTCGGCTCGTCCTCAGCCTGGGCCAACAGTCGTTCTTCGGGACTCTTCGTCCAGCGCCAGTGGAGATCCGAATCGGCATCGGCAGTAATGCCGCCGGTCCGAATGAGCGTGAATACTCCGCACGCCAGCAGGACGGCGACGATGATGGACACGCGCCGAGCTCCGCTGGACATGCGACGGCCGACTGTCGCCGCGGCGACCAACGCGAGGCATAAGACAGGGATGGAGAAGACGGGTAACATCATCCCCATCATCCCGCCTGCAATGGACTGGTGAACGACGCGCTTTGTCGCGACGACCGCGACGACCATCAGGACGATGGCGCCCACGCGCTCAACCCAGGGCGCTCGACTGAAGAAGAGCCACCACACGAGGACCGCCAAAGCGCAGGCGAGTGCGCCAAAAAACGAGAGCATGGCGGCGTCGGGAACGACGATGGGGACGACGAACCAGAGCAGCCACTGCAGCACGACGGCTACGACGCCGGGCCACAGTCGCAGCGGTTCCCGGGGGATCGGTTGATCGATCTCGGCATTGTGCATGCCGATTGTACGCTCCCCACAGAGCGTTTGTTTCGGAGACTATTCTCCAACTGCATCTCTCATGGCTGCGGGAACGGCGGCGGTACAAACCCCGGACTGAAACCGAGTGCAGCGGGGAATGTCGCGGCCGTTGGTTTGGTTCCCGTGCGGACCCAATTGTCGATTGCTCCGACGGCTGTCAGCAACTGCGTTCCGGTGAAGGCGCAATGACCGTTTCCAGTTGTATACGTTTGAAACAAGTTAGCGCTTCTATGCGCCGCTGCTACCGTTTCCGCATAAGCTGATTCGTTGGAGACCGTCACGAGTGGATCGATGATCGTGTGCATAGTGAGCACCGGATCCTTGATCTTTCCCTTAAAAGTGGCGAAGTGCTCGACGTAGTTACGAGGCGCAGGCGGCGCGGATATGTTTGTCCTTAAGTTCATCTGTGTGAGCCAACCATCGATCACGAAGGTCGGAACACCCAGCCCATTGAGATACGCCTTCTCGGCTGCTGTAAGGCTGTAGCTCTGATCCAGGTTTTGCACAAATGGACCACCCGCGCGTCGCTGCAACTCAGCGCGAAACTCGGTGAGAAAAGCCATGTCAGTGAATACCCAACCGGGGTAAAAGTTCGGCGGCGGTGGCGGCGTAAGGCCACGGCCTGGATTTCCTGCTACGAGTCTGACAAATTCAAACTTCGGGAAATTAGTAGGATCGGTAACTTCGGCAATGAGTCTCGGCAGTACCTCTGACTCGAAGTCGAGATCGTTTCTAAC
>DATBRN010000349.1:0-26777 GCA_036560225.1 Pyrinomonadaceae bacterium | reverse complement strand
GACCCCGGTCCGCTTCCGGTACTGATATCGAGTCCCTTCCCACCCAGGGGCTAAAGCCGCTGTGTGAATAAGACTCGGCAAGCCAAACTGCACATTTCCAACAACGCATTGCCATGATAGCTTAGCGATCTAATGAGGCTTGATCAGTTCATGCTAAGTCGACCTGTCCGCGCCGCGCTTGTTTGGGCAGCATTGGCGGTCGGAGCCATCTATCTCTACATTTTCGAGCCGGGCAAATCGGGTTTCTTCCCCGGCTGCCCGTTTCGTGCGCTTACAGGACTTACCTGTCCCGGATGTGGCAGCACCCGCGGACTTCACTGTTTGCTTCATGGGGATGTGGTTCGAGCATTTGAATTTAACCCACTCATCATGTTGTCACTACCGTTTTTGTTTTACGCGCTGGTACGCTACACAAATGCAGCCAGAGGCGGTCGGCCACTGAAGTGGAACCAAATCAACGCCAGGTACACCTGGTTATTACTTGGTGTCATTTTCTCGTTTTGGATTTTCCGCAATACACCCTTTTATCCTTTCCCTTCGTGAAGAGGCTCGCGTTCAACTACCTCTAATTGATAGGAGAACTGAGATCACTATGCGTCTACTCTTCGTTTTATTCTTCACCGTCGCAATCACTCCGAGTTTTCAGGCGCAGCAAAACCAACCGGCGCGAGAAGGATTTTTCGCACCACCGCGTCCGGTGCATACGTTCTCAATAGTTGCACGCGATCCGGTTACCGGCGAACTCGGCGTGGCTGTTCAATCGCATTGGTTTTCAGTTGGCTCGATCGTGCCGTGGGCTGAGGCCGGGGTTGGCGCCGTGGCCACTCAGTCATTTGTGGATCCGAGTTACGGCAAGCTCGGTTTGGAGCTAATGCGCACCGGCAAGAGCGGCCCGGACGCATTAAGGTCCTTGCTCGCGGGCGATGAGGGCCGCGACGTGCGGCAGGTGGCGATGATAGATGCTCAAGGTCGCGTTGATGCGTGGACAGGCAAAAACGATATCTACGCTGCGGGGCATATTGTGGGCAAGGACTTTTCAGTTCAAGCCAATCTAATGCTTAACGACAAGGTGTGGCCTGCAATGGCGCAGGCTTTTGAAAACACGAAAGGCGATCTGGCTGATCGGATGCTGGCGGCATTAGACGCTGCTCAAGCAGTCGGTGGCGACATTCGCGGCCGGCAGTCCGCGGCACTCGTTGTCGTCACGGGAAAGCCAACGGGCCAACCCTGGAAGGACCGCATCTTCGATCTGCGTGTGGATGATAGTGCGCAACCTTTGGAGGAGTTGCGCCGGCTCGTGACCCTCCAGCGCGCATATAATCACATGAATGCCGGCGATCTTGCGGTTGAAAAGAAAGACAACGAAGGCGCTCTGCGCGAGTATGGCGCAGCGGAGAAATTGGTTCCGGACAACGCCGAAATGATCTACTGGCATGCGGTCGCGCTTGTAAACATGGGTCGCGTAGACGAATCGTTGCCGCTCTTCCGCAAGGTGTTTGCCATGGACAAGAACTGGGCCACACTTACGCCGCGATTGCCAAAGTCTGGGCTGATGCCTCAAGATCAAAAACTGATCGATCGGATTCTTTCGGTGGCGAATAAATAGTTCACAAAGAACGTCTGATCTTATGATTTGCGAAGGAATAAAATCGCAGCTGGTTGGACCAACCTCCAGGTCGAAGTTGCTGGATCGTCTCACCGTGGTAGGGTTGTTGGTTCTTGCTGTCGCCGGCTGCAAACAGTTGCAGAGTCTTGGCCGGCCGACGGTTCTCAAAAGTCCGGACGGAAAGTTTCAACTCACTGTGCCCGCTGGCTGGCGGGAGAATCCAACGCTCAACGAAAAGGCGGACATCAAGGCTGGGAACCCAATCCAGGAGATGTACGTCATCGTGATCACCGAGCCAAAAACAGACTTTACCGGCGATATGACCCTAGAGGAGTACTCAAATATCGTGCGCGACTCCATGACATCCAATCTCACCTCGCCGGATTCGACACAGCCTGTGCCGGTTACGATTAACGGCAGGCCCGGCCTGCGATATGAGTTGCAAGGAGCGATTAGGAACGTGAAGCTTACCTATCTAGTCACCAATATCGAGACAGATGCGCATTATCATCAGGTCATTACCTGGACACTTCAGTCGCACATGGATCGGAACCGAGCAACTCTTCAACAAGTGGCGGGCACCTTCCGTCCTACCTTGTAAAGCAAACTGTTAGTTTGCGGTGGTAGCCAGACACTCATCTTCCGACAACCAGAGTTAAGTCGCAGGAACGCGACTACGTAGTTTCGCTCCTACGGAGCGGCGGGATATCAGGGTAGCAAGTTTCTATAAACATCTCGCTCCGCTGGAGCGAAGAATCACAAACTAACCGTTTGCGTTACAAAACCGCACGCGCGCGGGACTACCACGCGCCGCTTTGCTATCCTTCCTGTCAGTCTGTGCATGCCTGATCCAAATAACAATCTGAAGGAACGAGTTCGCGCCTTTTGGCAGGCCAATCCCTGCGGTGTGAAGTTTGCGGATGCCGCACTAGGCACTCGCCATTTTTACGAGTTGGTTGAGGCACACCGTTACACCAAAGAGTGGCACATTCCCATCGCCGCCGACTTCCGGAGCGCGCGCGGTTTGAAAGTCCTGGAAATCGGTTGTGGTCTTGGAACAGACGGGGCGCAGTTTGCTGAAGCTGGCGCTGATTACACCGGGGTCGATCTGACGGAAGCAGCAGTTGAACTAGCGCGCAAGCGTTTTGAGTTGTTCGGTCTTGCCGGAAAGTTTCAAACCGCGGATGCCGAAAACCTCGACTTCGCCGATGAAAGTTTTGATTTGGTCTACGCACATGGAGTTTTGCATCACACGCCGGAGACCGTGAAGGCCATTCGCGAGATTCATCGAGTGTTGCGTCCGGGAGGACGCGCGGTAGTAATGCTGTACCATCGTGGTTCGTACAACTATCGCGTGAACATTTCTTTATTGCGACGCGCCGGAGCACACCTGCTCAGGTGGGAGTCAGGGGTCAAGCTGGTCAACAAGATTACCGGGGAGCCAATCGAGTCGCTTCGGCGACACGCAGACCTGCTGAAAACTAAGAAGAGATCTTATCTAAAGTCCGAGGAGTTTCTGAGCCAGAACACTGATGGAGCCGGGAATCCTCTGGCGCGAGTATATTCGCGCCGAGAGGCCCGCGAGCTATTCAAAGACTTCTCAGCAGTGACGTTGAAGACTTACTTTCTAAATAAACGCTGGCTACCGGTGATTGGGAACCTTCTGCCTCGGTCAGTGGAGTCGAGGCTCGCCTCGCTTTGGGGCTGGCATCTTTGGATTTATGCTACAAAATAGCGCGCGGGAACCCGCCCTTGGAGCCTTGGTGACAACGCGCCACTTGATCTTTCATCCCCTAGTAGTTCTTGTTCTGTCATTCGTCAGCGCTTTGGCCTACGCGGGCTGGATAACGTGGCGCTTTGGCGGTCATGATCTCGAGAATCAGTACCTCTATGTAGTCACAATCATAGTTCCGTTCGTGTGCTTTCTTCTGGATCGCGCCGAACAAATTCATCGCACGAAAATCGCACAGCTAGTGCTGGACCTCCTCGTTGTGGGAACCTCAATGTTGAGGGTTGTTGTGAAGTTCCCATACGTCTCTGGCCACACGTTGTTCTTGATATATGCCATTCTGGGTCCGTCTTCGCGAGTAACGCGAATCACAGCGTCGCTGGTGATGATTGAAGTTATTTACCTTAAGTATTTTCTCTGGCATGATCCAATCACTTCTTCCGGCGGCATTTTATTGGGGACGCTTGCAGCTCTGATGGCACATTGGGTTGGAAGCAAGTCGGAAAAAAGCCAGCGACTGGCGTCCTAATTTAGCAAGACAAAATCAGTACCGCGAGCGGTAGCGCCCGGCCGAAGACTCAATACGGAACTGTGACTCAGATCCATAGCGACGGGCTGGCGAGTAGTCATAAACGATACTGAAGGCTGAGTCTTCGGCCAGGCGCTACCGCTTCCGGTACTGACATTGAGCGGAACATCAGCCATGTATCCGCATTGAGTCTTTGGCGGACGCGTCGTTGAACCCAGCATCAAAACCGGAAGCGGTACACAGTACGAGAATTAATGAGGAATATTCTAGTTACAGGTGGAGCGGGGTTTATCGGCTCGCATCTGGTTGATCGTTTGCTCTCTGAAGGTGAGTGGCAGATTTCCGTCGTCGACGACTTCAATGAGTTTTACAATCCGGCAATCAAGCGCGCGAATGTAAGCCGTCACGAAAAGGATCCCAACTATCGCTTATTCGAAGCGGACATTAGAGACAATTCGGCGCTAAAGAGAATCTTTGCTGAAAACGCTTTCGACTGTGTCGTGCACCTCGCCGCGCGAGCCGGCGTGCGTCCCTCGCTGGAAGAACCGCTACTTTACGTGGAAACAAATGTCAACGGCACGATGAATCTTCTCGAGCGTGCCAGAGAACAGGGCATTAAACAGTTTGTTTTCGGCTCTTCGTCGTCGGTCTATGGCATCAACGCGAAAGTGCCTTTCAGCGAGGACGATCCAATACGCCAGCCAATCTCTCCTTATGCGGCAACAAAGGCGGCCGGTGAATTGCTATGCCACACCTATTCACATCTCTACGGCATGCGCTGCATCTGTTTACGCTTCTTCACGGTTTATGGACCGCGCCAGCGTCCGGATCTTGCAATTCACAAGTTCGCCAGGCTAATCAGCGAAGGCAAAGCAATTCCTGTTTTTGGCGATGGTACAACACGCCGTGATTACACGTTCATCGATGACATAATTGCCGGTGTTCGTGCGGCGATTGATTACACCAGCAGCGACTACGAAGTAATCAACCTGGGTGAATCGCGAACGGTAGAGTTGTGCGAATTGATTTCACTGCTCGAGAAAGAGTTGGGCGCTAAGGCCATGATTGATCGTCAGCCGTTGCAACCTGGCGATGTGCCGCAGACGTTTGCTGACGTTTCCAAGGCTCGGCGGCTACTTCGTTATCACCCGCAGACTCAGATCGAAGAGGGCATTCACCGCTTCGTTGAGTGGTTTCGCGAGAACTTAGATATTAAGTAGGGAGAAGGCTAATTCTTCAGGATTGTGTGCTGGCCAAACCAGCGGGGGCAAGCCCACCTTCCCAACCTGAGAGCTGCTGTAGCGGTTCGGTTATCCGAACGTTGAATGTCTTTCAACCCAAAGCTTTGAATCTCAACTTTAGTAAGCTCGGGTTTGGAAAGGTGGGCTTGCCCCCGCTGGCACGCTGCATTCAAGTTAAAATGGACAGGCTTTCCGACCTGGTTTGTTGTTGACCATGAAATGAGAGATCATGACGACAGCCGTAAGCCACTTGATCTAATTCCTATTGGTTTCCAATGTCCTCGACGACAAACATTATCGATAAACCGCTGCCGCGCGAAATGCAGCAACACACCTACGCGATCCTGCGCCAGGTAGAGGAAAAGCATTGGTGGTTCGTTGGCCGGCGAAGAATCATCAAGAGTTTTCTCGAACGGATTGTTCGAGATCTGAAACAGACTCGTCTAGAACAAAGCCAGAGTCCTTCTCTAAAGATACTTGACGTAGGTTGCGGCACCGGAGCGAACCTCGAAATGTTATCGGAGTTTGGCGAGGCGGAAGGGGTTGATGTTTCAGACGAAGCGTTGTCCTTTTGCCACGAGCGCGGCTTAACGAATGTGAAACAGGGCGCTGCCGAATCGTTGCCCTACCAGTCAGATTCATTTGACCTGGTTACGGGCCTCGACGTGGTGGAACATCTTGACGATGATTTGGCAGGCTTGAAGGAGATGCGGCGCGTTTTAAATCGCGACGGGCGCGCGTTGTTCTTTGTGCCCGCGTTCATGTTTCTGTGGGGTGTTCAGGATGATGTGAGCAATCACCGGCGCCGTTACACTTTGAAAGAGCTCAAGCGAGTGGTCCAGGATGCCGGTTTCGAAGTTGAGCGTGCGACTTATGTCAATCTTAGCTTCTTCGCACCGATACTTCTCGGCCGTCTCATCATGCGGGCAACAGGGCAGCGCCCTGAATCAGAGAATAATCTGACGATTGGAGTTTTAAATGGCGTGCTGGGAAAGCTTCTGGGAACAGAGAGTATGCCGCTGCGGTATTTGAATTTCCCATTTGGGGTTTCCATTATTTGCGTGGCGCGGAAAATTGGTTAAGGAGACATTCCTGACCAGGCCGGTCGATCTCATAATTGCTAATGAAAACCTACGACGAAGAGGAAATCTTAGTAAACAATAAATCAGCTCCGGTGAGTCGCCGTGAGAACCCAGAGTTGTCGGTTTTTCTTCCGGTCTATAACGAAGAACCAAATCTGGTGCCACTGCACGCGAAGTTAGACGGAGCCCTAAAAACTTTGGGACGAACCGCCGAAATCATTTACGTTGATGATGGTTCTACCGATGGCAGTTTGAAAGTTTTGCGTGAACTGGCGCGGCTCGACAACCGCGTTCGCATCGTGGCGTTGCGTCGTAACTACGGTCAGACTGCGGCGATGGCCGCGGGCATCGATGCCGCCAGCGGTGACGTGTTGATTCCAATGGACGCCGATATGCAAAACGACCCGGCGGACATTGCGCGACTGCTTGATAAACTCGAGGAGGGCTACGACGTAGTCTCGGGCTGGCGCAAGGCCCGGCAGGATAAGCTAGTTACGCGGAAGATACCGTCAATGCTGGCCAACCGGCTTATCTCCTGGATCGGCGGTGTGCCGTTGCACGATTATGGCTGCTCTCTGAAAGCCTATAGGCGCGAATCGATCCAGGACGTGCGTCTCTACGGTGAAATGCATCGCTTCATCCCGATTTATGCTTCCTGGGCTGGGGCTCGTGTGGCCGAGATTCCCGTCCAGCATCATGCGCGAACAATGGGCGAGTCGAAGTACGGCTTGTCTCGTACACTCAAGGTGTTGTTTGATCTGATGACTATCAAGTTCATGGCCTCGTATCAAACGAAGCCGCTTTATATTTTTGGGTCGGCCGGGCTACTGACGTTTGCCGTGTCGTTTCTTTCCGGTCTGTTCGCGCTGTTGATGAAGTTTGCCTCCTGGCCAAAGCATGCAGACCTTGTTCAGACACCGCTGCCGGTCGTGGCCATGGTGCTGTTGGTTTTGGGTATACAGTTTTTCCTGATGGGACTTTTGGCCGAGATGCTTGTGCGTACTTATCACGAGTCGCAGTCGAAATCTATTTATGCGGTGCGCGAAAAGATCGGGTTCCATGAAAGGTGATGAGTGATGAGTGACGAGTGATGAGTGACGAGTGACGAGTGATAATGAGTGATGAGTCATAGTAAACCATTTTCCATATATCATTTTGACATTTTTCATTTGTCATTGCAGAAGAAGTTTTTTCGATTTGAATGGCAAATGAGAAATGAAAAATGAGATATGAGAAATGGGTTTTATTCATCACTCAGAACTCAGTACTCAGTACTCATCACTGATCTAGGGCTTTTATGTGTGGAATAACTGGCTGGGCCTACCTTGACTCACGCACCCCCCCGCCTGATGGCGCTCGAGAACTCCTGCACTCCATGTGTGAACGCATGGTTCATCGCGGTCCTGACTCCGAAGGGCTGATGGTCTCCAGCGGCGTTGCCCTGGGAATGCGGCGCCTCGCGATTATCGATTTGGTCACGGGCGAACAGCCTACCTTCAATGAGGACAATACCGTGGCCGTTATCCTCAACGGCGAAATCTACAATTACCGCGAACTTCGACGGGATCTTGAAAAACGCGGACATAGTTTTCGCAGCCAATCCGACACGGAAGTGCTGCCTCATCTCTATGAAGAGTACGGCGACGAGATGGTCCAGCAGCTGAACGGTATGTTTGCTTTTGCGTTGTGGGACTCGAAGCAACGCCGCCTCGTGCTCGCGCGCGACCGTTTTGGTGAAAAACCACTCTACTGGGCTGTCTTTGACGGAATTCTGCTTTTTGCCTCTGAGCCTAAGGTGTTATTGGCGCATCCTGCCGTCAAAAGCTCACTTAACCTGAACGCGCTGCGACGGTATCTCTCGTTTGACTACGTGCCTGCACCGCTCACGATTTATCAGGGCATACATAAACTACCAGCCGCGCACGTTTTAACTCTCGAGAATGGCAAGGTTGAGAGCCGTTCCTACTGGTGCCTGAGCTACACGACCAGGCAACCACCTCCGACTGAGATCGAGGCTGCCGAACATCTACGCGAATTATTGGCCGACGCAGTGCGAATGCGTTTGGTGTCAGACGTCCCCTTGGGAGTCCTGCTCTCAGGCGGTGTTGACTCATCGACGATCGCGGCCCTGGCGGGCAGTGCTTCGTCCGAAGCCGTCAAGACGTTTTCGATTTCATTTGCCGAGTCTTCATTTGATGAATCGGGTTATGCCAGGGCAGTGGCCAAGTTTCTTGGCACCGATCACCACGAGGAACGACTAAGCGCAAACCTCGCCGCAAATCTTGTTAGCGAGATCGGGTCGTGGATGGATGAACCTTTTAGCGATCCGTC
This sequence comes from Pyrinomonadaceae bacterium, assembly GCA_036560225.1. GTDB lineage: Bacteria > Acidobacteriota > Blastocatellia > Pyrinomonadales > Pyrinomonadaceae > PSRF01. Next base: position 18,259 of record DATBRN010000349.1, on the reverse strand, counting down.
GCTCGTTCCTACTTACCTGCTGTCTCGTTTCACGCGCAAGCACGTGACGGTAGCGCTTGGTGGCGATGGCGGCGATGAGCTTTTTGCTGGATATCCGATGTATCGTGGCCATCGCTGGGCAGACAACTACTCGAAGATTCCTCGCTTCCTGCGCGGGTATGTAATTGAGCCGCTGGTGGGTTTCCTTCCGGTAAAGACCAAGAATCTTTCGCTTGACTACAAAGCGACACGCTTTATTACCGGAACAAAATATGATCGAGTTGCCCGACACCACATCTGGTTCGGTTCATTTAATCCCGCTGAGCAGGAGATGCTGTTGACGCCGGAAGTGCTTCGCAACAGCGATGGTGACGTTTATCGCGAGGCGCGACGGATGTTTGATGAGTGTGATTCCTCCAATGTCGTGGAGCAGATGCAGAGTCTCGATACCCGGCTTTACCTCGCTGAAGACATACTGACGAAAGTTGATCGCGCGAGCATGTCAGTCTCGCTGGAAGTGCGCGCGCCATTTCTCGATCCAAGAGTGGCGGAGTTTGCCACTTCATTGCCGGCTAATTACAAACTGAGAGGTCGTAAGACGAAGTACATCCTGAAGCGCGCGATTGCGGATTTGCTTCCCCCATTTGTGGCCCGCAGAGGGAAGAAGGGTTTTGGGGTGCCGGTGGCGGAATGGTTGAAGGGTAAGTTGCGCCCGTTGGCGCGCGACCTCTTGTCGCCTGAGCGAGTGCGCAGAGCAGGCGTTTTCAATCCTGATTACGTAACAAAACTACAAGATGAACACGAGCGTGGAGTGGCAAATCATCGTAAACTTCTCTGGACGTTGCTGATGTTTGAGCTGTGGCACGAGAGCTTTGTCGAAACGCCCCGGCGAATCGAAACTTCAGTAAGCAGCCGGGGGTAAGAGGCCGGAGATTTTGCGGAAAAAATACGTATCAGACTAGAGAATAAGAAACAAAGCTGAACAAGTCTTTTTAGATTCGGGTAGTCCGCGTTCATCCTCGGCTAGCTGGAATCGTAGAGGCGGGCATTGCCCGCCGTTTCTATGCACGACCCTACTCTAGAACAGGTGTTTGAGAATCTCTTCGAATGGTGCCGTCGCCGCGATTTTGCCGGTTACGATCCGTTTGATGCCTTAAACAGCCGGGCCTTCCAGTCAACTCCCTTTCAGCGTTTTCAAATCGCGCGAACAATCTGGACCCAACTCGGCAAACGTTCACCGTGGAATGTCCGACCGCTGGCTCTGGTTCCGAAGCAGAGGAATTCAAAGGGAATCGCGATCTTTGCCCTCGCGGCACTCGCTAATTACCGCCGGCTGAGAACCGTCGAAGTCGAAACAGAGACTCGAGAACTCCTCGATACCTTATGCCAGATGCGCATTGAGGGTTACAGCGGCGCTGCGTGGGGCTACAACTTCGCGTGGCAAAGCCGAAACTTCTTCGCCCCGCAAGGCACGCCTATGATTGTGCCGACATCTTTTGCGACGCGTGCGCTGATCGAGGCGTACGACGCCTTCGCAGACGACAGCTATCTGAAAATGGCGCGCAGCAGCTGCGATTTCATTCTTAAGGATCTTAATCGAACGCTTGAGAAGGAGGATGAGGTTTGTTTCAGCTATTCACCGCTGGACAACACGCAGATTTTCAACGCAAGTTTGCTTGCCGGCGAAACCTTAGCCAGTGTTGGCGCGCGCACAGGAGAAGGCAAACTTTGTGATTTGACAGCGCGCGTCGCGCGTTACGTTGTTCGCAGGCAGCATGAGGATGGTTGCTGGACGTATGGAACCGAACGTGGTCAGCAATGGGTCGACAATTTTCACACAGCGTACATCTTGTTCTCGCTCTACAGAATTAAGAGGTATTGCAACGAAGTCACGGTTGATCTGGACCATTCCCTACGGCGCGGATATGAGTTCTGGCGTGAACGCTTCTTTCTTGCAGACGGGTGGCCGAAATACTACCATGACGCCCTCTATCCAGCAGATGCGCATGCGGCAGCTACGGCAATCATTACGTTTCTGGAGTTGCAGGAATTGGATCGCGGCGCGTTGCCACTAGCCGAAAGGATTGCCGCCTGGACTATTCGCAACCTGCATGACCGCCGGGGGTTCTTTTACTATCAGCGCCGGCGTTTCTTTACCATTCACACGCCCTACATGCGCTGGACTCAAGCATGGATGCTCTATGCGCTGGGGCGTTTGTTGGAAGAGAAGGCTTCTAACACAAAGGAGAAGAGAGAATTTAAACATGCCGATTAGCTCGAACGTATCGTTAGGAAAAGATGTACAGATTTTCCAACCCGATCTCGTGAATCTCTATGGCTGCACAATCGCCGCGGAAACAAGGATAGGCGCGTTCGTCGAGATACAAAAAAACGCATCGGTTGGCATGCGCTGCAAGATCTCGTCGCATACTTTTATCTGCGAGGGCGTGACGATTGAGGATGAAGTATTCGTGGGCCATGGCGTGATGTTCATCAACGATCTCTATCCACGAGCGGTCAATCTCGACGGTACATTGCAAACAGAAAGCGACTGGGCTGTGGTCTCAACTCGCGTGAAGCGGCGGGCGTCAATCGGAAGTAATGCGACGATTATGGCGGGCATTACGATTGGCGAATCAGCTCTCGTCGGAGCGGGAGCAGTGGTTACCGCGGACGTTGCAGATTATGCCATTGTCGCCGGTGTTCCGGCGCGCGTGATTGGCGATGTCAGAAAACAAGTTAGCCAATCACCGTAGGCGAGGTTGGATTGCGCATGATCAAAGTCGGAGTCATTGGCTATGGATACTGGGGCCCCAACCTGGTGCGAAACTTCATGGAAGCGCCGGGCTCTACCGTCGTAAGCGTTTGCGATCTGCGTAGCGAACGATTGGTGCAGTTGCAGGCGCGTTATCCCACGGTTAAGACCATCAGCAGTTGTTGCGAGTTATTTGCAGATCCGGATACACAGGCAATCGTTATCGCTACCCCTGTGTCATCGCATTTTGAACTGGGGATGGCAGCCCTGAAAGCCGGCAAACACGTCCTGATCGAGAAACCGCTCGCTTCAAATTCCGAGCAGGCGCTTCAGTTGATTGAGGAGGCAACGAGACGCAAACTTGTCCTCATGGTGGATCACACCTTTGTTTACACGGGCGCGGTCCGAAAGATTCGCGAGTTGATCACTGCGAAGGCCCTGGGTGACATTTACTACTACGACGCGGTGCGCGTTAATCTGGGACTCTTCCAGCACGACGTGAATGTCATCTGGGACCTGGCAATTCACGATCTTTCAATTATGGATTATGTACTGCCGACAAAAGCAACGGCTGTCTCGGCCACCGGCATCAGCCATATTCCAGGTCAACCCGAAAATGTCGCTTACATTACGCTCTTCTTTGAAAATCCCCAGATTGCGCACGTTCACGTCAATTGGCTAACGCCGGTCAAAGTCAGGCACACTCTTATCGGCGGTAGCGACAAAATGATCCTTTATGACGACCTGGACCCGAGCGAAAAGGTCAAAATCTATGACAAGGGCGTTACGGTTTCGCAGAGCGCGGAAGCAGTTTACGAGATGCTTGTCAGCTATCGTTCCGGCGATATGTGGGCGCCGCGACTGGACGCGACCGAAGCGCTCCATACCGAAGCGCTTCACTTTATTGATTGCATTGAAAACAACAAACAGCCCGTGACCGATGGTCAGGCCGGACTGCGCCTGGTGCGAATAGTAGAAGCCGCGGAGAAATCGCTGCGGGGGCGCGGTCAACTGGTGGAGATTAATTCAACAAAAGCATCATGATTCCTTTAGTAGATCTGAGAAGCCAATATCGAAACATAAAGAGTGAGATCGACAGCGCCATTTCCGAAGTGGTCGAGAGTTGCCAGTTCATTTTGGGACCGAAGGTCGAAGCGTTTGAAAAGGATTTCGCCGCTTACTGTCAATCGCGCTTTGCTTTTGGCGTAAACTCGGGGACCAGTGCTGTCCACCTGGCCATGCTTGCGGCGGGGGTCGGACCAGGCGACGAGGTCATCACAGTTAGTTACACCTTTGTTGCGACCGTCGCCGGTATCTTACACACCGGAGCTCAGCCGGTTTTCGTTGACATAGATCCACTTACGTGCAACATCGATCCGGCGAAGATTGAAGCCGCAATCACTCCGCGGACGAAGGTGCTGATGCCGGTGCACCTCTACGGAAGCTGCGCCGACATGGACCCCATCATCGACATCGCGCGCAAACACAATCTCATTTTGATTGAAGACGCGGCCCAGGCCCATGGTGCGGAATATAAAGGACGGCGCGCTGGAAGTATGGGCGATCTTGCTTGCTTCAGTTTTTATCCCGGGAAAAATCTGGGTGCCTACGGCGAAGGCGGTGCCGTCATAACCAACAACGAACGTTATGTGGACTCAATTAAGCAATTGCGCGATCAGGGGCAAAGTTCAAAGTACATTCATGAACGCGTTGGCTACAACTATCGCATGGAGGCGATTCAGGGAGCTGTACTTGGTGTGAAGCTAAAGCACCTTGACGATTGGAACACGGCGCGACGGACGCACGCCGCAACCTACCGCCGAGAGCTGGCAAATACTGGCTTGCGGCTGCTTGAAGAGTCGCCTGGCGGCAGGTCTGTCTACCACATCTTTCCCTTGTTCACCGAGCGGCGCGATGAGTTGCGGGCACATCTCGATAGCGCCGGCGTGAGCACCGGCGTTCACTATCCAATTCCTGTCCACCTGCAACGCGGATACCGCGGCCTGGGTTACAACGCCGGAGACTTGCCCGAAACCGAGCGTGCATGTCATGAGGTGCTTTCGCTTCCGATGTATCCCGAACTGTCGAATGAAACCGTCATGCAAATTGCAGATTTGGTGCGACAGTTTTGTCAGCAGGCGGTTGCGGTCCATCCTTAGCCAATCGTCATCAGTACCCCCTCCCCGTAAGCGGGGAGGTGGTTAGGGGGTGGGGTCGCGGTCCAGCCACCTCTCGCCCCGCCCCCTCTCCACTCGCAGAGAGAGGGAATAAGTCAAATCGGGCTTCCGTGTTCTGGTCGGGTTTTGTTAATGCGAATCTGGATCGATCTGGCAAACTCTCCGCATGTGCCATTCTTTCGCTCGCTCGCAAACGAATTCACGCGACGTAGTCATGAAATCTTAGTTACCGCACGAGCGTTTGCTGAAACTGTCGAATTAGCTCAAGCCGCCGGGTTTGCTCCGCAGGTCGTAGGCGGACACGGCGGCGGAAAACTTTCTGGTAAGGCCGGGAACCTGGTACAGCGTGCGGTGGCGCTCGCGCGTTGGGCGCGCGGTCGACATCTGGATCTGGCGCTCAGCCACAACTCTTACTCGCAAATTCTGGCGGCGCGCGCGTTGTCACTAAGGGCCGTCACGTTGATGGACTATGAGCATCAACCTGCAAACCATTTGGCCTTCCGCCTGGCGTCGCGCGTCATTATTCCGCGCGCGTTTCCCGACTCAGCTCTGGCTCGTTTCGGCGCAACGGCTGCGAAGGTAAGGCGATATGACGGCATAAAAGAAGACGTTTACCTCGCGGAGTTTCGAAGTGATCCTGAATTTGAACTGCAACTAAAGTCGTTGGGCATCACGGCGACGGACGTTCTTGTAACTGTGCGGCCTCCCGCCAGCGAAGCGCTCTATCATCGTTTCGAAAATGAACTGTTTGACCAGCTACTCGCGCGTCTATCAGCGACGCCTTCAGTAAAAACTGTTCTTTTGCCACGCAATAACGCACAACGAGAGGTCTACAGCGCGCGTGGTGATTCAAAGCTGGTTGTGCCGCCTGGACCGGTTGATGGCGCGAACCTGATTGCCCATAGCGACTTGGTCGTAAGTGCCGGGGGCACCATGAATCGTGAGGCTGCGGCCCTCGGGATCCCAGCGGCGTCGATCTATCTGGGCCAATGGGCTGCGATAGACGAAGAGCTTGTGAATGAAGGGAGACTGCGGAAAATTTCAACGCCTCAGGATATTCACGATCTGCCCGTCGAAAAGAAAATGCCCACGGCCGCTCGTCGCGCGCTCGCTGTTCGCACTGAGGTTGCCAACCTAATACTAGAGGGCTGACTTTTGTTATTCTTAGTCCAGATCAAAACTGTGAGCGCCGCATCGTTTAGAAAGCGAAATTGTCCGCCTCGTTGGCGGGGCACAAATGGCCAAGCTAAACGGCGCCGGAAGCTACTCAGTCTGTTCAGCGAGATGGTACGTCCGTGAGAGTTGAGCCAATCAAAAATTCGTTGGTTGAAGCGAGCATTGTTCGTGCTCGTTCTCGCGCGCCCAAATGGGTCATCCCCGCGGTCAAGGCATCGCTGGTGGTGACTGATACCTTGATTGCGGCGCTGTCATTTGGAGCGGCTTTTTACTTCCGTGAAGGCGGTCCGATATTCCAGCAAGGGCACTTCGGCTGGAGTACGAAATTTGCTCCTTACGGTGCTCTCGTGCTGTTTGTAATCTTGATACGCTTGCTGGCGCTCCGTTACTACGATCTTTACCGGTTGCGAGGTGAGTTCTCTTTCTTCGACGACGGCATACGAGTGTTCAAATCGACGGCGATCGGGTCACTCCTGATTGTGGCGGCAGCATTCTTGTATCGCGGCGGTTTTCACTATCGAGCGTTCTCCTACGCTCGCGGTGTCTTCGTCCTCGATTTTCTAATCGCACTGGGGAGTTTCTATTCGATACGGCTGCTGATACGCAGCGCTCAGACGTTTTTCAGACTGCGTGGCATTAATCTTATTCCGACCCTCGTCGTTGGTCGCGGTCCCGAGGCAGCATTCTGTATCAAGGAAATGCGCGAACGACCCTCGCTTGGATACCGCGTGATAGGCGTGGTCGATAGCGGCTCCAGCGGTGGAGTGCCAAGAGTCTATGAAGGAGTTCCGGTAGTAAGCGATCTCGCGAGTTTGCCCGAAGCGATTCGCGAATCTGGCGCGAACGAAGTGATTATCGCCGACTCACATGTAGATGGAGATGCGCTCTTTGACGTCATGATGCGATGCGGCCGCCGGCGCGGCGTGGAGTTTCGGATTGCCCCCAGCCTTTTCAATTGTTTGCCGAGCAAGACTGAGGTCGATCAAATTGGCGCATTGCCAATGATCAGACTTTTTCGCGAGCCACTATCCGATTTTGCACGCGGCAGCAAACGGATTTCCGATATCGTCATCGCGTCTTTGACGCTGGTGCTGCTGTTGCCCTTCTGGCTCGTAATTGCATTGTTGATAAGGTTTGATTCGAAAGGCCCGGTTTTCTATACGCAAGAGCGCGTTGGTATGGACGGGCGCATTTTTGTTGTTTACAAATTCCGCACGATGCGCGTCGACGCGGACAGCGACGTCCATCGGGAGTATCAAAGAAAATTCATTGCCGGACACGCCGAAGCCAACGTGGGCGACGCGGACAGACCTGCATATAAACTGCGCGATGATCCGCGCATTACCAGGGTTGGACGCATTTTGCGACGCCTGAGCCTTGACGAAGTGCCGCAGCTGTTCAATGTGCTGCGTGGTGACATGAGTGTCGTTGGGCCGCGACCACCAATCCCCTACGAAGTTGAAGCGTACGAACTGCGCCATCGCAAGCGCTTGGATATGAAGCCGGGGCTGACGGGACTGTGGCAAGTATCTGGCAGAAATCGTTTGCCTTTCGAAGAGATGGTGAAGCTTGATCTTTTCTATATCGAAAACTGGTCGATCCTCTTTGATCTCAAGATTATTCTGCGCACGGTGCTGGTCATGCTGCGGGGTGATGGCTACTGAAATCAGGCTTGTCCGGTAGCTATCGATGAAAGGAAGTATGCATGAAGCCATTGGCTGCTTAACCGCTAAGCAGCTTGCGTTATTTTCGCCGTCTGAGGAAAATCAATTACGACTATCAAGAGAGAAAAGGAAACAAGCGAGCGCCGGACCGAACGTTCGCGTCGAGCGATGATAACGGAGAAGGAAGCCCTGAAACGGATGAAAGACTTCTCGAAACGGAGGGAGCAATTCCTTGGCACTGCTCGAACGGGCAAGGGTCGCGGTGTGCGTTCCTGACTTGCCGGCACCTCACTATCGCAATTTGCTTTTTCCTTCGAAGATGGTTGAGGATCTGTATCTGAAAGGCATTGACAATGAGGTAGTGCTTCTCGAAGCCGGAAGTGAGGAAGCACTGCGGCGGACTCATCGCCGGTATTTTGAGAATCTTACGGAGCTAACGACGGCTCGGACCTAATCCTTATTTCTCTAACTCTTTCGTCGCTCTTACTGGACAGGCGTCCTGACGTTGTTTGTAGCGATGAATCAGAATAACTTTCTGGGAAAAAACAAGACCAAAGTTGAGAAAGGTGGGGTCGCGAGAGTGATAGAGGGCGCGATCGTCGCTTTTCTTTTTTTGTTTGCAGCCGCTGCCCCAAACTCGATTGCCGTTACTCAAAGCGCCTGGTTGATCGGAATGGCCCTCTGGCTGGTCCGGTTTGCGTTTTGGCCGCGGCCCAAACTCTTTCGAACGCCGATCGACTATCTGCTCCTCGGCTTTTTCATCCTCTCCGGTTTGTCGTCCGTTCTCTCCTACGAACCGATGGTTTCCATCGGAAAACTACGAGCAGCCAGTCTCTTCACAATAATTTATCTCTTTGCCGAGAATGTCCCTTCGCTGCGAGTGGCGCGCCTGCTCGCTATCACGCTCATCTCCGCGTGCATGATCAATGTTTTCTACACGGCCGGAGAACGCCTCCTGGGGCGGGCTGTTAAAGTCCATAGTGTTGCTGAGAACAGCCCTCTTTTCAAAGCAGGTATTCGCGACGGGGATACTCTGCTGGAAGTCGACCGCCAGAAACTCAGCGACCCACAGCAGTTGGTTACCGCTCTTTCGAAGCCAGACAAAAGACCTGCGGCTGTTCTAGCGTATCGACATGAGTTACAACCGGTTTTCCAGGTGCCTCGAGGAAGTGTTCTGCCTGGGTATGATCCTTTGCAGCAACTGGGAATCAGCAGCTGGTCAAGAGGACGTGATTGGCGGGCCACGGGCTTCTATGGTCAGTTTGTGACTTATGCTGAAGTCTTGCAGCTGATCATTGCGCTGGCGATGGGATTTTTTGTGAGTCTCCCGATTAAACGGAGTTGGGCGGGAGCTTTGTTGCTTATGGCCCTCGCTGGACTCGGTTTTGCGCTGTTACTGACAGTCACACGCGCGTCGTGGCTAGGTTGCTTAGTCTCGACCTTGATTATTTTTCTTCTGGGCGTAGGTCGGCGTGCTGTGATCCTCATCGGGGTGTTGGCAATTCCGCTGATACTTGCGGGGCTTTTCATTCTTCAGCAGAAACGCAATGTCTCCTTCATCGATCAGGCCGATCAATCGACGACCTGGCGCGAAACCGTTTGGCGTGAAGGCTTCCACCTGCTGGTGAGCAAGCCTCGCCACCTGCTGGTTGGCATCGGAATGGATTCGATCAAAGCGCATTGGCGCCAATGGGGCCTCTTTGAAGCCGGCCGCATACCGTGGGGTCACATGCACTCAAACCTTTTGCAGATCGCCCTCGAACGCGGCGTACCGGCGCTAATTCTCTGGCTGGCCTTCCTATTCGTCTACCTGCGCACACTCTGGCGGGCACTTCGAAGCAAAGCGAAACTGGAATGGATTGACCGGGGGATTCTACTGGGTTCCTTCGGTGGATTGGTGGGATTTCTTACTTCCGGTTTGGTGCATTACAACTGGGGCGACTCGGAAGTGGTAATGATCCTGTACATGACCATGGGACTCTCACTAGTAATATGCCATCGAGTTTCGAACGACCCACTCCCCTAAACAGATGTGAATGACCGGCCTGGGCGAGATCTTCGATCCGGGCGCACAGAGAGGTTGGGCTTCACAAAGGGCGGCCGATACATTGACCTAACTTTGTGCGCAAGGAACAACCTCTGAGAGGATTTGTTACGTTGCAGGGGTGAGCAATTCAAAAATGGAGTCTGCGACAAGAAAAGATGAGGTCAGTCCTACAATTCCGACCGCAGTCCAAAGGTTTACCAGGTGCAATAGTCGATCACGGCATTAAGCTCCACGTTGAAGGAGAAACTGAGGGACCAGCCCACGCTCAGACAGTAATGCTTGGGCGTTGGGCTTGAAATCTCCATCACGTTCGTTTTCGACCGTTTCATCAGCCCGTAGTTGTTGCGACTTTAGTCTGATGGATGAATGTAACCACTCAGGACGTTAACTCGGCAGAGAGAATCGGCCAGCGCCTTCAAACTGCCGGTTGCCGAAGTCGAATTACTTAGATAAATAGTCATAGCTTTGCACCTCACCTGCGAGGGTGTTTCTATGAGGGAAAACTCCAGCCTCCTCGGCATATGTCTTGCCTAATATCATCGCGGCGAGCGGTTTTTAGCGTTTTTCTCGCCAAATTGAACGATCTTTGAAGAGATGTGACGCAAATTGATTGATGCACTGTCACGATGACTGGCACCTGGAAGGTTAGCTGTTACGGAATCAACACGTAAAGGATGATACCCGCGACAGCGTCAGTAAGACTCGTCCCGGTGATGTTGCCTGAAATGCTGGAGGGGCTGCCGGTGATGTTACCCGACTTGCCGGTGATGTTCCCCGCAAAAGCGGAAGAGGAAATGGCCAAGGTTAAGAGGGAAGTGCAAAGGATTGATTTGAAGCGTTTCATTTTTAATTCTCCTGGTAATCTAACGTTTTACTGGGACCGTTCGCTAGGGCGGGACTTGCCACTTTGCCGATGTTAATTCTCGTTCTAGCGAACTCTAACTCTTGGGTCGGCCCCCTCTATGTCAAGGGTCGTGCCACAATGATGGAGTGTGCTTGGGACCATCTAAATAATTGAATCACTGACGCTTACGCGTTAAGCCGAAGGCGGCGAGAAATCACACCTTAAATTCTGAAATTGAGTAGCTCGTATACAGGGCAGGTGGGATTACGCGTTGAAATAACTTAAATCGCCCATTTCCAACAATAAGGGCGAAAATCCGGTTCCTGTTACCGCGGTATGCACTGTATATCAGATATACATGTCAATCCGCCCACTCGAAGCACCAGCCTACTGCTAGTAGCAACACCAATTCACGTTCATCAAGACTGCGGCTCAAATACTTTCGAGACAAGTTAGAGCTCAACGATTCAAAAAGACTGAAAATGCGATTGATACAAGCGAAATCGACGCGGCAGATCGAATACGCACCTCTATCCCTGAGCGAAGAGGTTCGAGCGTGTTGCACGATCGCCCGCGAAAAGCTTGAGAGTGGTGACTATGAAGCTGGATGTGTCGCGCTTCAACCGTGGTGGACCATCGGTGAATGGCCCAGGCAGGAAGGCCTCAACACATTGGCTGCTGCGGAGCTCCTTCTTATTGCCGGCACGCTCGATGGTTGGGTTGCCAGCACACGGCAAGTAGTCGGCGGCCAGAGGTGCGCCGAACGATTGCTAAGCGGCGCCATTGTTTTGTTTGATCATCTGGGCGAGAAGACACGCTCGGCCGAAGGCCACATAGAACTCGGCTTTTGTTATTACCGCCAGGGTCTGTTTGATCTCGCGCGTAACACGCTCCGATCGGCCCTAAATGATCTAGCTGATACGGAAATTGAATTAAAGGAAGTAGCCCTAATCCGTATTGCCTCTGTCGAGCGTCACGCCGGTCGCCTGAATGATGCTCTTGGCATTATGAAAGAGGCCGACAGGTTTATAGACTCGATGCCCCGCTGGACTAAGGGGCGATTTCATCTCGAATTCGCGACCACACTGAAGGATCTTGGCATTGCGGAAAACCGTAGCGCTTATTTCGACAAAGCCTTGAACCATTATCGGGACGCGCTTTCGCATTTTGAAGCGATAGGCAACCGTCGGTATACGGCAATAGTTGAGAATAATCAGGGTTATTTGCTCTCGAGCCTGAAAAGATTTGATGAAGCACAACGTCACCTTGAGCATGCGCGCAAACTCTTCGAGGAACTTGGCGATCAGGTGAGACGCGCCCAGGTCGATGAGACTCTAGCGCAACTGTACCTCGCCTCAGGACAGTACGGACCAGCGCAGCGTTCTGTGAGTCGAGCGGTCGAAACCCTTGAGACAACAGGCGAAGATGCGTTACTGGGCGAAGCGTTGACCACCCAAGGTTTAGTGCTCTGTAAGCTTGGGCGCCGCCACGAAGCAAAACCCATTCTCAACAGAGCAAGGCGCGTCGCTGAAAGATGCGGGGACTACGAAGGTGCTGGCCGCCCGTTGCTAATCTTGATTGAAGAAGTCTGTGATCAGTTAGGCGAGGACGAACGTCAGGAAATCGGATTGCAGGCAAGTCAGTTGCTTGCAAATTCACAGCAGGCATCAACCTGCGAACGCCTCAGAAACTGCCTGGCGCGAATCGCGGCAGCGCACGCCGAGTATGAAGAACAACGCGAAAGAGCGACTCACGCCGAGAAGATGGCTGCCCTCGGTGAGCTTTCCTTCGGTGTGGCCCACAACGTTAACAACACGCTTACCGGCATCCTGGGTCGCGCACAGCTACTGAAGCGCACGAAAGATGCTGAAAAAATCACCTCCGGCATCGAGATGATCATCAAGAGCGCTGAAGACGGCGCTCACATCATCCGGCGCATTCAGGACTTCGCTCGGAAACAACCCAGTCGCCGCTTCCAAAGCGTCTCCGTGGCAGCGCTGCTGAAAGATGTTTGCGAGATGAGCCGTCCTCGCTGGGAATCCCGTCTGGACGGGCCGCAGATTCGCGTGGCGCTTGTTGCCGACTGCACTGCCTCGGTAATGGGTGATGCCGTAGAGCTGCGCGAAGTGCTCGTTAACATGATCTACAACGCGATCGATGCGATGCCTTCAGGCGGTGAGATTCGCCTGAGTTCGCAGGAGACAAATGGCAACGTCATTTTAACGATCAGCGACAGCGGTACCGGGATGACGCCTGAGGTTAAGTCACGCCTGTTCGATCCCTTCTTTACGACCAAGGGCAAGGGCGGCACCGGCATGGGAATGGCGGTCAGCTTTGGCATCATTCGCAGGCACAACGGTTCAATTGACGTGGAAAGCGAACCTGGCCGAGGCACCACATTTCGTATCTCTCTTCCTGTGGCTGAAGGTTCTGCAATAGCCAAGGCCGATGTCGCACGGTCTGTAGTTTCGACAGAAGAGAAGATTCACGTCCTGGTGGTCGACGATGAAGCGCCCGTACGAGACGTGCTCCGTGAGGCGTTAGAAGCTGAAGGCTGCGAAGTATTGGTCGCCGAAAGTGGTGAGATGGCCCTGAAACTGTACGACGCCAGCAAGGTCCGGCTTGACGTGGTTTTTACCGACATCGGTATGCCTGAGATGAGTGGTTGGGAGCTGGCCAGCGAAATTCGGAAGCGCTGCGAAACGATTCCGATGGCGATCGTGAGTGGCTGGGCCGACGCAATTAGTTGTGACGCACGGCAGGCAATCAAAGCGGATTGGGTGGTCTCCAAGCCATTCGATATTGCAACTATAGCGGGAATCGCGAATGAGATTGCTGAACGAAAGAAAAATTCTGCGAAAGGACCAGCTGAGCTGGGGAATAAACATGTCCACGAGCTACTGGGGATGGATTAGACCTCACGAATAAAAATTCGTGAAGGGGCCAGCTGAGCTGGCGAAATATATCCGCGAACTACTGGGGTGATTAGACCTTAGGCGCTGGCGCTGAGTTGATAGCGTTCAAGTTTGAGGTAGAGGCCACGCCGCGTCAGTCCCAGCTCGCGAGCGGCCCGTGAAATGTTGCCGCCATGCTTGCGCAAGGCGTCAGCGATCATGCGGCGTTCAACGGCTGCAAGGGCGTCTGCAAGCGTAATATTCTGCAAAGAACTCGCCGGCATTGAAGCCAGCGTCGAAGCTGGTGAACTGGGCGTCGAAGGAACGGAGGTTCGCTTAAGTTCCGGCGAAAGATGCTCAGGCGTGATAACCGTCGCGTCATCGGCGCGCGCCACCACTCGCTGTATCTCGTTGCACAACTGGCGAACGTTCCCTGGCCAATCGCTAACCATCAACAGGTCAACAGCCGGCGGCGTGATTTGAATCTCCTTCCGACCAAACTTCGCCGAGTAGTGATCGATGTAGTAATTGACGATGGTTGGGATTTCTGAGCGACGCTCGCGCAAGGGCGGCACACGCAACCGGATCACGTTTAGCCGGTAATACAAATCCTCTCGAAAACGGCCCTGCGCCACCATCTCTTCCAGATCAGTGTTTGTTGCGGCAATAATCCTGACGTCAACTTTCATTGGCCGCTGCTCACCCAGAGGCTGAATTTCACCTTCCTGTAAAAACCGTAACAGCTTTGGTTGCAGATCTAGCGGAAGGTCACCGATTTCGTCCAGGAAAAGTGTGCCTCCCGCGGCTGTCCGAATGACGCCCTCGGAATCTGCGACCGCACCGGTAAAAGCGCCGCGACGATAACCAAACAAATAGCCTTCAGAGAGTTCCTTCGGGACTGCCGTGCAATTGAACGGGACAAACACCTTCGAACGGCGTGATGAAAGTGCGTGAATCGCGCGAGCAACCAATTCCTTGCCGGTGCCGGATTCCCCCGTCACAAGGACAGTCACATCTGACGATCTGATCTTGTGAATCTCTTCCACAAGTTTAGTCATTGCCGGGCTGGAATGAATGAAGCCGGGCATAAGACTCACGCCGGTAAGCTCGGTAGGCTGTTGAACCCTCGAACCCTTTTGAGAACCCGCCCTGAGAGCACAAACATCCATCCCGAGTTCTGCAACGCGCATCAGCGGTTCCAGCGAAAGTCCACCGGGAAGACTTGCGCGGCTGCGGGGTGAAATGTAGAGCGTCGCGGGAGGAGCATAAGATGAACGAAGTTGCAGAATGGCGACATCGTTCTTCTTTGCGTAGGCAGATTGCGCATCATCATCGACCAACTCATCTAGTTCTTCGGCTATCTTCTCGCTCTCAGCCGGTGTGCAACCGTGGGCTATCACCACCCGACGCCGATTGTGTTCGCCTGTCTCAGTGACCACTACAGTCTTTGCACTTGTCTCCTGCCGCAGGATGGCGGCAAGCTCACGCAACAGCAATTCCCGCGAAGCGACAGCCTCAGCAAGCCGAAGTGTCAGGAGTTGAGGTAGGACTGATTGCTCTTCGTATCTCTCAGGTGCACTCCGATCGAGGTTCGCGAGCGCCGCTTCTGCTCGCTTTTGATCCAGCTTCGCCCCAAGTTGACGAAAGGCATTTACTGCGCGGGTCAGATGTTCAATCGCCCGGCTAGGCTGGCTGGAGGCGTAGGCGCGTCCCAGGTCGGTGTGAGCGCGAGCCGCTCGGTAGCGATCACCCAGCATGTCAAAAATGGACACGCTGCTACCGAAATGTTGGGCTGCCGAGGAAAAGTCGGATTGCACCATCGACAGCATCCCGAAAAGCCGATGTGATTCCCCTGCAAAGCTAAGGTCGGTAGAAGATCCAGCTGTTTCGCCGTTCAACTTTTCCAACTGCGCGGCACATTTAGCTGGATCCCCATAGCGAAGTTGTGCTTCCGCTAGAATCAGACGCGATTCAGAGATTGCCTGGCGGTCGCCAATGCTTTCGGCAAGAAGAAGGGCCTCGTCACCCTTAGCGAGGGCCCTCGTGTGGTCTTCCATTGCCAGGTAACACCGAGCCAGCGTTCTCAGTGCCTGGCACGCATACCACTTATTACCATCATCTGTGGCAAGCGCCACCGCACGTAGGAGGTAATCCTTGGCTTCGTCAAGCTCGCCCCGCAACATTAGCAACTCACCGAGCGAGTCGAGAATCATCGGCACTTTTTCGTTTCGTTCGTCTGCCTCCGAAGCCACAGCCAGAGCACGCTCAAGAGCTTCCTGCGCTCTGCCCCACTGACCAATCAGAATCAGGTTAATGCCAAGATTGTTATAACCATTGGCAGCGCTGTCCTTGTGGTCAGTTCGCTCGTAGTAACTGATAGCTTTCTCAAGATAGCGAATGCCTTCCTGGGGCCGTTTCAGAAACCAGCATGCGCCCGCCATGTTGGAGTAGATTCTCCCCAGCATGTAACTTGCCGGATGATCGCCGATGAGTTTGAGAGCCTGCTGTTGGTTCTCAAGACTTGCTTCGTAGTGGCCTTCCTGAACATCAGCCAGCGCAATTCCAAAATAAGCCTCGGCAAGACCGCGCCATTCACCGGTTTGGCGGAAGCTTTCAAGGGCTCGTTGTGCGTAATCTCGAGCAATCGGATATTCAGTGATGCTGCGATAGACGCGCGAGAGTGCTGCATAGACAGGACCGTTAGTATGTTCGGCGTCGCCTTCTGGAGATTCACGTAACGCGCCTTTGAGAATTGAAATCGCTTTGGGGTGATCGCCGTTGTAGTTGTAGGCGAGACCAATCTGGACCTTGAGTGATTGGTTAACCTGCTGGTCGAATTTAGCTCTCGATTCCGCCGATTCGTACATCGCCACGGCGGCCAGCGAGTCGCGATACAGACCCTGCATTTCAAGGGCCGTCGACAAAGCACAACGCGCTAGAGCGAGGATTGGAGGATTGTCTTGAGCGGCTGAAATAAGTAAGGCTATCCGAGACTTAGCTTCGGCGGAGAGGCCCTGATCGAGAATCGAGCGAACTTCGTCTAACTCTTTTAGCAGATTTTCGTCGGATGGTTGCCGCGAGCGCAGCCGGACCCGAGCATCGGCGAGATCGACCACATCGTTTCCGCTTGAGGATGCGTCTTGGGGCGAGTGACCCGCTGCGGAACCTTCTTTCTTAGCCATCTAGTCCTTTAGAAACGGTAAATACAATCCGTTTTTTACAACTTACTTTGCTGAAGCGAGCGGAAGGTAAAGTGCAGTCAGCGATCTCTCACGAAGCCGCGCGTCCAAGTAAAGCAACAAACATCCAGAATCTAACACACGCAATTAAAGGCGTCTACCAACCTTTTTTGTCAGTCTGGCTTGGAAAAGACGAGTATTGCATCGCTAACCGGGCGTTCACCGGTTTGATCGGATGGTCTATTGACAACTTTATTACGGATAACCATTGTAGTTGAACCACCACCATCGAGATTCATTGCCTCAACTGCGTCAAACTCCAGCAGCAGCTCGGATAGCATCTCGAGAGACATTCCTGCACTGATTCCCGGTTGACGCCCATCCACAGTGACCAGCAACAGCTTTCCCGATTGCAACTTCGCGATTGCGGTTCGCGGATGGCGATCTGTGGCAAAGCCAACAACCATCTTTTCTTGTTTGTCGGTGATCGCAATCTTACCGGCTTTGATAAGTTGAGGACCGCCTCCGAGCATGCTGTAGGCGCGTATCCAAGAGGTATCAGCACCAGACTCGATAGAGTTTAGCCGCCAGTCAAAGTTTACCCGATCTCCTTTGCGGAGGTGTGTCTTCACCCAATCGCGTGCGCTACCAACAGCGGAGATAACATAACCATCGGCAGGGATTTCGCTGCTGCCCTTAAGGTCGCGAACAGCTGCAACCCTGTTTCTTCGCACCACGATTTCGATTCCATCAGGGTTAGTCAACGTAGTCCGATGAAATCCCGGCGTAAAGACAATCAGTTCATCTGGTGAAAGAGGTCTATTCAAACCTTGCACAGAATGTTTCAGCGAGCCAAGTGAGATGTTCCCGGCGTATCTCAAATGACCAAAAATGACTTCGGTTTTGTCCCCGTTATTAATCAGACCAAACGCGGCCCGCTCGTTATAAGGTTCACTGATCAATGTGCGCTGAAGAAACAACAGCCCGACCGAGTCACCCCGATAGGTACCGGACGTCCGGAAGTAACCGCCGTTTGTGGCCGCGAGCGCGCGATATCTGGCCGCCAGGGAGCTGACGGTCTCCAGTCCGACACCCTCATCCAGTGCGTGCACAATTTTCAAATGCGCGCGATTGGGGTCAATGCGGAGGACATTTATGAACCAGGGACCTGTCAGCTCATCTTTCGTCGCCCGGCCGCTCGTGGTTTGCCCGTATTCAATTCCGGGCGCGAGTTCCTGCAACTTTAGAGCTTCGGTGAACCGAACACTTCTCGTCGCTTGCGCCTGAACGGCACTGGTTGGAATCTGCCAGACGCCCAGGGTCGACAGGACGATCAGGAGCACCAAACTCAGGTTGTGAGAGTAGGGAAATGGGAAACAGTTTCTTCTCGGTCGTGTGGTCTTCAATGCGTGTTCTCCAAGGGAGTTACCCAAGGTTCGAATCGAAGTGGGGAACAAATCGATACAGAACCGACCCCGGTCCGCGGCCAGGTTCTGTATTGGCATGCCAATTTGCGAAGATTCTAGCATCCAAAGCCCCGAGCA
>DATBRN010000348.1:0-23319 GCA_036560225.1 Pyrinomonadaceae bacterium | reverse complement strand
AGTAACAAAACAGGTGAACGATAAAAAGGGGTTGATTTGAATCCCAAGCCCGTTCGCTACTGACTCTTTGGATACTCCTAACCTGTAAATTAACGCATCTAGCTCAGTACTTCTTAGCCAGTAGGCGCCAAACATTGGCTTCACCCTCAGTATTAATGAGACGTTTGACCTCGCCGTACGCAGCTGCGTACGCCGCTCGCATGTCGTTTGGCGATTTTGCGTTTCTGGTACCGCTAAGGCGTTTCTCAATTTCATTTGTCGTCAGGCGTTCGCGTGGCTCGTAGGCTGCCACCAGCCGTCCCTCGCCCGCCAGATGCAACGCCAAACCTTCCGCCAGCCAGCGCGGAGCGCGGCCGCGACCAACGATGTCGACGAGAGTATGTACGAGTTCGTGGCGTAGTGTTGTTTCGAGAATTCGACGCCGTTTAAGAAGTGCAAGCGGTTGCAGCTCAATTCGACTGCCTTTCGTCGCCGCTGCCGCCCAGGCTGGTTGTCCGGTTCTACCAACAAAGTCGCCGGTCGTCTCATTAATGAAGATTTCAAGAGGCGGCAGCTGAGTGGTAATTCCGGCGGCAGCAACACGCGCAATAAACAATTCACGGCTCGACTGAAGAAAGCTCAGCAGGCCCTCAGCTTCCCGTTGGCTGACATTCTGTGGATAGCTAATGTGAAAGTCTTCGCTGGATAGAGTGTGACGAACTGAAATGGGCCTCAGACTATGATTGGCATATGCGGTTCTGATTTCGACACTCCGTGAGTTGTTCCAAAGTATATCGGCGGCAGCTCGGGATTGGCTGACATGTTTCTCCACGACGCTAGCTTGTGATGGTTCCGGATCCTTAACTGCTGCCGTTCCATCTACACTTGCGATCTCCATATCTCTGCTTAAGTCAGTTCCCGGAAAATACTTGCTGAGGATCTGCCGGTAACTTGCGCCGCGCGTCGCCATGACGTGCGCTCCCTCCTGACAAAGTCCGAGACCATGTCCAAAGCCGCTGCCGCGAAATACGAAGTTCGAACCTGAATGCGAAATCTTGAAACGTGAGCTCTTAAGCAAGTTCCACCCAAGCGCACGACCAATGATGATTTTGAAGTCCCATCCTTTTACCGTGACTCGCCGATTACCCTCGACAGTAATCAACTCGGCCCGGCCACTGGCGTCGCTGCGTGCGACGCTCACGTCCACGAGTCGCTCGCCAATGTTTGTGCGCGGATCACTCTGAAGCGCCTTCAGCATTTGCTGCCGTGTAATTACGTCGGTCCAGCTATGGTGCGCCCCACTCTCACAATATTCATCGTGTACTCCTCGGAGGTAAGAAGGCGCGTTGCCGCCCCAAAGCGTAGCGAGGTTTGCAGTTGCACCACCACAGGAGGCGCTAAAGTAAGAATCAGCGAGTTCATTATTGCTATCGCGCAGCGTTTCTCCTTTAGTCGACTCAACGGCCGCGATAACCGCGGATGAAACACCCGCAAGCGAACCTGAATCAACAGGTCGATACCTTTGGCAGTGGGTTGTGGTGCAAAAGTCGTATCCATCCTTTGCATGGCGGCCAAGGTTCTTAAGGACATAGGTGCGGCTGGCAACGGCCAGAGCCTTGAGTGCTTCAGGTTCGCTTTCCATGCTGCCTTCAGCCGCAACGACGCCGCGGACGTAGTCTTCAAGGGGCATTGTACGAGTGATGTTTTCGCGAACAAGGTGTACGGTGACCGTTTTGGGATTCCGTTCTGAGATTTGAGATCTCCGATCTGAGATCCCAGATTCCTGATTTGACATCTCAGATTCCTGATTTGACATCTCAGATTGAGCACTTGGAGTTGAACTCTCAAACCCGTGATTCGGGATTTGAGATTTAAGATCTGAGATCTCAGAGATCTCAGAAGAATGCGCGTATGCATCGAATATAGGCCGCGCAACTTCTGCGGCTTCGGAGCCATGGGCCTTTGCCAGAAAAACGAGGACAGCGAGCCTTACCCGTTCCGGCGCGAACTCCGATTCATCTTTTTCCCTTTCGTCCAACTCGGACGAAAAACCAACAAACCAGCCCTGCGTGCGGTAGCCGTTAATCTCGGTCGCTGTACCTGTCTTGCCAAAAACATAAATCGGCAGTGAATAGAGATTCGCTGACTCAGCAGTGCCATATCTAACAGCCCCGCGCATTCCTTTAAGAATAAGGTGCCGATGTTCGTCCTTAATCGTGAGGCGCGTACGCAACTCCGGAACAAAACCTGACACGGAGGCAATCTGGGGAGTAAAAAGATAACCGCCGTTCACCAGAGCTGAATAAGCATCGATGAGCTGAATCGGCGTTGCCCTCAGGTAGTCGCCCTCGCCGATCGCATTCTGCGAATGCCACTGCGTTCGCCCGACGAGGCCTTGCGCTTCGCGAGATGCATTAACGCCGCTAGGTTTACCAAAGCCAAATTCGCTAATTGTGGAACGGAAGTTAGATTCGTCCAGGCGTTCTCCCACTTTGCCGAAAAAGTAATTGCACGAATAAGCAATAGCCTCTGTTGGGTTCAGAGAAGGCAAGTCACGCGGATGCGAGCACGTTGTATGGAAGTCTTCATGTGCATATTTTTCTCGACATAATGTCCGCGATTCTTCATCAATCACGCCAGACCGCAGCGCGGCCAATGCAGTGAAGGGCTTTATGGTTGACCCGGGAGGAAGATTTTCTTCGAATGCGAGTTCAGAGTTGACGACAGCGCGGACACGTCCGGTTTGCGGATCCATAACGATGATTGCTCCGCGACGATCGCCGAGCGCCAGAATTGCCGTGCGTTGAAGAGTCTGATCGACGTTGTCCGTATCGAGCGAGCCGGCCGGAGAAACGAATAGACTGGAATGCCGCGTGCCTTTCCGCACAGCTGACCAACCGGGAATCAAGATGCAGATTGTGAGGATAGAAAGGACCACCAGTCGCCTGGAGGGCATCCAGTAGCTCCTTGCCGATGGAAACTCCGCCTGCATTATGTTGCCTCGTTTGCTCTGTTGAGCGCAGGATTACTGGAAGATTGACCGAGTGCGCGCACTGTGATCACCCAGCCAAACAGAGTCAGCGCAAACACTGCGACGAGTCGCGCCACCAGGAGCGACACCTCAAGCCACGCGTGGTTGGTTGGAGTGGCTTTGAAAAGAAGGAAATAGGGAATTACTCCGAAGACAACAAAGCCGGCGATATAAATAAGCACTGACTGAGGCGCGAAAGCTCGGGCAAGATGTGTTCCTGCTCTTCTAACAGCTGTGCCCAAGCCCTCGTGCACCGTTGCGAGCCACAGATGAATTGCAGCGAGCGGCAGCACAAGTCCAAAGGCCAAATAGCGGACGGTTGAAAGCAGTGCAATCTTCCAGTTAATAGGCCGAGCGGGAGGTTGCGCACCAGCCCTCGTGACGATTTGATGAGGAAGATCGGCAGTCTCATTGAGACTCGCCCCCACGTGGCTTTGCGCCTTCGCCAGCAGATACGCGATCAGAACCGCCAATGCAATCAACGGCAAACTGATCAAAATCAACTTCCAGAAACTAGTCAGCGATCTTTTTAGCAACGAGCCGGCAGTAACTCCGTCAGTTTGGCTGGCAACCATACTTTGGAGCACGAAGAACAGGAGCGGTGTGACAATCGCGAGCGCAAAGGTCAGGATGACCTGCACAATGCTGGCTTCTCTAACAGCCACAAAGAAGTAAAGAGCAACCAGCAACGAAGCATAAACAGTCGCGAGCAGGAACATCGCTCGCCAGTTTGTAAAGACCTTACGTGCTGCAGAGATGATTGAGCGGAACGTTTCAGTCAGCATTAGTTTGTCCTACGGAAAAAGAACATCGTCCACTTTCTTACTTCCTCTCAAGGAAGTTCAGCCTCCCGCCGGCAGTGTTTGACTGGGTTGTTGGACTGTACATCAACTCAGCCCGTGCGGGAGCAACACGGAATTCTCCAGGCACTTGAACTCGTATCGCATATTGCAGGGTGATGCCACCGTCGAAGTAATCCAGGAAAAATACTGTCCGGTTATCGCGAAACTCGCGGGAGCTGTACCAGTCGCACCAGTCTTGACCAGAGCTGTAATCCAGATTCAGGGTACCTACGCTTTCAACCTGTTCAGCGCCGGCGGGAATCGGATCTTCGATCATCATATGCCGCGCTTTTGCGCCGTTTAGTTTCAACCGTACGACAAGCATGTCGCCAGAATGAATCTCGCCCTGTAATGGTTCGGTGACCCACTTGATTTTGTCACCAGCTGGCACCACCTTAAGGCGAAGATACTCGCGCGTAAGATTCAGCTCCGCCGATCCACGCGCGGCAACGTTTTCCTCACCGGTGTAATAATCGAGCGCTCCGGAAAAATAGATCATGCCTTTCCCGTGCTTCACAACCCGAATTTCATTCGTCCCGGCCACCTCACCGGCCTTACGGCTAATGGAGAATGTCTGCGACACGGCTGCGGAGGAGACGTGCTGCGTAACCACGTTTTCACCATTCAGGTAAACTTCCATGTCGTAGTCAGGCGAGAGTTCGTGGCTCACTTTGAGGTAGTCGATGAGTCCGAGAATCGCGAACGCTGTGTCTTTAGTCGACTCCCAGTAATAGCTATGGCCACGATTCGACACTAGCCAGCGGGCCACGCGCGCCAGTAACTCGCTGTCAGGCTTGATGCGCGCGAGCGCTTTTAGTGACAACGCCGTGGCTTCGGTCTCATTTGATTCCGAAAAATCGAGCATCGCTTTGCGGTGCGATTCCCAATGGACTGAGAAATCATCCACTTTCGCAGTTCGTTCAATCTCCGCCGCGACCTCGCGAGCGCGCTTGTCGTCCTTGCGTTGTTTCAGGGTTAACGCCAGCAACGCCCGTCCATACGGTTGCAGGTTGCTGCGCTCGCTGACGATCTTCTCAACGTGACGACTCTCAGCAGAACCACTTTCCTCGAGCGCATAGACCATGAACGCGCGAGTTTCCAGATCAATCTGCGTTCCGGCCTCGGTGGTGCCTGAGTCGAGCATTTGCTTCAACTTTTCGCGCCCGCTGGCTATACGGCTATCATCTGGTTGATAACCAGCTTGTTTTGCCAGCGTCAATCCGCTGACAACATACGCGGTCATGAATGGATCGCTCTGGTCATCTTTCCACCAACCCCACCCACCGTCGTTATGCTGGTAGGCGTACAGACGATCCAAACCCTTTTGCACCTTCTTCGGAAGATCGTTAGAGCTCCTTATTGATGACGACTTCACGTCTTTCAACGCCTGCGTAACGATCACGTTGGGAAGAAAGCTCGACATTGTCTGTTCGGTGCAGCCGTAGGGATAGCTGGTGAGGTAATCGAGCGCGCCAAACAATGTCCCGGCGACTGACGGCGCAACTTCGATTCGTAAACTACGCGCGTTCGGGTCGGCGGCCGGTGGCAGATTGAGCGAAAAAGTTTTCTCAGCATCTTCGTCGGAGAATGCGGCTGACTCGTGTTTCACTTGATGAAGTCCGCGAGGCACCACCGTTAACGGCAGCTCCACGGCGTCAGATTCGGTGTCTGTAAGAGCTTTAGCGAGGAGCTTGATTTCGCCAGCGTTGGGAGCAGAGATTTGCCAGTCGATGCGTTGCTCGCCTTGTTTGCCAATAGTGACCGTCTGTTTCCCTGAGTTTTGAAGTTGCGCGCCGCTGACCTCCAACGAAATTTGCGTTGCCTTGTCGGCGTTGAGATAGTTATGAACGATTCCTGACAGCGTAACTGTGTCGCCTTGCGTGACAAAGCGCGGCGTCTCGAGCCGCATGATCACATCTTTGCGCGCAACGACCTTGTATTTTGCAGCGCCCACCCTGGTGTCCGCGGTCACACCGCGCGCGGTTGCGCGCCACGTAGTCAAGTTGTCAGGCAAGTCGACCTTGACTGTGGCGCGTCCGTCAGCGCCCGTCAGGACATCGGGTTGCCAGAAGGCTGTGTCTTTGAAGTTTTTCCTGATCGTAGGTTGCACCAGGTTTCCTTCGTTCTTGAAGTCCGCAAGCTGATAAGTCGGCTTGTTCTTCGCGAGATCGATCGGCTTGTCGCCTGCGAAGCCGGTGAAGGTGTAGTTGATCGAGAGGTGCGTCTCGACGCTGTTGTAGCGCATTCCATAAAACTCGCTCTTGATGTTGCCGGAATAGTCGGGCGAGACGCTGTAGATACTTTCATCGACGACGCCGAGACTGACTTCGGCGCCAGAGACGGGCGCGCCATCAGCGTTGCGCGCCAGGATCGTATAAGAAGCCGTCTCGCGCGGCTTGTACTCTTTCTTGTTGGAGATGATTTCGAGATTGAGCATCTTCTCGCGCGCAGGTACAACCAGCCGCTGATCGCTCGTGTACATGTCGCCACCTTTAACGTAAGACACGTTTAGAAATACGTTAGGTGCGTAGCTTCCCTGGATTGGAATGTCGAGCACGATTGATTTACCCGGCGACGTGACGTGTTGGACAGACATGACCCTCGTCAGTTCCGTGCTGACCAGAAGATGGGCATTGTCGGTTGGCAGAATCGCCAACACGTGAGCTGTTTCGCCGGTTTTGTATGACTTCTTGTCTGGAACAAGTTTTATCGAATTATAGTCTTCGCTGAAATAGGAGGAATCAGTCCAGGGATACTGTTGATCGGTGACCCAGAGATAACCGCCGATCGAGGCCACCGGTCTGCCATTCTCAAAAATCACGGTCTTGATCGAGATATTGCCGGCTTCCGAGGTCGTATAGTCGTAGCTGGCCTGGCCCTGTGCGTCGGTTTGCACGTCAGCATATGCTATCGGGCGTTCGTGCATTTCATACTGAGGATACGAATACTCGTCATCATCTGCCTGCTTCTCTTTTTTGGTCCAGGTGCGCTCGACAAACTGAAGTTGCACCTTCGCAGAAACAGGGCGTCCTTCATAATCACTCGTGTTAACTCGAATCTTGGCGACATCGCCTTTGCTATAAACATAGCGATCGGGGTTGGCGTCAGCGACAATGGTGCCGCGCGTGGCGACAAAGCTTCCGGCGCCGTCTATGGTCCGCCGAGCCGAATCAGTCACCTGGGCTTCGAGACGATAGCTGTAGTCTGTTGTGTCGGTTTCTCCTGTTTGGGGAACCGGGAACACGACGTTCAGGTGACCGCGCGCATCGAGAGTGCCCTCACCTTGCTGCACCATGTCGTCGCCGCCGCTATAGAATTGCGAGTACTCATCTTCAGTTTCCGCATCTTCAGTTTCACTTGAGTCATCTTCGCCGAAACGCCAAGCGTAGTAACGCGAGCGATAGATGTAGTACTTCACCTCCGCATTCGCTACGGGCGAACCGAAGAAATAGCGCGCGTCAATTGAGAAGTTGGCATTCTGTCCGGTTTGTACAAATTTGCCTGGCGCGGAAACTGTTACCTTGTATTCCGGCTTCTTATATTCCGCGACTTCGAAACTGCCGTTTGCTGAGGCGCCGCCCACCTCGGCAGCGATTTGATAGCTGCCCAGCGGAGCAGTTTCTGAAATCTCTATTTCGCCGTTGAATGTGCCGCGTGGAGATAGCGGGAGTTCCTTGTTGTAGATGTTGGCGCCGTTAGGATCCTCAATAGTGACACTGACAGTATTGTCAGTCACAGATTTATAAGCTCCGTTCTCATCGACGGCGCGAACAATTCCTTTGAAGTTAACTGTATGTGTTGGCCGATAGACCGGGCGGTCGGTGTAGATGTAGCCCTTGATGTTCGCCTCCGCTTCCTCGTCTTCGTAACCGCCGAAGTACAGCGAGCCGAGATCGGAGATGGCGAAGTTGTTGCTGTGTTTGGCAAGGATCAGCAGAGACTGGGAATCAGTTTCTTCTAGCGCCTCGCCCTCGGGACCACCTTCGACATCACGCCCCTCGTTGTTGCCGTTGTCCGCCTGAACCTTTTTCTTTTCGATCTTTGTTCTCAGAATGCCTTGATTATCAGTGACTCCTGTGGCAACCGTCTTTTTCTCTTTTACGACCTCAACCTGTGCCCCCGGTCGTGGCTCACCGGTTTTGCGGTCCACAGTAAAGACAAGCAGCTCTCCATCGCGAGTTGTCTTGTCGATCATAGTCAGGTCAGTCACGACCACCACCGTATAGGCACGCAAATCACCTTCGACTGCTTCGATCAGGTAGACGCCCTGCCCACGTTTGCCGAGGGGAATCATGCGCCGATCGTATTCATTTTCCAGCGGAGGCAAAGGCTCGCGCCAACTACTCACGAGCAGATCAGGATTCAGCAACGGGACGCGCGCGTAGTCGGAAACATTCAACGGCGTGCGAATTGGATCAGCTTCTTTGCGAAATTTTTGATTAAAGGCCGCGCGTGAATCATGCTGAAGCTGTCCCCGGACAAACATTTTGATACCCGAATATGCCCAACGCTTAAAACTCCGCAACCTTTCCAGAAAGGACTTGCGGTGAGGCAAAGAGCTGGCAACTTCTTCCTCTTCCTGCTCTCCCATCTGATGCGGATTCTTGAGCTGAGTAAAAAACTTGCGCGGATCCTTTACCTGGTAAACGCGGAAGTCCAAATGGTCGACTCCCTGGTAATCGACCCACAGGCGTGGGTTGTCGCTGGTGCCGTATGTGCGATGAGTTGAAAGCGAAAAAAAGGGTTTGCTCGACGGGCGCCTTTCGGCTTCCGGGTGCACAACCTCTTCTACTGTCCATGTTTTTGCTTTTGCACGCGAGCGGAGCGTAGCAATGGTAAGCGCGCCGCCAATTGCCACCAGATAAATTAAAGAGGTGGTCAGGACGCGATAAGAACTAGAGTTCACTTCAAACACGGTCGCAGCCTCCTTCGGGCCAGCAAAGATTCAACCAGGAAAGTCAGCCGAGAATTTTTAAGCGGAAGAAGCCAAGGAAATTTGAATTACTCTCCGTGGGCCGCCAACGCTTGTTTGGGTGATGATCGAGGACTGAAAGCTCAACCTTCTTTACCGCTCCTTCGCTGGTCGGCGAAGAGCCGGTGTGATAGACCACCCAGTCGCTTGATTGATCTTCACCAAGATTGGATCGCCCCAGGAAAATCATTACGTGATAGGGAAACTTCTGCACCCAGGGCTGGTAGAAAATCAGAAGGTCACCTGCTTCAGCATAATGGCGATCACGGCTGATGAATTTGACGTTGAAATTTTTGAGACTACGGGCGTCGGCAAACTCCGAGAAACTTCCATTGGACAGGTCGCCATCCTTATATGAGCCGAAGTTGGTGCGAAAGAGTTTTTCACCCAAGGGGCCTTGCTCAAGATTGTAGCGGGCAACATCAGGCGCAATTGCGCTGTAGCCCGGGCCCATCTTTTGAAACCACAGTCGATCGTGGTGACGCAAGGCTTCGCGCCAGGCAAAACGGACCAGACCGGCGCAGTCTCTTTGTTCAGCGTTCCATTGGTCGCTTAAATGGTAATACTGTTCTTCAGCGATTAGCGTGAACCACTTGCGAAAGTTCTCGCGGTCCGCAAAGGTCTGCAGTTCAGCGGCGTCAGGAATGCCGTCGTTATCTGCGTCCAGGGAAACGGAATGTGTTGGCGCGTTAGCCGTGGCGTGATTGTAATGAGTCGAGTTCTTATGCCGGTCGCTGATTGGGTATTGAGCTTTCCTGTTCCGAGCGAGTGAGAAATAGGAAGCCAGAAAGACCAGGACGAAACAAAGTAGTAACGCTAAACCAAACCGTCGCTGTTTTAGAAACGCGAGCATGGGGGAATTATTGGTCCTGGTTGATTTCGCTACGAGGCGGCGCTTAACAGTCGGCGGCCATGTTAACACGTCCCGCTCCGCGGTTTGGCACGGATCGAGTCACTGTGGAAATCCACAGTATTTTGCGAACCAGAAAAAACTCCCGCTTAGAGAGGGCACAAAAACGTCCGTTTAGAGGGGGCACTTGTGCCCCGACTCGGTTGACAAGGCAATTTGCAACCAGAAGAAAACTCTAATTTAGAGCGGGGACAAAAACTTCCGTTTAGAGAGGGCACTTGTGCTCCGACCGGTGGACAAGGCAATTTGCAACCAGAAAAAACTCCCATTTAGAGAGGGCATTGTGCCCAGTACCACCTCTCAGTTGCGGGTGGATAAGCAAGCATCGCTCATCGCACGCGACTGTGGCATGCAACCAGCGATGCTGGTACATACCCACCCATTAGCACGAGGTCAAAACTAAACTTCGTGGTGCGTGCGAGTTGACTAGTCCACCGGATCGGGGCACAAGTGCCCTCTCTAAACGGGAGTTTTTTCTGGTCCACCGGTCGGAGATCATGGGACCGCGACTTGAGTGAGTGTGCCGCGTATACCACCGGCAACTGAGAGGTGGTACTGACGTTATGGGACCCGCGAAGCGAGTGGTTGAGCAACTAAAAACGTTAGGAAAAAGACTGTTGCAAAAACCGACAGGCTAGGGTTATTGTTGCTAGCCAATCTTAAGCTCAGGCAGGGTCGCCGCGTGTGTGGGGTGTATCACTGCCTCACTAAACTTTCTTTTTGGAGGTAAGGAAGTGCCGACTGGAACATGTCCCGAGTGCGATGCTGATGTCCATGTGGATACGGACATTGATAAAGGCGAAAGCGTTTCCTGTGAGGAATGCGGTACCGAGCTTGAGGTGGTCGGACTCGATCCGGTCGAGCTGGATATCGTGGAAGAAGACGATCTGGATGAGGACGAGGACGAAGACGAGTTCTGAAAAACAGTAGGCAGAAAGCAGTAGGCAGAAAGCAGTAGGCAGAAAGCAGTAGGCAGAAGGCAGTAGGCAGAATGCTGATGCTCGTTGGAGCGCGCAGGTTCTGCTTACTGCTTTCTGCCTACTGCCTTCTGCTTTTTTCTGCCTGAAAACCCGGACGACTTTGCCTGAGAGTTAACCCTCTCGGACCAGTAACCGTAATATTGTGAAACTGACCATCATGCCGTTTCTGCTCCGGTGGATAGAAAGCCAGCACGTATGCTGAAGTAACCTCCTCCGCCAGCGCGCGAAACAGTGGGTCGTAATTCCTTTCATCAGCGTAAACACTCCTGCCGCCCGTTAAGTCCGCCAATCCGCTGACATCCAAAGGGGTCGGCAGCGGAGCTTGTGTCGAAGCGACGAACATTCGTGAGTAAGACGGAAGGGTAACCACGTAAATGCTGGCGTCCGCAGCATTCGCACGTTCGATGACGGTGCTTGCCGACACCGTGTCACCAACCGGAAAGCCATCAGTCACCACCAGTACCGCGCGCTTCATGAGACGCCGCTCGCGAGTGCGCGGTGCATGACGCACGAGCAGGCGAATGGCGTCGTCAACGGCATCGTAGGTGTGGGTTGAGAGTCCATTTGGCTCCCGCGCTATCCGATCAAGGGCGCGATCGAGCTTATCAGCTTCGGAGGTAAACTTCTGGAGGATCTTTACGTTCATGCCGAAAGCCATGACAGCGTAAAGCGCAGGATGGTCGGCAAGCTTAGCCGAGAATGCGTTCAGAGCGCTTCTGAGTCGCTCTATCTCCTCGGCAGTCATGCTTCCCGAAATGTCGAGAGCAAAAACCACCGCTAACGGACGAGGCTCGCCGCTGCGTCGTTCCATCTGGAAGAATGAGAGTGGCTGCTCAACACCATCTACATACACCTTGAAATCTTCCTGCCTGAGATTTCGTACCGGTTGGCCTTCAGCATCATTGGCGACAACGTCCAGAGAAACCAGATCAGTATCGATCTTCAAAACTTCATCGGGTGGCGGCTCATTGGGTGGAAACACCTGCCGCGGACGCTGTGTTTTCGGATCAGATTCTTGCGCGAGGTTAAATTGGAGAGTTGGCGCACCTAAAAACACGACAAGAGTCAAGAGACCAACTATCCGGCGGTAGTAAGAACTGAACATTTGAAGGCTATTACGGCCGAGGGAGATGATTCGTTCAGTCGAATTATACGGTGTTGCCTTCGGGTAGCCAACTTTGTTCAGTCCTAATCTACCCTCTGCGAGATCTTTGCGTCCTCTGCGACCTTTGCGGCTAAATTGTTTTCCGGGTTATATACCGCAAAGCACGCGAAGAGCCGCAAAGGTTTGCAAAGAGATCTTCCACATTAGGACACTATCCAGCCGAGAGTGGCGTTCTAATTTTTTGGTTTGTGTCCCACAGAGAGCTCAGTTGGGACATCACGCAGCCGATGGCATGCGGGCAACAGGCCGGGAGTCTTCAGGCATCAACTCTTACACCCAGGGTCTGTCGCATCAGGCGACAGTGGTATCATGAATGAAAATGAAGCGAATTAAGTCAATTCCCATGTTCCTAAGCGTCGTCTTGCTGGCCGCAAGCGTATTCGCGCAGGACCGAACTGGCGGAATCAAAGGCAAGGTCAAAGTCGAGACCGGTACTCCTGGAGGGGTTGCAGTCATTGTCCGACAAGGTGAACGGGAAATAACCCGTAGTCTTACTGGTAAGAACGGCGAGTTTCTGATCGCGCGGCTGACGCCTGGCAGGTATGGGTTAACCGTTCGCAAGCCGGGACTCAGCGTCGGCACAATTGAAGACATAGAAGTCAAAGCTGGAAAGACGCGCTCACTCAACAACCTGTTTCTCCCTATCGATGAAGGCTCCATAGCCTTCGTGCGGGGAAGCGTTTTTAACCAGGATGACCGGAGCGTTCCCAATGTTCGCATTGAGCTGGCGAAGATTGAAGAAGACGGCACCGCCAGGAAGATCGATGGGCGTGTCACGAACGAAATTGGCGCCTTTGTGTTTCGTCTCTCACCCGATGCAGCCAAGTACCGCATCACGGCAAGGCCAAATGGCGCTGATCCGGTTAGCAAGGACATCGAAATAGATGGCGCCGCTGTCTACCGCCTGGCGCTTTCCATAAAGACTTCTCCCAAGTAAAACTCTGAAGTAAAACTCTGGCTTTCTGTTCTAAAACCCGCGTGGCGGGTGGACCATAACGCCTAGGGGAAACGAAGCGAACGCAGGGGTAACAATTATAATTAAGACTCAACCAGCCCGCGATAGCGGGCGAGAGCATAAAGCCTGGGGTGGAGCGGAGCGAAACCCCAGGTAAGGAAAAATAAGGAATCTACCAGCCCGCGATAGCGGGCGGCAGCCGCAACCGGAGCAACACATCACTTTAGTAACCCCACGAGCAATCTCATATCCGCTGTCACCCGCTCTCGCGGGTTGGCTGAAACTACTTTGGTTCTTTTACCTGGGGTTCCGCTCCGCTCCACCCCAGGCTTTATGCTGTCGCCCGCTATCGCGGGCTCAACTCGAAATTTCGATGACGGATTCCGAGGTTCATTGACGTTCCAGGTCTGCACTACCCTAAGGTTTGGACTTTGAACTGAAGAGTGTTTTATGTTTGGAACGAAGGTTTTAAGTTAGTCGTAGTTGCTATAGGATTACATATCCGGAGCCATGGAAGAGCGTGAAGAATTCCTTACGGCTCGCCAGCTTGCGAAGGTACTGCAAGTGAGCGAGTCAACCGTGCGACGGCTTGCTCGCCGGCGGCGCATCCCTTCTGTTCGGGTGACACCTCATATCATTCGTTTCCATCTCGATGCTGTGCGTGAGGCACTGGACGTTCCGCGACATAGAATTCGTCACGGAGAATTCACTGAGCCCGTCGACGATGCGCAATTGTCGTTTGAGGATCTGACTGTCTTAAGTTGAAGAGGCTCGTAAATGGTAAATGGTGAATGGTAAATGGTGGCGGGCCCACCAGTCGCGATCACCATCCACCACTTACCATTCACCATTTACCATTCACGATTCACCATTTACCATTCACCGCTTTTTAGGAAGATTGAACTCCACCCACTTACCGTTCTGTTTCACATAGACCCGCGGTTGGCGTACGGGAAATTTCCGAGCGAACGCAGGATTGGCTTTCAGAAACCGCTGAATGGTGGCGCTGTCGCCCGTGGCCACGCGCCACTTGCCGTCTTCGCGCACCAAATACTGTTGAACCACTATCTTGCCTTCGGTTTCGAGTGGCTGCGTAAGCCGCCCGTAAAGCTCGGTGTCCGCTACGGCAACGTTTCCCGAAACACGCACAGGTCCAATGTTCATGCGATCAAGCACGTAGCGATCCTGGGCCCGCTGCAAGGCATTGACGAAACGCTCGCGCGACATCCGGTTGCGCGTTGAAGAAGGCAGCGAATCATAGATCGCGCCGTAATCGCGCGATTGCAATTGCTGAAACACTTGTTGCACGGCTCCGCGGACATCAGTTTCTTCCGACGCGCGCACCACGCCCGAAGACAACCACAGTACGGCGACTGTCAGTAACGCAACCGCAGCCGTTTTTAACCCACTTGTCTTAGTCATCATCTGAATCTTCACTACTTTCTTCCTCGTCTTCACTACTGTTCTCCTGAAGGTCTGCCGCGGCGATGATACCTTTCATCTGGGCGCGGTAATTGAGAAACCATGCCACCAGGCCCAGCGCAGCCGTCACAAAAGCCGCATCCAAATCCCGTCGCCAAAGAAAGAACGCCGCAACCAGAATGCAAGTTCCGGCCAAGATCATCCAAAAAAGTTTCACGAGTGCTACGCGACGGTTACTTAATGGTTACCGGAACCGCGAGTGCAAGCGTCCCCGGGGGATAACAAACCTGCTCGTCACAAGCTTGGATGCGTAACCTGCTGGAAACGGATCGTTGGCCTGGCTTCGCTGATTTGTCGGCTTTGAGCGTCACCTTCAGTTCGGTCTCACCTTCGTAAACCGCCAACGGCTTTTCGGCGAAGGGAAACTTCTTAGTGAGCGCCTTTGGATAAGTGACAAAGCCGACCGAGACGCCGTCAGCAGCTGGTATCTCGAGCTCGGTGGCTTTTAAGTAAGGAAAGGTCGGCGGGTTTGCGTTGACGTGGTAGCCGCTCTGGATCGTCATCTTGATTATTGCTTCACCCGATCCGCCGGAGGGAATTTCGACGGGCTGGGCTTGAGCTCTCACCACGGACTCCGACGTGATCCTTTGCGCGGGAGGAGAGGTGGCGGGAGTGGTCGCCGATTCAGTGTTGGAATTCTGGGCCGGCTTGGAACAAGATGTTGCGAGGAACAAAAGCAGCAAGCAGGCGATAGTAGTGTATCTGGATCGACTCATTTTTCTCCGGGTTATTCTGGTGGTGAATTTGAAATAGTAGCTGGCGCCGGCTCGCGAGCAAATTGCATCCTCCTGGCTCGACGTACGAAGGCTCGCGCCAAAAACCATCCCGGAAGAATAACCAAAATGAAAATCGGAATCATCACGATTATGAAACGGATGAAAAACAACACTATCGCGGTGGCGACATCTACGCTATCAACGACAGCCTCTCGGATGTTTCTCCAGAAACCCGATGTGGTAACCGCGATGGCGGCTGAAGACTGTAAATTAACAGTGATGGTCGACAAACTGGCTCGATTTTCCAGAAACCGCTTGCGACCTTCAAGCTTCTCAATCTCTGTTCTGACATCGGCGATTTGACGTTGCACCTCAAGCGCATCTGCAACTTTGTTCGCCTGCTTCATAATCTCAAGAAACTGCGCCTCAAGTGCTTTCTGCGTTTTAATGCGCGCCTCGAGATCGATAAATTCCTCGGTCACGTCCTGTCCGGTTATCTTCTCTGGAATCACGCCACGGCCCAAGCTGCGAATCTGATCGAGGGCGGCGTCGAATTGAGTGGCCGGCACACGGACAACAAGGTTAACCTCGACTTCCTGCTTCCCGTCACCAATCTCTTGCACCTTTGACTCGGAAGTGACCACGAACCCACCAAGAGACTCCGCCATCGATGTGATCTTGTGCTGGGCTTCCACGGGAGCTGGAACTTCAAGCGTCAGATTGGCGTCCCGAATGATCTTTCGGTTCATGGCTTCCGCCATCGACTGTGATTGGTCGGCCTGCTTCAGCGAGACTTGTTGGGGTTTTGCAAACTGCTCGTTAACCGCCGGTGCTTCAGCCTGGGAATCAGCGGCTTTTCCTCTTTGGAAGTTTCCGGCTCGATAACAGCTTGAGAGCGACAGGGCAAAGATTAAGAATATAAAGGTTAAGAAGATGAAGATCTTGACGACTTTCATTGGGAGCCTCCGTTCGAACTTGGGGTGCGGTTAGAACGGCCGAACCAGTGCGTGCTTGCGGCCTAAACGTTTGAGCCTCACAACTGGGACAGGTTTCCTTTAACCGGCAGCCTCTTTCTTCGCTTCCGGTTTCTTGATGCCAAACTTTTCCAGACGATATTGCAACGTGCGAAAGGTCATGCCCAGCAGCTTGGCGGACTTGGTAATGTTGTAGTCCGTCTGTTCCATCGCCTGCATGATTAGATCGCGTTCGACGTCTTCAAAACTAATGCCTTCCGGTGGCAGCTTAAACGCACCCTCCGAGGCCGGACGCGATTCCTGTCGCACTTCCAGTGGCAGGTCTTCAACAGTTATTTCGTCGCCCTCGCAAAGAAGTATTGCTCGTTCGATGGCTGACTCGAGCTGGCGTACGTTGCCGGGCCAACTGTAGTCAGCCATCAGCTTGCGTGTTTCTGGAGTTAGACCGCGGACCAGGCGCGACGTATTCCGCGTGTGCTTCTTAACGAAGTAGTCGATGAGAACTGGGATATCTTCTCGCCTCTCACGCAGCGGAGGGACGTCAACTGAGAGCACGTTTATGCGGTAGTAAAGGTCGTCGCGGAACCGGCCGTCGGTAACCATGGCCCTGAGATCCCGGTTCGTGGCGGCAATCACGCGTACGTCAACATTGATCTCGTGAGTGCCACCCACGCGCCGGATCTTCCGTTCCTGTAAAGCGCGCAGTAGCTTTGCCTGCATCGCTACATCAAGCTCGGCAATCTCGTCGAGGAAAAGCGTGCCCCGATCCGCGATTTCAAAGAGGCCCTTCTTCTCGGCGTGGGCCCCGGTGAAGGCACCTTTCTCATGTCCGAAAAGTTCCGATTCGAGCAGGTTTTCGTTTATTGCAGCGCAGTTGACCGCCTGAAACATGTCCTGTGCGCGCGGGGATTGGTTATGAATCGCCCGAGCGATAAGCTCCTTGCCAGTGCCCGACTCGCCCCGAATCAACACCGTCGAATTGGAGCGGGCCACCTTCAGGATCATTCGCTTGACCGCTTCCATCTTTGGTGAGGCGGAAACAATTTCCGTGTCGAGCTCGTCGAGTCGCTTCAGTGCGCGATCAATTGTTTCGAGCAGTGCGGTCTTGTCATATGGCTTCTCAAGATAGTCGAAGGCGCCGCGCCGCAAAGCTTCTTTGGCCGATTCAATCGATCCGTGAGCGGTAAGAAGAATGACGATTATCGAGGAATCAAGACCGAGCAAATGCTGCAACAACTCGATACCGTCCATGCCGGTCATTTTCAGGTCGGTTAGAGCTAAATCAAATCTGCGCTCCTTGGCAAACTTGATGGCAGCTTCGCCAGATGACGCCGTGGTCACGTCATAACCCTCGCCTGAAAGAATCATCTCCAGGATTTCCCGCTGCGATTTTTCGTCGTCAACTACGAGTATGCTTTTGCGCGCCATAATCTTAAGGATGAAGGATGAAGGATGAAGGATGAAAAGACTCCGATGGCTGAGTTCTTATTCATCCTTCTGCCTTCATCCTTTATCTTTTCCTCCTCCATGCTCTGGTTCAGTCGGTAGGATAATCGTAAACGTTGTGCCGCTGCCTTGTTTTGATGTCACGCTGATTGAGCCGCCATGATCATCGATTGCTTTCTTGACAATGGCAAGTCCCAGGCCGGTGCCCGTCTCCTTAGTTGAATAGTAAGGCTCGAATATCTTGGCAATATCCTCGGCGGCGATCCCTCTTCCAGTATCGGTAACCTCAACGCGCACTCTCTTTGCGGTTTCGGCGGACAGCCGAATGCCAACGCTTCCGCCGCCTCCATCTATAGCCTCAACGCTATTGATTAAAAGATTTGTGAAAACAGACCGCAAGGAGTCCTTGTCGGCTACAACAAGAGGGACCTTACCTTCCTCCTCCAGACTCGTCTCAATGCCGTTCTCCGCGGCCTGACCGGTAATTACTCGCAACGCGTCTTCCGCCTGCACGCGGAGATCAAGAGGTTGGAGCTCCAACGCCGAGGGCCGGGAGTATTTTAGAAAGTCGGTTATGTGGCGATTGATTCGTTGCACTTCCGCCTTCAGTTGATCCGCTAGTCGCTCGAAAGTCTCACGCTTGGCTGGATCCTCCGGCTTGAAGGATGAGCGAAGGTGATCCAGAGTGAGATTGATGTAGTTCAAAGGGTTGCGGATTTCGTGGGCGATGGCAGCCGCCAGCCGGCCGACGACAGCCGCCTTTTCAACCTGATAAAGCTGTGCCTCCAGTTCACGCAAACGTCCAACCCGCGCAATCATGTCGTTAAACGCTGCAGCCAGCGCCCCAATTTCATCTTGCCTGTCGGTGTGAACCCGAACCTCGAAATCGCCTGTCGCGACGCGACGTGCAGCCACTGATAAGTCTTTGATCGGCCGGGTAAACCGCCAAACAAATAAACCTGTGACGAGCGTGGTCGTTAGTAACAATAGGAGTGTGTAGAGAGCGGAGCGAGAAGGCTGACGTTCAAGAATTCTGTTCAGAGTGTTGGCTGAGCTCAGGACGACTACTACATACCAACGTCCCTGTTGGGTTTCCACGGGAAAATAGAACGCTGCAGGTTCGTCTGCTTGTGGCGAGCGCGAAGCGTTCAACCACGGGGGTAACGGTTCATTTTCGTCATTCAATTGAACGGCGCTGCTTAGATGAGGCAAAGGGATTTGGGTAATATTCACATAACGTGTGCTCTTATCTGGATTCTGAACCGGCGCGTAGGCCTGATCAAGACTGTCGATAACATTGCCATCTCCGTCGATCACGAGAACGTTCCGCACCCTGCCGTTCGGAAGCTGATCCCGCACATTACTTTTGATTTGATCAAGATACTTATTGCTCGAGATGCTGTTGACGCCCAGGGCGACCCCAGCCATTATCGCCTGCTCCTCTGCCACCAGCATGCGCGCATTTCGTCGAACCGAACGCAGATTCACGTAGTACTGGACACCCAGCGTCAGTCCCAAAAGCACAACCAGGAGCAACACCAGTCGCGCGCGAAAACTGTTGAAAAGCTGGCGAATCTTCATTGTAATTTGACGCTTTTCCTTGGGATCGTGGTCATTTTGAGCCTTTCCTCCTATTAAAAGAGCACAGAGAGGGGCATCTGTGTGGCGAGTTGTGTACAAAAGCTCACTTTTGTGTTGCCGCCGGTCGTTTTTAGATGTTATAGTTGGGGCCGGTCTCGAATCAATGTCCCCAGGGACCGCCAGTTTTGGGAATTCTCCCGCCTCAACGTAGCAAGGACCGAAGGTCCACAACAAACCAGGAGTTGTTATGAGAGCATCTGAAGACTCTCGCGGCTACCAAGTTAGCTTTCGCATTCAAGAATGGGGATCTAGTGGATCCCTTCTGTTGCGTTGCGCGGCGTAGAATTTTTCGGCGAGGCTCACCCGAGTGAGCAAAAGAAAACCTAGAAAGGTACTAAACCCCTGATGACTTTGACTAATCCTTACCCCAGAACCCTTTCATTCGCATTCATTCTAGTCCTGCTCCTTATACTACCTTTTCAAGCTGCAGACGCCGCCAAGAAGCGACATGACAACAACGCTCGTGGGAAAAACTCCCGCCGCGGAGCCGTGCGCGCTGAAAGAGGAAAGAAACTGTCGGCCAGGGAACGTCGTGCGGCCAATCGTCGCGACAGGCTTTCCGCAAGGGATTCTCGCCGCGGTGGAAAATCTCGCTTGTCGCGAAAAGAGCTTCGTCGCCAAAGCGCCAGAGAACAACTCGCAGCAATAAAAGCGATGGAGCGCAGGTTGCACCGGCCTCTAAACAAGCGCGAGCTGCGAAGCATCCGTTCACAACGCCGCCGCGAAATTCTTGAAGCCCGACGTCGAGCTGAAGCCGCGCGACGTGCTGCGATTGCCCGCCAGCGAGCGCTCGATGAGTCTCTCCGGAACGAAGTTCAAGGGATGATAGCCAATGACAATACTGCCGGTGAAGACCCGCAGGTTCGTCGCGTGGCAATCAATGCCCTGGGCCACCATGCGGGAACAGTCGTAGTGATGGATCCTATGACCGGGAAAGTCTATTCGATAGTCAACCAGGAGTGGGCGCTGCGACGAGGCTTCAAGCCTTGTTCAACCATTAAGCTTGTCACCGGTGTGGCGGGACTTTCCGAGAACGTGATTCCGCCGGCTGAGTTAACGCTGGCTTCTGATCGTGGGCGAATGGATCTGACCTCAGCGCTTGCTCACTCTGACAACCCATACTTTGAGCGCGTTGGTAGTGGCCTCGGCTTCGACAAGATGATTCACTATTCGCGCGAACTGGGCTTAGGTGAGAAAACCGGAGCGAATGTTCCTTTTGAATATCCGGGCCGCTTACCAGAGATGAAACCAGGTTTTGCTCTTCATCGAATGTTCTCCTACGCCGATGGCTTCGAAGTTACGGCGTTGCAACTGGGTAATCTCGTATCCGCGATGGCCAATGGCGGAAAGTTGTTGGTGCCGCAGATTCAAAGCAAAGAGGATGTAGGGAAGTTCAAGCCCAAGGTACGCCGCAAGTTGGAGATCGATGGTAATGTCTTGCAGCGAATGATTCCTGGGATGATCGGGTCCGTCAATTACGGTTCTGGAAGGAAGGCCTACGATCCGCTGCAAACGGTGGCGGGAAAGACCGGAACCTGTAACGGTGGAAGTAGCTGGGTCGGTCTGTTCACTTCCTATGCTCCTCTCGCCAATCCGCGACTGGCTGTAGTAGTGATCACCCGTGGTACTGACGCTCATCGCCACCTGCCTGCTGCGGTTGCCGGCCAAATCTATCGCGATTTGCATCAACGCTTCGGCACTCCAACAAATCTCCGGATTAACACATCACCCGATGATGAGGAGAAGGAAGTTGGCGACGAAGAGGGTGGGGACCTGATCGCTGGTCAGAGCGCCACGGAAACTGAAGATACTACGGCTTCATCCACCGCGGCCGCCCCAGCCGAGACTCACAAGCTTGTACCTGAGACCGCACCGAACACAGTCAAGCGAGTGATAATGCCAATCAATCCGCCAACTCAAAAGGCCGATGCGCAGAAGGCTTCTGGGCCTGCGAACACCTCGCCACAACCTCCGATACAGTCTGAAACCAGGCCACGTCGAACTCAGGAATTACAGCCGTAATTTTGCAAGGGAGTTGTAATCTCCAGAAAACCAATCTGCGCCGGAGCCTCGTAAACTGAAACGAGCTCCGGCGTAGATGCTTTTAGGCGGTTTTTTCTACCACTTGCAAGCATTCTTGCCTTGACAGGCTCGTGAGAGTTGCAGGAATATTGCGGACGTTCTTTTTGGGCTCTATCCAAACCTGGCGAAACTGTGGTTCTCTCCTGGCCGCAGATACGGCACCGCAGATCGGCAACTGGTTTTTGCAAGTCAGCATCTTAGTGGATCGCCTATTGCAACGCAGGCAAGCCAAACGTTGGCCCCCGCAATGGACATATGTAGAGGGTACTTGGAGGTTTTGAAC
Source organism: Pyrinomonadaceae bacterium (assembly GCA_036560225.1). Classification (GTDB taxonomy): domain Bacteria; phylum Acidobacteriota; class Blastocatellia; order Pyrinomonadales; family Pyrinomonadaceae; genus PSRF01. Next base: position 1,861 of record DATBRN010000348.1, on the reverse strand, counting down.
AACTAATGAAAAAGATTATTCGGGTATTGGCAATTTACGCGACCCTGGGGCTGATGGCACCGCTCGCACACGTTACAACACTGCAGGCGCAAACGCCGGCACCAGCACCAGCCGCAGGGCAGGGCCAGTGCACCGATGAAAGCAAAGCTGCCTGGTATGCCGACTTCACTAAATTTCGCACTGCGGATTCCACCAAAGCCTATGAAGCAGCCAAGAAGTATTTAGACGCTTGCCCGTCAGAGGAAGGACCGATTCCAACCTACTTAAAGAAATGGGTGGGTGCCTACGACAAGGAAAATCGTAAAGTCCGACTCACCAACCTTTTCGTTCAGCAGCGAAAATATGCTGAGGCCATGCCTCTTGCGAAAGAGATTCTGGCAGACGAGCCCGACAATCTGCCCGCCCTGATCGCTCTCGGTTACGGCGGTTATGTTCTGGGTGTCACTACAAAGAACGAATCGGGCAACGCGGATGCGATTAAATACTCAAAAAAGGCAATTCAAGCTATTGAAACTGGCAAAGCACCTGAGGGCTGGGCTCCCTTCAAGTCGAAGGATGACGCACTCGGCTACCTTTACTATTCGGTAGGGTACCTTGAACGTACCAGCAATCCGACTGAGGCGCTTACTTACTTTATCAAGTCGGCGCAGTTTGACGGTGATATTAAGAAGAATCCCCCGACCTATGCTTTTATTGCCGCTTCTTATGAAGCGGAATATGCCAAGCAGTCGACGGATTATGAAACCAAGTACAAGGGCAAGGATGAGACGCCTGAAAGCAAGCTGGCAGTAGAGAATATCAACCAGCTTGTAGACAGAATTATCGACGCGCTTGCCCGCGCCGTCGCGGTCTCCGGAACCGATGCCAATGCTCAGGCGGCAAAGGCCAAATGGCTTGAGCGCCTAACGGAGCTTTATAAGTTTCGTCACAACCAGTCAGATGCCGGTCTGAATGAACTGATAGCCAGCGTGCTCTCAAAGCCTTTGCCGCCTGTCCCGACGCCGATTACGACGTTGCCTACGACTCCCACATCGTCAACGACGCCGGCAACCGGCAGCATGAGCAATAACGCTGGAAGCGCGGCGCCAGGAGCAGTTGCGCCGGCGTCGAATACGGCTCCCGCGTCCACGTCACCGCTGACGCCCGCGAAGTCGACTACGACGCCTGCCGCGACGCCGACCAGTACAAAGGCCCCGGTTAAACCGAAAACGCGAAACAATCATCGACGTCACTAAAACTAAATCTTCGCTTAAGGGCTCTTCATCAGCCGGAAGCTTTGTCACTCGAGATCGACGATGCTTCCGGCTTTGTTACAAGTAGACATACCTTGAAGAAAAAGGGTATTACACTTCCGGATCTTGACCTCCTCGAAACTATCCTCGTTTACAAGTTTCAAAACCGTGCGTTGCTGGAGCGCGCAGTCACGCATCGCTCATGGGCCCATGAACAGGTGGCTCCCGGAGCTGAGGATCAAGCGCGGCAGCTCCATAACGAGGCCCTCGAATTTTTGGGTGATTCTGTCTTGGGTCTGGTAGTAGCCGACTACCTTTGCAAGGCGTATCCCTCCGGAACCGAGGGAGAGCTTTCTCGGATGAAGCATCGGCTGGTTAGTGCGCCGACGCTCGCAGAAGCTTCGCTCCGCTTGAACCTCGGAGACTTTCTGCGCTTTGGGCGTGGTGAAGAGAAGAGCGGAGGCCGCCGCAAAGACGCGTTGTTGGCCGATGTTTTCGAGGCGATGACTGGTGCAATTTTTGTTGATGGCGGACTCTCCGCGGCAACTGCATTCATTGTGTACGCGCTTCGCGAAGAGCTACAGAAGTCTACTCCAAGCTCGGCAGCAGAAGCTGATTACAAGACAATG
>DATBRN010000347.1:0-18366 GCA_036560225.1 Pyrinomonadaceae bacterium | reverse complement strand
TCATGTCCTGGCTTTGAGTAATATCGGATGGAGCCTTTTTCTTTGAGTAAAGTAAAACCGTTTCGCTCTAACATCCTAATTAGTTCACTGAATCTCATGGCTGCTTTCATTCGGTGGTTTCGAGATCTTTTTTATTAATCGGGCCACCTTGCTGCGGGGAATGAAACGCTCCGCAAACGCTGCAAATTTGTTCATAGCACCTGGAACTACGAGCCCCCCTCCACGATCGTAAGCTCGCAACGCTTCGTTCACCACGTCTTCGTGCGTTTGTTCGCCACCGGGAAACTTCTTTCGTTCACTACTGTCCTCCAGGTCCTCAGGAGAAACGCGAAGCCGTCCCGGACAAACAGTTACGACTCGCACACCAAAGCGTGCTACCTCAGCTTCCAGCGCCAGCGAGAAGGTGGTCAGGAAAGCTTTCGTGGCTGAGTAGACCGTTGCAAAGGGGATTGGCTGAAAGCCAGCCATCGAAGAGATGGTGATTATGCCGCCCTGATTTCGCTCAATCATAGGCCGCAGCAACCGGTGTGTGAGTTCAACGACAGTGGCGTTCTGCAAGTTGATCGACTCCAATTGCCGCTCAAGCGAAAGCTGATGGAATCTTCCCTGGTCGCCGAAACCTGCGTTGTTGACGAGTAAATCAATCTGCAGCCCGCGCGAAATTATGTCGTTTGCCAGACGCTGACCAGCGCCGCTCTGGGCCAAATCAAAGGCAATGATCTTGACCTGAATTTCGTGCGCCGTTTGAAGCTCCTGCGCCAGCGCTTCAAGCTTTTCGGTTGAACGCGCAACAAGAACCAGGTCGTGCTTGCGCGACGCAAGGGTGCGGGCGAAGCAACGACCCAGGCCGCGCGACGCGCCGGTAACAAGGGCGTAGCCAGGACTTCCTTCCACCTTAAGCTCGTTTGATCTGTTGTTCGCTTTGGTTTGTTGCGTTGGCTTTACTGCCAGCGTAGAGTCGCCGGCGTACGTTACTGGGGTAACGAGTCATGAAAATGAAGTCCAGGATTCCGCTGCTTGTGCCAAAACCTCTGGTCATCCCCTGGGATGTGTGGTGATAGAGGTGATGTTTCTTCATGTAACGGAAGTAGGGATCGCGAAAATTGTAGAAGTGAGTTGCGTGGTGGATCCACTCCTCGGCGATGTAGGATTGAAAGGCGAAGGCCACGACGATTGAAGCGGTGAAAGGTGGAAAAAGAAGAATACTGAGCGGTACGCCGAGAAGGAAGAGGGGTAGCAGATCCTTCACGCGGCCACTCATATGTTCCCCGTCAAAAGGTCGCTCGTGATGCCCAAAATGCAAGGGATCAAAATACTTGTTGGCGACGCGAGTCCAGAACCGCTTGTACCGCCTCTGAGATATCTTCCAATGCCGGTGCAGAATAAACCGATGAGAAAAGTACTCGGTCGTCATCCAAAGCACGATGCCGAAGGGCACAAAAGCCGTGGCTCGCAGAAAATGATGTGATCGAATAGCCAGCACCAGCAAGATTATCGTGTACGAGGAATAAAAAGCGGTCGTGCGATAGATCTTTCGCCGCGAGATAATCTCCTGCTCGCGCTTATAGACCCGATACGGATGTTCCTTACGACCTTGTGCAGGCTGAGATCGATCAGGGACCATTTGAACAGGGGACCTCGATCTGAAATATGATTGCTTAGCTCGAACGGATTTTGTCTGAAGTCGCTTTAGCTAGTCAATAGCAACTTTCCCCAAATTAGTAGCCAATCGCCAGACCATCGCTTCGGCGCGGATCAGTTGCTCCCAAGCGCCAACCGGTCTTCCCGTCTATCATTATGCCTTCTGCGTCGCCGAGGTATCGTGGCCTCGCAAGTCTATGACCGAGCGATACAAGGACCTTCTGCGTGTCGCCGGACAGGCCATAGGGTTCAAAAACTAACTCATCAGGCAGCCATTGATGATGAATTCGCGGGAAGTCGATTGCCTGCTGAATGTTCATGTCATAGTCGATTACGTTGGTAATAACACAGAGCGCGGTGTTGATAATTGTTGGCCCACCGGGACTACCTACTGTAAACCACAGACCGCCGTCTTTTCGTAGCACAAAGGTGGGAGTCATCGCCGACAGAGGCCGCTTGCGTGGCGCGACGGCGTTACGCTCGCCCTGGATCAATCCATACAGGTTAGGGGTGCCGGGTTTGGCGGCGAAATCGTCCATCTCGTCGTTCAGAATTATCCCAGTGCCTTTCGCAACCGCCGCTGAACCGTACGAGTTGTTCAGTGTATAGGTATTCGCCACCGCGTTGCCATCGGCATCAACGACGGTGAAATGAGTGGTCTCTTCAGATTCGTAGCCGGTCGGTTGCCCGGCTCTAACCTCGACGCTTGTTGACGCGCGTTCGGCATTGATCGTGGTGCGTAGTTTCGCGGCGTAGGATTTATCGATCAAGCCTTCTACCGGTACCTTTACAAAATCACTGTCGCCCATGAATTCGGCCCGATCGGCAAAAGCCCGCCGCATCGCCTCGGTCATCAGGTGATAGCGATCGGCGGACGCTGAATCCATTTTGCCGAGCTCATAGCCTTCGAGTATGTTGAGCATCTCTATGAGTACGGCGCCGCCGGAGGAAGGTGGCGGCATCGAGATGATTTGGTAGCCTCGGTAGGTGCCTTTCACTGGTTGGCGCTCTTTGGCCACATAATTCTGCATGTCGGCCAACGTGATCAGGCCGTTATGGCGCCTAACGTCGTCGACGATCAGTTTTGCTGTCTGGCCAACGTAGAATTCGTTGGATCCGAATCTTTGTAGCCGCGCGAAAGTTGCTGCCAGGTCGGGCTGTCGAAATATCTCGCCTTCGTTATAGAAAGTTCCACCCTTGAGATAAATCCGCTTGGTTTCAGGATACTCCGAAAGGTAGTCACTGCTACCGCGTAGCGATCGCGCGAGGCTGTAAGTCACAGTAAACCCCTGAGCAAGCCGGCGCGCGGGTTCGATTAGCTCGGTCCAACTAAGTTTGCCGGAGCCATATTTCTGCAACGCCAACTCCATGCCGCGCACGGTACCAGGAACACCCGCCGCACGATAGCCTACAAGTGAACCACCTTCGCCTTCGATCAGGTTGCCGTTCTTATCGAGATAGATGTTGCGGGTTGCAGCAGCCGGCGCCATTTCCCGATAGTCGATTGCAGTGGTCTTTCCGTTCTTGAGACGAATCATCATGAAACCGCCGCCACCGAGATTGCCCGCAGCCGGATGCGTTACCGCCAGCGCAAACGCAACCGCGATCGCGGCATCAACGGCGTTGCCACCATGCTTCATTATGTCAACGCCAACCTGCGACGCGACCTCATTTGTTGAAGCAACAATTCCATGCTTAGCACGAACCGGTTCTCGCGAAGCAGCCACCGCGATGCGGGCGACTGGATCTGGTAACAACGTCGCTTTCGGTAGTGCAACGAACGAGACGGTCAAACTGGCAACAACAAAAAGCCGGCCAATTGTTTGTAGGCTCTTGGTTTTCATAGCTTCTAAGGGATTCGAGGATCCACTTTAACCATTCGTAAAATCAAAACGTCCCGGAGAAAAAATGCCATCGGGATCGAGTTGCTGTTTGATTCTCTGCATTAATCCGGCCGACGTGCCGAAGCTTCCCCAGGCATCGGCGTGCGCTTTGATCTCGTCCGGCGAATGTTCAACGATTAACGCTCCTCCGAAACTCTGTGCGGTCAGCCTCAGTTTTTCAATGCGGTTCAGTGACGCCCGTCGAACGTTTTCAGTTTCATTATCTTCACGCCGGAAGCGATCCACAACTCGAATGCGCCCATCGCCCACTGCTGCCTGCCACATCGATTCAAAACCAGACTCAATTGCCGGCCCTTCCTCTACTCTTGCAAGAAAGGATTCGATGTCACTGGGTTGCAAGCCAGCTCGCCAAACCAGATCAATCGAGAACCGCGATGGCAATGCCGCGAGAGTTTTCCAGACGACTCTGTCCGAAGCCACTAGCGGTCCAGATTTGGTGGCACCCTTTTCTTTTAGGAGTTCTCCAGTAATCCTTGTTTGTTCACGAACTGCGCTTGAGTAACCTGCAAAGCGAATGAGAAGTAGATGATCCATTCCTTCCGACCATTGCGCTTCGTAGGCCAGTTTTGGAGAAAGAAGCTCTACCGCTACCGGAAAGAGCCGTGAGTCGATTACCCCTCGAGCTCCCGCCAGGAGATCATTGCGAGAGCCCCATGCCATGGTTGTCTTGGTTTCGAACGGCAGTGGCCGCAGTTTGAAATTGACTTCAACTATTACTCCGAGTGTGCCGTAACTTCCGGTGAATAGCTTGGAAAGGTCATAGCCGGCGACATTCTTGACTACCCGGCCGCCAACTTTGATCAAGCTGCCATCCGCTAGCACGACCTTCATTCCAATCACATGTCGACGTGGTGCTCCATAGCCAAACTGTTGTGCGCCACCCTGGCCCGTCGCAACGACACCTCCGATTGTGGAGGGATTTTGGTCTACCTCATCGGGTGGATCAAGCGGCAACCATTGACCGTTTTGCGCTAGTGCTTCATTGAAATCTCTGAGCGTGACGCCGGCTTCTGTTACTGCCACAAGGTCGGCGGGTTCGTGCTCGATGATGCGATTAAGTCTCCGCGTGCTGAGCACGACGTGAGCGCGTTCGAGCGTGTTACCAGCGTTGAGCCAGGTCATCGCTCCAGCCGGCACCACCGCCCAGCCCTCACTCGACGCAAGTTTCATGACCTCGCAAACCTCGGTTATCGATCCCGGGGTTACCACGAGCGGAGGCGGCGAGAACTGAAGATTCGTAGAGACGTTCACGTTTTCGTTACCGACCACTCGAGCCAGCTGTTGAGTTGCGACATTCGGATCAAAGGGAACGCGAACGCCTACCTGTCCCGCAGCCGTGTTCGCAAATTGGACGCCGCTTGTTTGCACGGATTCGCCATGTCTTTCCGGCACATGGTCCAAAACATCTTTTTGCGAGGTTAGGCTTCCAGGTTTCGAGTGGGGCGCTTCAGCTACAGGCGACCCTTTTGCTAACGCTCCCGGTTCTGACACAGCACGAGCCTCACCGCAGCCGCGCAACATGGGAATAATCTTGCCGGGGTTACACAAGCCTGTCGGATCAAAAGCTGCGCGCACGCGCAACATAGCATCCATGTCCGCTTCTGAAAAAATCAGCGGCAATAGCTCGCGTTTGTCAAAGCCGACACCGTGCTCGCCGGTGATGCTGCCACCGACGCGTACACAAGTTTCCATCAACTCGCGTCCTGCTTCCTTGACGCGATGCACTTCGTCGGGAAACCGGGAGTCGAAACAGATCAAGGGATGTAGGTTGCCGTCGCCGGCATGGAACACGTTAGCAATGCGCAATTGATTCCTGGCAGCGATGCGATAAGCTGAGGCGAGCACTTCCGGCAGGCGCGACCGTGGCACAACTGCGTCCTGGATCATCGAATCGGGTGAGATCCGGCCGATGGCGCCAAACGCGCCCTTGCGCGCTGCCCAAAGTTTTTTTCTTTCATTCTCATCCTGGGCGAGACGACAACTACGTGCTCCGTATTGCAGGCAAATGCTTTTTACGCGATCCGCCTCATCGTCGATTCCTGCTTCAATTCCGTCGAGCTCTATAAGTAGCGCGGCGCCGGCGTCCAACGGTAAACCGGCAGCAAAGACGCTTGCTTCCACCGCGCTTATGATCTCGTGATCCATCATTTCCAACGCCGCGGGCATCACGCCCGCCGCTATGATCGCCGAGACCGCGTGGCTGGCGTCGTTGACTTCCGGAAAGTCTGCGAGCAGCGTTCGCACGACTGGAGGGATTGGCGTTAAGCGTAGAGTCGCTTCGGTAGCGATACCAAATGTTCCTTCTGAGCCAATGAAGATACCGAGAAGATCGTAACCTGGTTGTTCTGTTCCAGCCCCGCCCAGTTGGACCACCTCACCGCCCGCCAAGACAACTCGCAAGCCCAAAACATGATCCGTAGTGGTGCCATATTTCAAGCAATGGATACCGCCTGCGTTTTCAGCGATGTTTCCACCGATTGTGCAGGTTGGCTGGCTTGATGGGTCGGGCACGTAGTGTAGTCCCAGGTGCGCGACAGCACGCGAGACGTGGAGGTTCACAACACCGGTTTGCACCAAGGCGGTGCGATTGATTTCGTCGATTTTCAGGATTCGACGCATGCGCGCCAGTTCAATCACAACTCCTTTGTTCAACGCCAGCGCTCCGCCAGACAGACCGGTGCCCGCTCCTCGCGGCGTGAAGGGCACGCGCGCTTGTGTGAGAACCTTCATTACCGCGGCCGTTTCTTCAGTAGAGGACGGAAAGGCGACCGCATGAGGCCGGTACTTGTGTTGCGGCAACCCATCACATTCGTAAACAAGCAGTTCATCCTCATGCGAAAGGACGGCATGAGTACCTACTGCGGACTCCAATCTTGATATGAGTTGATCCACGGCAATTGATCCACGGAGTCCCGGTCTTTTTAGAAAAGCTGCATGCTTACCTGGACGGAGAGACACAATGATACACTACGCGCCTAATATGAGAACACTTCTGCCCAGAACCGTTTAGAAAGCGGACTTGTCCGCCAGTGGGTGAGCGGCATTCAACGCAGCAAGGTGCACAAGTGCGCGGGCAAACGGAACGAAACACTGACAGCGACTTTCGGATCCCATGAAAATCAAAATCCTTCTGTTGCTCATCATCATCGTGACCTTGATATCAGCAAACTTTCCCACCCGCGCGGACGATCGAAGACCTGGCGTGGATCTGATCGTCATCAATGCACGAGTTCACACGATGGACTCTAGCCGTCCAACCGCTGAAGCTGTCGCTATCAGTGGCAGTCGCATTATTGCCGTTGGGTCCACACGAGAGATAAGCAAGATGGCAGGGCCGGACACTCGGGTGATCGACGCCCATAAAGAAGTAGTGCTTCCTGGGTTCAACGACGCGCACGTGCATTTCATGGGAGGCGGTTTTCAGCTGTCCAGCGTCGATCTGCGCGACGCGAATACGCCGCAGGAGTTTGCGGAGCGAATCAAGAGGTTTGCGGAGAAGTTGCCTGCCGGCAAATGGATCACGGGCGGAGATTGGGATCATGAGCGATGGACGAATTCTCCACTGCCGACTAAAGAGCTTATCGATGGGTTCACCAGCCAAACGCCTGTCTTCGTAAGCCGTCTTGATGGCCACATGGCACTTGCTAACACGCTGGCACTACGGTTGGCAGGGGTTTCGCATGACACTCCGGATCCACCCGGCGGATTGATCGTACGTGACTCCGCAGGGGAACCGACGGGCATTCTCAAAGATGCGGCGATGAGCTACGTATGGAAAGTTATTCCTGAGCCGGGATTCGATGAGAAGTTGGCGGCCGCACGTGCCGCGACTGATCACGCCGCGAGGCTTGGCGTGACCAGCGTGCAAGACATGTCCGCGGGCAGCGACGTCGGTGTGTATCAGACTCTATTGGAACGAGGTGAACTGAAGACACGCATCTACGCAGTATCACCATTGCCTTCTTGGGAGCGCCTCGCAAACACCGGAGTTCGTGCGCATTTCGGAAGCGCCACGTTGCGCATCGGTGGTCTAAAAGGCTTTGCCGATGGCAGCCTGGGTTCGACTACCGCTTTCTTCTTTGAGCCCTACAACGATGCACCAAATACTCACGGTCTTGCTGGTGATGAGATGTTTCCGGAAGGCGCAATGCTGGAACGCGTGCGCCGGGCGGATAGGGCTGGTCTACAAATCATGATCCATGCCATAGGCGATCGTGCGAACGACTCGATCCTTTCGATCTATGAACAGGTGATGCGTGAGAATGGCGATCGAGATCGGCGATTTCGCATTGAACATGCGCAACATTTGCGGCGTGAGGATATAGGGCGTTTCGGCCGCGACAAAGTCATTGCTTCAATGCAGCCGTATCACGCGATTGATGATGGTCGCTGGGCCGAGAAGCGAATCGGAAAAGAGAGGGCCAAGACGACCTATGCCTTCCGCTCTTTGCTGGACAGCGGCGCAACCCTTGCCTTTGGTACTGATTGGACGGTTGCCCCGCTCAATCCCATCTCTACAATTTACGCCGCAGTTACCCGGCGTACTCTCGATGACAAGAATCCGAATGGTTGGGTGCCGGAGCAGAAGATTACTGTCGAAGAGGCCGTACGCGCTTACACGATGGGTTCCGCTTATGCGGAGTTTCAAGAGAACGTGAAAGGTACGATCACGCCTGGCAAGCTTGCAGATCTGGTTATTCTGTCCGGCGATATTTTCAAGATTGATCCCAAAGAAATACTCAGTGTTAAGGTACTGATGACAATAATGGATGGAAGGATAGTATTTGACGCCGCCGCGAATAATTCCAAATAAACAGAGGCCACTTACCTGGGAAGTCTGTTAATGTTCAAAGATCGAGTATGGCCAACCAGCGGGGGCAAGCCCGCCTTCCTGACCCTGAGATCATCCGAGTTGAGCTTTGAATCTGGATTGAAAGGCTTTCAAGCTCGAAGATAATGATCAAGATGAGTAACCTCGGGGTTGGGAAGGTGGGCTTGCCCCCGCTGGTTCGCTATATTCTATCTTCAACACTAAATCGCCAGCCCACTACTCCTTTGCCTGTTTGCTTCCTCTCGAATAGAGGAAATAGGCAAAATAAACCACCAGACCTATTCCGGCAGCGACTGCTGCGGCACGTGCCTCTTTCTGAGCGCTTGTGAGTAGCCACGCGGCTAATATTAGTGAGAGGACCGCAATCACGTTTCCACCGCGCAAACGGAATACCGCCGGTGGCATGTTACTGCGCCGCCGAAAGACGAGAAGAGAAAGGCAGGTGGCGCCATAAGTCACGAGCCTGGCGATTGCACTTATTGTTAAGGCCTCACGGAAAGAACTTTTAAGAGTAAACAGCAACATGACCCCAGTGGTTATCAAGATCGCGACGTAAGGCGTGGCGAAGCGGCGATGAACTTTGGCGATGAATGAAGGCAGTTGTTCCTGCTCGGCCATTGCGAATGGAACTCGCGAACCCGAGAGCACTAGAATGTTTAAGTTACCAGTAATCGAAATGACCGCCCCTGCCGAAATAATGGCCGCGCCCGCCGCACCCATGAAGTGCATGCCCGCGTCCGCCAGCGGCTTCTGCGATTGGGCCAACTCTGGCAACGTTCCCACGCAAACGATCTGAATTAGAATGTAGACGAACGCGACCACGGCGATCGCGATTAAAAGAGCGCGCGGGAGGTTGCGTTTCGGATCGCGCACTTCGCCAGCCGGAATCGCCGCCATCTCAAATCCGGTGAAGGCGTAAATCAAAAGCAAAACCGATTGAGAGAACGCGCCGGTTGCAGGGCGTGGGCCCATGGCGAAAGCCTGATGATTGAGAAAGAACAGACCTACCGCAATAAAGAGAAGCAGCGGGATGAGTTTTCCGATCGTGAAGAAGTCGCTCACCACCGCGGCTTGTCTGACGCCAACAAGGTTGACGATTGCCAACACTGCGACGGTCAGGATAATGATCGAAGCACGCCAGAATGGATTCGTTGCAGCAGGGAAGAAATAACCAAGGTAGGAGACAAGCAAGTTGCAGTTTGCTGCAAACGCCGTCAGACGTGCCAGCCAGATTAACCAGCCAATCTCAAATCCGACCGCTGAGCCAAACGCTTCGCGCGCGTAAAGATATGGTCCGCCAGTTTCATCGAAGCGGCTGCCGACCTCTGCAAAACACAGAATGATCAGAAGGACAACCAGCGCGCAAACCGCGAAGGCAATCAGACTGTAAGCGCCGATCAGCTTAAAGACGGGCGCGGGTAGGCCAAAAATTCCGCCGCCTATGATTCCGTTGATTGCAATTGCGACGAGGTCCCAGCGGTGAATGCCGCGGATTAGTCCAGCTTCGGACGTTTCTGCCAATACTTTTGTCACTTCGTTGCTTATAATCTAAATCGCTCGCTCGCACAATTAATTCATTTTGGGAAACATCCACGACAATGAACCGAAAAACCCCCGTCCTTCTCGCTATCGTTTGTCTTCTTAACTTTGTCTCAGCTTCGGCAAACCCGCCGACAGGCCCAAAGACTTCCGCGCGTAGTCTGCAGACGCTCGTCGACGAGGCGGCCAGGAAAACACTCGAAAAGTTTGCCGATAAAAAACTCGATGAAAAACAGCTTTCGATTACGCTGATCGATCTTCGCGATCCTGATCATCCCTTGCAGGCGAGTTTTCGCGGGAACGAAAGAATCTATCCTGCCAGTGTTGTGAAGCTCTTTTACCTGGTGGCGGCCCATCGTTGGCTGGAGGACAAGAAAACTGAAGACACGCCTGAGTTGCGCCGAGCTTTGAAGGACATGATCGTCGACTCTTCCAACGAAGCAACTCAGTATGTGGTTGATGTACTTACCCATACGACTTCGGGCTACGAGCTGCCGCCGAAAGAAATGGCGAAGTGGCAGGAGAAGCGCAACGCCGTAAACCGTTACTTTTCATCGCTCGGTTTCACAAATATCAACGTTAACCAGAAGACATTTTGTGAAGACGCTTATGGGCGTGAGCGCGTGTCGCGTGGGCCAAACGGTGAAAACCGAAACAAGTTGACAACTGATGCCACCGCGCGTCTGCTGATGGAGATTGTTACACAAAAAGCGGTTACTCCCGGGCGCAGCGCACAAATGATGGAGCTTTTGAAGCGAGATTACGCAGGCAAGAGTCAGGACAATGACGATCAAGGTCATGGCTTCACCGGGATAGCGTTGCAGGGAAGGGAAGGAGTGAAATTGTGGTCCAAAGCCGGTTGGACAAGTACTACCAGGCACGACGCGGCGTACCTCGAGCTACCGGATGGTTCGAAGTTTGTGCTAGTGACCTTTACTACCGATCATGCGAACGACCGGGAGATCATTCCCACGGTTGCTAAAGTCGTTCTCGATGGCATCAAGGATGTTAGGTAAAGCAAACTGTTAGTCTGTACAGGAATTGAATTAATCGTAAGGAGGGGCGGCCACGGAGTGCCGCCCCTGCGAATTTAGGAACATCTCGTATCAATCCGTGTCTAAGTCGTTGCTGGGACCGCCCGATCCTTTGAAAACTGACTTGGAGAGTCATCATGTCTGAAAAAATTGAAGCCGAGAACAAGCCTCACATCAACGTGACACCCTTAATAGATGTACTGCTGGTGATGTTGATAATCTTCATGGTGACAGCTCCTCTAAAGCCGTACAGGTTTACCGCCAAGCTTCCCTCCGAGCCGGACGATAGAGTCTTGCCGCCAGATCCAAAGACGCTTGTTGTAACTATCCAAGGGGATCGGACCTTGAAGTTGAACGGACTCGCCGACGACATGGGCACAGTTGACGACCCTTCAAAACTTAACGACTTCCTGATCGCGCTCTTCAATCAGCGAAAAGCTAACCACGTTTATCGAGCCGAAATGCTCACGCGCACTGATGTGCCTGAGGAATACCGCATCGAGAAGACAGTCTTCATCAAAGCTCCGCGTGTAATCTCCTACGGTGAGGTGGCGAGGGTCATCGACTGGTTAAAAGGCGCGGGCGCAGAACCCGTTGGTCTCCAGTTGGACGATTTGAACTGAGGGCAGCAGGAGCGGCATGCCTGCTTACGCGGTTCGACATTTGTCGTGTATTAACAGGTAAAAGCGATTTTCCATATCTCATTTTTCATTTCTCATTTCTCATTTTCCATCTATTCCCTGCAAGTAACTCACGAGCATACGTTGGCGCGCCTAGCAACCTCAAAGCCAATTCAGTGCTGATTAGTAGAATGAAAATATGAAAAATGAGAAATGAAAAATGAGATATGAAAAATCGCGGTTTGCGTTGGTACGCGACATGCTCTGAAGTCGGCGGCCAGGAAAACCCCGTCCTGCAACCAAGGTGCGTGCCCCTGGCATCTTGGATTATTATAGGTAGCGTTACTAATCGGTTCTGATCCTACTGACTAATCTGCAAAATCTTTAGCGAGTACGTAAGGAGTCTTCAAGTGATAAGAGCGTATTATTTGTCGATCACTGTTCTTTTGACTGGCGCCCTTCTAGTAGTCAGCGTCGGACGAGTTGTGGGTCAAGGCCAGGCCGGCGGCGGAACACTACCACCCGAAGCGACGGGCGGGGCGTCGTTGATATTTCATAAGCCGGAAAATCCACCACTTCATACGGGAAGCGGCTCATCAGGGGCATCCGGAGGCGGCCTTCTATCGGGAGGTGCAAAGCGCAGGGCGCATGAAAAAGTTATCGCGCAGGGTAATGAGGCTAGAAGTGCACCTAGACCTCGTTACAAGGAGGCCGAAGATCAATACAAACTAGCGGCTAAGGACGACCCAAACGACGCGCGTGCCCACGCGGGTCTCGGCAACGTTTATCTCGATCAGGGACGATACAGCGAAGCCGTCGCAGCCTACTCCCAGGCCTTGAAGGTGAGTCCTGACTATGTGGCAGCTTATCAACCACTGGCTTATGCCCTTGTCCGTCTGGACCGCTATCCGGAAGCTAGTGAGACGCTGAAACAAGCCCTCAAGTACGATCCAAACAATGCAGAGATCTATAACAACCTGGGGTTTGCGTACGTTCACACGGGCCGCTACGCAGACGCGGTTGCTGCGTCCCAGCAGGCAATCACGCTTTTGGGTGAGACCGGCCAGGCTTACAAACAGGAACTGCAAAATCGCAATGAAGTCTTATCAAATGCGTACAAGAATCTTGGCAACGCCTACAACGGATTAAATCAATATGGCGAAGCTGCGGATGCTTTGAAACACGCCACCGAAATTGAACCCAAGAATGCAGCCGCTCATTTCAATCTGGGCCTTGCTTTGTATAACGCACGTCGTTATTCCGAAGCTATCGAGGCCTACAAGGCGGTTATCGCTCTAAGGCCTCAGCTTGCCGGCGCCCACTATAATCTGGGTCTCGCATACGTGGCGATTAATGATAAGGGAGCTGCGCGACAGGAATACGAAATTCTCAAACCGCTTAACGCAAGTATGGCTGCGCAGCTTGAGACTTTAATACGGAGATAATCGGATAAGCCGGCGCACCACCCTAGCGCGCTGCGCCGGCAAGTGGGAATGACTCGTCGACGCCGTACGAATTAGGTACGACCAAAGAGCACAACCCAGCATTTATTGGCAATTTCGAATTGCGCTGGTATGCAATTCAAATCTTGTTGACCGACCCTCACTGAGCCACGTATCATGAGCGTTGTCCTCTTCGGGGGTTCTTGCCGGAGGACAAGCCTCAACCACGGCCGCTTTGCTGAGATTATCTCCTGATCATCTCTGATCAACCCCCTCTCCGTTCCTCAAGTCACGATTAAGTCGCTAACCGAAGAGCCTCTTCCGTTAGGAAATGGAGTCCAATATGAGAAGCATGAAGTGCCCACAATGTGGGTTTGTCGGCTGGGCCGATGATGAGCGTTGTAAGAAGTGCGGTGTCGAACGCGGTTCGGAGCCGGCTGGCGGCTCGCACCTCTCTTCGCCAGGCTACCTACAGTATCAAGGGGGCTATGGAGCATACTCCAATGGAGATTTGAAAAAAGGTCTTGCAATTACTGCCTTGGTGATCGGCATCATTAACCTGTTCACCCTGGGTGTGGTGGGTATAGGAGCCATTGTCGGCATAGTCGTGGCAATCGTTGCGCTGTCTAAGGCGAAGCGAAATCCCCAGGTATATGGCGGACAGGGCATGGCCACAGCGGGGCTCGTTACAAGTATTCTTTCACTCTTGATCATTGTTCCGGTCCTCGTGATCGCCGCAATCGCGATTCCGAACCTCCTGGCGGCCAGGATGGCTGCCAACGAGGCATCGTCTATCGCGACATTAAGGACGATCCACGCAGCCGAGATGACCTACCAGGCTACGGTTGGCAATGGAAAGTTCGGCACGCTGGATCAACTTGCAGCAGATGGCTTGATCAAGTCAGAGTTAGCGACGACAGGCCGTAAAAATGGTTACAGATTCACTGTCGAAATCAAGGCTGCGCGCTACAACGAGCCGCCAGGATTTGAGGTAGTTGGAGTCCCCCTGGAATATCGAAGCACAGGACGCAGGTCGTTTTTCGTTGATGAGACCGGAGTAATTCGCGGCGGCGACAACCGCGGCGCAAGTGCCACGGCCGAAAACCAACCGTTGAACTTTGACCGTTATCCGTCCAGTGAACCAGCTTCTTACAGCGACGGCCCTCCCGATTACACGTTCGAGCCTCGTTAAAGCTTCCGGCATCTCAGGGTTCAGCAGCGAAGGCCGGACCCTGCTCTCAAGCAAAAGGCTACGGCTTGCCGGAAGTCTCAAGGCTATCTACGGCAGCCTTCAGATCACCAAATACAAGCGCGAGGTCATTTGCCTGGTAGTGTGCGTTCAAGCCGCTGGGATTGGGTAACACCCAAACAATAGTTTCACCAACTGTTTCCTCCTGGCGGCCGATGGTGGCCTTCGGTCGTTCCCATGCTGCTCGGTAAGCGCCAACTCCCAATACGGCCAGAAACTTTGGTTTATATCGCCGCACCTTCGCCATCAATTGTTTCCCGCCTTCACGCAGTTCTTCGCGAGTCAACTGATCGGCGCTGGCTGTCGCCCGCATAACCACATTCGTTATTCCATAACCACGCTGTAATAGATCCCTTTCATCGAAAGGTGACACGAGGCGATCTGTGAATCCTGCAGTGTACAGTGCGGGCCAGAATCGATTGCCTGGTCGGGCGAAGTGATGACCTACCGCAGCGGTATAGAGTCCCGGATTGATACCGCAGAAAAGAACTCGTAGCCGGGGCGCGATTACGTCAGGTACAGACTTGCCCTCTGCCGCGAGGAGCTGCTGCTTAGTTGGCTTCCATGGCGTTGTCAAGGGACGGGAAGTTATTGGATTTCTAGGTGAGTTTGCTGTGACGCGCTGCGTTTTGCGACACGATCCACAACACTAACCCGCAGGAGATATTGGCCGGCGGGGAGCCCGGCCAGCGAAACCTCAGCTGCGTAAGGAATACGAGTGGGGTCAGTGACGCCTTCCGTGGAAAGTTTCTTTTGTGCCGTTGTGACCACCGGTTGACCGTCTCGGACTATTTGCACCTGGATCGCAACATCAGGCTTGGAATCCGCCGGCGAGAGCGCTGCGTTATAAACGAAGACAACAAACCTCAGAAACTGGTTGGCCGAAAAGCCGTGGGTGATATTCAAATCAACCGAGCCAGTTGCGCCCGTAGAGACTATTGAAGGGTCGTTAATCTTCGACTGTGTTCGTGCTCCAAGCAACAGACTACTGAGCGCCAACTGGCCAGGACTTGGAATCTCGATCCAGTCATGCGCAGTTCCTGTGCGTCCGGTTTTCTCATCGCGCACGCCAACGCGAACCTGATAGAGCCCTGGTCCAAGATAGACGGGATAGCCATAGGTTAGGTCAGGTCCCTCTTTTGCCGCTTCAAGTGACGGTGCATCGATTGTAATGCGGTTATTGAACGCCGCTCCGGCACGACCGCGGTCATCAAACACAGTTCCCGCAATCGTCACTACCGCGGTTTGTCTGCCGTTTACAGGTGCGAAAGAAAAGAATTCGTTTGGCGCTTGCATGGCCGTCGAGAGCATCGATCCTTTGGTAGGTGTGTTCAAGTAACTCAAGCTTAGTGAAACGGGTATATCGCGGTCGGGATAAGGAGCCAGCATCACTTTTCGCAGCTCGATCTCCGGCAACTTGGCCTGTGCCTGATCTGCCTTTGGCTTCTCGCCTTTGTCATTCTTTGTGGGCTTTGTTGCCTTTACGAGATCAGGTTCTCGGTCGAAAAAGCCACGTCGTACTTGCACAATTAAATCCGGTTTACTAACTAACTTCACTTCGATACGGCGAAACTTGCTCGCATTAGGCATTTCACGCTCAGGCTTCCAGGCGAGAAGGTAATAGGTGGACGTTTCCTTCAACGCACGGCCCAAACCCGACTCGAGCGAGTTTGTGTTAAAGACAGCCTTTCCACCTGTGTCTTCTGCCAGAGCATTCAATCCATCCTGTGAAGCGAGAAGTTCACCGCTGTTGGCGGATTGAAGCCGTCCCGATGGATCAAACTGACCTTCGCTGCTGGCATCGATGAGACTTCCCACCAGACCACGAGCGTCCATCGAGTAGATGACCACGCCGCTGCGCGCCGCCGCGCTGGTGATTCGCTGCAGCCGCAACCGTGTGTCTGAATTGCGATCGTCCAGGAAGAAACCACCGGAAATGAAAAACACCAGTTTGCGTCCGGGAAGCTTATTTGCTGAGCGGATAAGTCCTTCGAGCCCAGTCAGAGTACTTGCCGTAATATGGCCGGCTTGTTGTAGGAGTAAGCGGGCGCGATTGGTCACCATCGACTCGGCCATTTCACGAGTTATTCCCGGATTGATCCTGATGGTTTCGTCGATGAACCAGTCGGTGAGGCCGCGGTCGTAATTTGTGATCAGCAACGCCTGATATTCTCGCATCAAGGGTCGCTCAAAGTCCCGGACTGAATAGGCACGAACCTGGAGGCGTTCGAGAGCCGCTCGCAGCACAGCTTTGTTGTTCGTAAGCTGCTGCAGAAAACCGATCTGCCCACTTGCTGATGCGATTGCGGCTTCGTCGTTCTGGCCCATCTCGTTGTCGATGAAACGCGTGATCAGTTTTCGTGCGGTCGTCAGGCCGGCCAGATCCATATGCAGGTCGTCCACAAAAAAGAAAACTGGCCGTCCGCGATCCAGGGGTGTTGGGCTGCCGGGTTGATTAGTGTTTCCCTGGATTAAAGATCCGCGCGCGGCCGCTATCTGCGACTCTTCGTTGATACTCCCAGCTGTTATCTTTTCGAAAAACTCGATCGGTTTGAGCTTGCCATCAATGCGAAGTTCGAAGTCCTGGGGTTTCAGTCCATTTACGAAGCGACCCTGCTTGTCGAAAACCATAACGTCGGTCTGCACCAGCTCAGTGTAAACACGCACAACCTCGGGCTGATCCTGACCTTTCGATTCCGCTGGTGCTTCGGGTGGCGTTTGAGCGAATCCTGCCGGCGCATACAAAAACAGGAAGAATGTGGCGAGGCAAACGGTCAAGCTGGCTGCGCCCGATTTAGCCATTTTGGCAATGGAGAACGTTGGACACATATTTCCGCAGTGTTAGAGTGGGCAAGTTCAGGGAGACCTTGTTGGAGAACAGCCAACACGGCGGCGCCCTCAATTCCAAAATTCACCGGGCCGTACGGACAGCTGTCGCGATAACTATGTATCAGACTGCACTTCCTGCGCAACCGGAAAACTTTGATTGTCGTTAGGCCGTACTAGATAACGCAGATTGGAAAACAGATCGCCTCGGAACGGACCCTCGAATCTGAGCGACCAAAGAAAGCCTCCCTTAATGACGAAGATTCTTCCTACCGTCTCGATCAATCACATCACTAAAACGTTTGGCGAGTTCACAGCAGTAAATGATCTGAGTCTCGCTGTTTACCCGGGCAGAGTCTATGGGTTGCTTGGACCGAACGGCGCCGGAAAAACTACCACCATTAGGATGATTGTCAATATCACTGCTCCCGACTCCGGCCGAATAGAAGTATTCGGCAGGGAGGTCACTCCGGAACTCCAAGACCGGATCGGATATTTGCCGGAAGAGCGCGGGCTCTATAAGAAAATGAAAGTCGGGGATCAGCTCAAGTTTTTTGCGGCCCTCAAAAGAGTTGATGGCAATGAAGCGGCCAAACGGGTAGATAGTTGGCTGGCGCGATTGCAGTTGACCGAATGGAAAAACAAGAAAGCGACCGAACTGTCCAAGGGTATGCAGCAGAAAGTGCAGTTCATAACGGCGGTGATTCACGAACCAGATTTGCTGATCCTGGATGAGCCTTTTTCAGGGCTGGATCCTGTAAACGTCGACGTTTTAAAAGACACCATTCTGGAACTAAAAGCAGCGGGCAAGACGATCATTTTCTCTACCCATCAAATGGAAGTGGCGGAAAAGATCTGCGACGACATCTGTTTGATTAATCGTTCGCGGAAGGTCCTGGAAGACACCATCAGAAAAGTAAAGCAGGCTTTTAGACGCAACGCGGTAGCCTTACGTTTGGTGGGAGGCGACTCTCTTCTGGAGAATGGCGCCCTCGTAAGCAAGGTTCAGCGTCACAGCGATGGTTTTGAAGTGCTGCTCGCCGAAGGAATAACTCCGCAAACACTCTTGAAAGAATTGCTGGTCGTGGGAGCTACGATTGAAAGGTTCGAAATAATTGAGCCGAGCCTGCACGACATATTCAAGGCGAAGGTCACTGAAGACTTATGAACAAACTGCTTGCCATTATTAAGCGTGAATACCTCGCGCGCGTGCGAACCAAGTTCTTCGTCATCATGACCGTGCTGGGTCCGATCATGCTCGCGGTATTTACGGTTGTGCC
>DATBRN010000346.1:0-5400 GCA_036560225.1 Pyrinomonadaceae bacterium | reverse complement strand
CACCGAGATACCTTCGAGGTGTTTCCGGGTCGACGCGCTCCATAATCAGCTCGCGAATCATTTCAATAAACGCGGTATGCGTTCCTGCCGTGGCTGCGCGAATCATATTCAAGCCAAGTTCCTGACAGAGTGCTCGGGCTTGGGTATCCAGATCGTAAATAATTTCCATGTGGTCGGAAACAAATCCAACGGGACCCACAACTACATCTGTGGCCCCGACTGCTTGCAACTCCCTCAGGTGATCGCAAACATCGGGTCCCAGCCACGACTGCGTCGGTGGACCACTGCGACTCTGAAACACCAGCTG
Source organism: Pyrinomonadaceae bacterium (assembly GCA_036560225.1). Lineage (GTDB taxonomy): Bacteria > Acidobacteriota > Blastocatellia > Pyrinomonadales > Pyrinomonadaceae > PSRF01. The sequence continues at coordinate 5,093 of DATBRN010000346.1, read as the reverse complement.
CCAGTCTTTGATGCCAAGTCTCTCCGAAATCAAGCTGCTCGTCTCCCTAAGCTGGGCTTCATAATCACAGTTCTTTGCCATCGACTCAGGAATGCTATGCGCTGTGAAAACAACCTGAGTCCGAGATCGTCGTTCCTGGGGGATCTGTTCCAGGGCCGCTCGAATATTGGCGACATTTGCCTCAATGAATCCGGGATGATTGTAGAAAGCCCGTAGCTTTTCTACGCGAGGTGCGTCTGGTCCAACCGATTCACGCGCGCGTTCTATGTCTTCGAGGTACTGACGGCAACTCGAATACGAGCTGTAGGCGGAGGTCACGAAAGCAAGCGCATTCTTTACGCCGTCATCACGCATCTTCCCCAAAGTGTCAGCGAGCATCGGATGCCAGTTTCGGTTTCCGAAATAGATGGGTAGGCGCGGTCCCTTCGCGTCCAGTTCCTTCTGCAGGGCGGCAATCAGCTTTCGGTTCTCTCCATTTATCGGGCTGACACCGCCAAACAGTTCGTAATGCTTTGCCACTCCGAGCATCCGGTCGCGCGCTACATTTCGTCCGCGCAGCACGTTTTCCAGAAACGGCATGACATCGTCCATTCCTTCAGGACCGCCGAAGGAGACGACCAACAACGCATCGTAGCTGGTGTCCGGAGTCTGCGAAGGGCTCATGATTCTTGAACTACAAATATCAGTTGGACTCTTTTTGTAACGTCAGACTCTGACTTATCTCATGCACAATATCCACCAGTGCAATGACGTTGTCGACCGGCGTTCCAGGGAGGATGCCGTGGCCCAGATTGAAGATATGCCCTGGTCGCCCGCCGGCTTGCTTGAGGATCACACTGGCTTGCGTGCGAAGATGGTCGCGGTTCGCAAACAGCGCGACCGGATCGAGGTTGCCCATAACACCGACATCGTGCCCGATCCTCTGCCATGCTTCGTTGAGGCGGACACGCCAATCGAGTCCGATCACATCGCCTCCCGCTTCACGCATTAACTCCAGCAACGCGGCCGTACCCGTACCAAAGTGAATAACCGGGACGCCCCGAGTGACACCTTCGATTACTTCGCGTGTATGCGGCAGTACGTACTCGCGATAATCGTCAGGACTCAGAGTTCCAACCCAGGAATCGAACAACTGCAATGCCTGAGCGCCTGCGTCTACCTGCGCATTGAGGTACCTAATCAATGCGCGCGAAATCAAAGACATCATTCCATGCCAGGCGCCGCTGTCGTTGTACATAAGCGACTTCGTGTGGACATAATTTTTCGATGCGCCACCTTCAACAATGTAGGATGCAAGTGTAAAAGGCGCACCCGCGAAACCGATCAGCGGCAGGTCATTCCGAAGCGCGGCGCGTGTTTCCCTGATAGCAGCGAAAACGAAGTCGAGCGCACGGACATCCTCAACCTCGCGCATGCGTTTTACGTCGGCGGCTGAGCGCACAGGATTATGAATTATTGGACCCTCGCCTTTGCCAAACTCAAGCTGCAATCCCATCGGCTCGATGACCAAAAGGATGTCAGCGAAAATAATTGCCGCGTCCACACCCAAGCGTTCCGCCGCCGTGACTGTAACTTCCGCGGCAAGAGAAGGTGTCTTGCATAACTCAAGGAAACTCAACCGCGCGCGCACCTCGCGATACTCCTTCATGTAGCGACCGGCCTGACGCATCAACCAGATCGGAGTGTAAGAAGTGGTTTCACGCCGGCAGGCCCGCATGAAAACACTATTTCGTAGACCTTCCGTGGGGTTCAATTGGACTTTCAAGTCAACCTCTCCGAAATTTCGGAAACTTCCGAAATAGTGGAGAAAAGTTCTTGCAACTTTTCCCTGGCCGTGGCGTTAAATCCTTCGCTAGCGGAGTGAGCCAATAGCGCCCCCTTTTGTGTTGGACAACCACGTTCAGCGATTCAGACTACAACAAACCGGCGGAGAGCTGGTAGCGACCACAAAATAGTAGTAGTGGGTCACTTTGGGTTCGATAAGCTTTAGGCTTGCCGAGACGGAGCGAAAAACTAAAGTTTATCGGACACTTTCAACTGACCACTGCTCGAAGAGCATCGGGATATTCCAAAGTCGTGAAGGCAACGTTTGGCAACGACGCCAATTCTAAACTTAGCCTCGCAACTTTGTGAGTTCCAACTTCGGAGCTTCATACTTTTTCTCTAATTTTAGGAGCGGTCCCGGTTAACACCTGCGCTCCTGGTAGCGTCCTTACCAATGTGGCCCGCGTTCGTTATTTGCGACAACCGAGGAGACTCTCCAAAACTATGAAATCCCTCGTCCTTGCCGCCGCTTTGGTACTTCTGCTCTACCCTCTGGCGCAGGGCCAATCAAGTCCATCAAGCGCACCATCTCCAGCGATCAACGTCAAAACCGAGGCAAGTAGTGTCCCAGTTCCTTCGGTGAGCCCCACTCCCAAGGCTTTGCCCACCCCGGAGCCATCCACCGAATCCACGTCAACCACAAAATCTAATCCGGCCACAGGGAAGTCTGCGCTCGTGCTTCCACCCGAAAAAGCGAATCCCGTGAAGCTCCCGCTTTTTGCGAAGCCGCCCGTCATCGATGGCAAGCTTGACGATGAGGTCTGGAAAAATGCCGTCATTCTAAAAGACTTCTATCAGGTCCAACCAGGTGACAACATTGCTCCCTCGAAGCCGACTGAGGTGATGCTCGGTTACGATGCGAGATTCATCTACCTCGCTTTTCATTGCTACGACGAACCCGATAAGGTCCGGGCGACCATTCCAAAGCGAGACGATATATGGAACGACGATTACGTCGGCATTCTTTTCGATACTTTCAACGACAAACGCAAAGCCTATGAGTTTGACTACAACCCGCTCGGCGTGCAAGCAGATGGTATTTGGACTGACGGAGTTAATGAAGACTTCAGTCTTGACGTTGTGCACGAGTCCAAAGGGATGGTTACCACCGATGGCTACACGATCGAAGTGGCGATTCCATTTAAATCGATTCGGTTTGTCTCAGGGAAAGACGCTCTATGGGGTGTCCATTTCTGGCGGCGCATCAAGCGTTTTAACAATGAGCTTGATATGTGGATGCCATTGTCTCGTGACATATCGAGCTGGCTATCGCAGGCCGGGCATCTGACAGGTTTTGAAGGACTATCGACCGAACGGACGCTGGAGTTGATTCCCAGCCTCACGCTATCCGAAACCGGGAAACGCAAGGCGCCAATTACTGCCGCGCAGATAGCCGAGGGCGGAAGATTCGTAAACGAACCTATCAAATTTGATCCCGGCTTAACTGGAAAATACACTCTGACCCCCACAATTACGCTCGACTTTGCAATCAATCCCGATTTCGCACAGGTTGAGTCGGATCAGTTGGTGGTCCAGGCCAATCAACGATTTCCGATTTTCTTTTCCGAGAAGCGACCCTTCTTTCTTGAAGGAATAGACATTTTTAGTACGCAAATTGCGGCCGTTCATACGCGAGCCATCATCGATCCGGACTATGCCGTGAAATTAACGGGAAAGGTTGATCGCAACACGTTTGGCCTAATGCTCGCCTCGGACAACGGCCCCGGCAACTTCAGTGAGGACGAACGACCCACCGCCGATCCACGATTGTTGGACAAGAACGCGTCGGTCGGAGTGCTTCGATTGAAGCGTGACATTGGCAAGTCAGACTCGTTTGTCGGCTTCCTCGGGACCTATAGGCGCTTTGTTGATACCTATAATGAGTTGGCCGGTTTCGATGGTCGCTTCCGCATCAATAAGCAGACGACCTTTAGCTGGCAAGCGTTGGGCACCCGTTCGCGTCGTCAATTTTTCTTTCCCGAACAGGGACAGACGCTCGACCGCAAAGAAAATGGGTTCATCTATGCGGTGGACTACAACCAGAGCGGCCGGCATTTTGGGCATGAGTTCTCGGCCGTCGGTCGCACCCAATACTATCGCGCCGACGTGGGCTTCAACCGCCGTCCCAATAACAACAATGTCAACTGGTTCATTCGCTACAACTCAGAGCCAAAGCCCAAAGCTACGTTGATCTCATGGCGAGTCTACACTGATTTTTCAGGAGATTTTGACTGGCAGGCCCGTTCGCAGGGCGCCAATAACGAGACACAGATCCAGTTTACCTTGAAGCGACAAACCTTCATGGGCTTCGGCGTCGATAAGGGTTATGAGCGCGTCTTGGAAAGGGAGTTCGGTGCAGCACGTCAGCCGGGTTCAAACTGCGTCGTTAACAACAACTGTACCTTTGCAGGCGAAGACAACGAGCGTTCATCGTCCAACCATGGGATTTACTTTTTTGCCGGCTCGACGCCCAGCAAGAAATATAACTTCAACGTGTTTGTAAACCGTCGCTGGGGAGATTTTGATTTTGACTTCGGCGCCGGCCGCAGGTATCCGCGCGTGAGTCCTACCGCTCTCGCTGCCGCTGCCGCACGAGCTCAGGGCCTCTGCGTAGGTAACAACCAACCGACCATATGCAACGCGCCCCAAGATCCTGGACCAGGCGACTTCCTGCATATTGATGGCGGGGTGACCTACCAGCCGACTAACGCGTTAAATGCAACCCTCTCCTTCACCAAGGAGAGATTGAGACGCTACGACACTGGTCTGTTGGCGTTCGACGAAAATATTGCCTCACTTCGTAGCACGTACCAGTTCAGCCGTTTCTTGTTCGCGCGCGGCCGGGTGGATTTTGATTCGATAGCGTCGAATGTTAAAGGACAGTTCTTGCTTGGCTACACTCCCAATCCGGGCACCGCTTTCTACGTGGGTTACAACGACGATCTAAACCGTCGCGGGTTCAATCCGTTTTCAGGCCAACTTGAGCCGGGCTTCCGACGTAATGGCCGCACTTTCTTTATCAAGATGTCTTACCTCTTCCGCAAGAGCTTCTAGCTACTAGCTTATTTCCGTGCTGCATACAGAACAGGGAGCGGTAGCGACCTGATGCACCACACAACTACAGAACAGGAAGCGGTAGCGACCTGATGCACCACACACCCTGAAAGGAAATGGCAATACAGAACAGGGAGCGGTAGCGACCTGATCCGTCACTCAATCTATCGTTGTCTTTGTACCAGCAGAGTATTCCGAAGTTGAGTGTGGGATCA
>DATBRN010000345.1:0-7711 GCA_036560225.1 Pyrinomonadaceae bacterium | reverse complement strand
AGCGGTCAAGTCGCCCCGCGCAATCTAATCCGAGCCCGCGACCGGCAACTCAAAACGCAACCCAAGCCGCACCGATTTCGCCCGCGAGCTCAACTCCACGGCCAATCAAACCGTAGCCGAGTCATCAACCTCAAGTTGTTCTCTCGTACCGAAGCCCGTTGTGATCTCACGACGGGCTTTTCTACTAACGGACTGAATGTCCGGTGCTTGTCCAGTTTGAATCCGGCACGTGAACAGTACGTATCATTTCACACCGCGGCATTCCCGGGGAAGGGACTCAACATCAGTACCGGAAGCGGTAGCGACCAGCCGAAGACTCAAGGTGGATTATCTGATTCTCCGACGTTCAGTTGTCAGTGGCTCGTCTCAATATGTCAAACCCTGGTTGCACTGGAGTGTTGTTAACCAAGCATGAGTCTTGGGCCGGTCGCTACCACCACCCCAGCACGGCTGCCGCGCCGGGGACCCCGGTCCGCTTCCGGTACTGATGTTGAGTGCACCGTCCATGATGAATTTGTTCGCCTCCGATTTGATTTGAAACCGCTTTCGGCATCAGAGAGTTCTTTGACTGCCGCGCTAAAACCGGCGTGAATGAGACTCGGAAGACAAAAAGCATTACTACCCCTGCCGCCGCTGGAAGAATTATTCGGTTCCAAGTGATAACATGTCTGGTTTCGCCTTAATCGTAATCTGAGACTGATCGCGCCAGTACAGCAAGGAACAATGAGTCGGGAACGGAAAGACATTCGGAACATCGCAATTATTGCTCACGTCGACCACGGCAAAACGACGCTCGTCGATGCCATGTTGCGCCAGTCTGGAACCTTTCGCGACAACGAACAGGTTCGCGAACGCGTCATGGACTCAATGGATCTGGAACGCGAGCGCGGAATAACGATCATGGCGAAGAACACGTCCGTACACTACCGGGACGTGAAAATAAACATCCTGGATACACCCGGCCACGCAGACTTCGGCGGTGAAGTGGAGCGCGTCTTGAAAATGGTAGACGGCGTGATGCTGTTGGTTGATGCTGCCGAAGGATGCCTGCCACAAACCCGATTCGTTTTACGGAAGGCTCTCGAGGCCCGTCTGCCGGCCATTGCCATCGTCAATAAGATCGATCGCCAGGATGCTCGGCCCGAAGAGGTGGTAAATGAAATCTACGAACTGTTTCTCGATCTGGACGCGACCGACGAACAGATTGAGTTTCCCATTCTCTATTCCGTCTCGCGTGAGGGAGTCGCTAAACGAAAGCTGACTGATAAGTCAACGAATTTGCAACCGCTGTTTGAGCAGATCGTGGAGACAATTCCCGCGCCGAAGGAGCTGAGAAAAGACTCTCTGCAACTGCTGGTGGCAAACCTTGATTACAACGAATACGTAGGACGGTTGGCAATTGGACGAATCTTCTCAGGCGAGATCGCGCTGGGGGATCAAGTGTCGGTTGCGAAGCCTGACGGCTCTTTCCAGAAGGTCCGCGTCGCCCAGCTTTACGCCTTCGAAGGTTTGAAGCGGGAGTCTATTCAACGCGCCGGATTCGGCGAGATAGTGGCCCTGGCTGGCGTCGACAATGTAGAGATAGGAGATACGATAACCTCAGTCGATAATCCCCAACCACTGCCGGCTATTGCCGTAGACGAGCCAACCATCGCGATGATCTTCGCCGTCAACAATTCCCCTTTTGCCGGAAAGGACGGCAAGTATGTTACCTCTCGACAGGTTAAGGAGAGACTCGATAAGGAAATTCTGGGCAATGTAGCGATACAGGTAGAGGAGACTGATTCGCCGGATCAATTCAAAGTGTCTGGACGCGGCGAATTACAGTTGTCCATCCTCATCGAAATGATGCGTCGCGAGGGTTATGAGATGCAGGTGTCCAAGCCTGAAGCAATTACGCGCGTGAGCGATGGACGTGTTCTCGAACCAATCGAACTGGTCGTAATCGATTGTCCGGAAGAGTTTATTGGTGTCGTGACCGAGGCAGTCGGACGTCGCAAGGGCCAGATGATAAAGATGGTTAACCACGGCACGGGTCGCGTAAGGCTTGAGTTTGAGACTCCGTCCCGCGGCTTGATCGGATTTCGCAATGAGTTCCTGACTGAAACCAAAGGCACCGGGCTGCTCAATACGTTGTTTCTTCGCTGGGGAGATTGGCAGGGAGCTTTGCGGGGACGTGCCACGGGGTCACTGGTGGCAGACCGAACGGGAGAGACGACAACCTACGCGCTCTTCAATCTGCAAGAACGAGGAACCCTTTTCATCCGTCCCGGCACAAGGGTCTATGAGGGAATGATTATCGGCGAGAACGCGCGCCCGGTCGATCTCGATGTGAATAGTGTTAAAGAAAAGAAATTGACAAACATGCGCGCCTCCACCGCCGATGAAGCCATGCGTCTCGTACCGCCGAAGGAACTCTCCCTCGAGCAGGCGATTGAGTTCATCAGTGATGATGAGCTGGTCGAGGTTACTCCTCAAAACATTCGCCTGCGCAAGCGGGTTCTTCGCGCCAACGAACGGCCCAAAAAGAAGCTTGAGACCTGAGAACTATGAGTTCTTACTTCTTGACCGCTTTGGCCGGAACCCGCCTTTATCCCCTCACAGATCGGCGCCTTTCGGGACTTTCGCACGCCGAACAGGTGTCACAGCTGTGCGAAGGCGGTGCGACGCTGGTTCAATTGCGAGAAAAGTTCCTCTCTCCGCTCGACTTCTACCGAGAGACGGAAGCGGCTTTGCAGGTCGCGCGCGGCTGCGGGATAAAGCTCATAATCAACGACCGCGTAGACTTGGCGTTGGCCGTAAGCGCCGACGGGGTACATCTTGGTCAGGATGATATGCCACCCGCGGCTGCGAGACGCGTTCTTGGTCCTCACGCGATTATTGGCTTCTCCACCCACAATCTTGAGCAAGTTCGCCTCGCCGCGCAGATGCCGGTCGATTACGTTGCGATTGGCCCTGTCTTCGCGACGGCCACGAAGGAAGCGTCCAACCCGCTCATTGGTCTGGAGGGCGTGCGCCGCGCCCGGGAGGTCGTAGGCAGGCACCCGCTCGTAGCTATTGGCGGAATCACGCTCGAGAACAGCCTGGATGTGCTAAATGCGGGTGCCCAAGCGGTTGCCGTAATCAGAGATATCTGGATTCCGGCCGGAAGGGTCGCGACCCAGGTACGTCGATTTCTTCACGGCGTTTAGCTGAAGTTTCGCGTGTACAACATATTTAGCTTGCGTTTAGCGCCGTTTTGGGCGAGAATCCCTGTCGCTGCCAAGTAGGGGCAGCACTATGTTGCGGCCCCTTTGCAGGACACCCTCTCCGCTCAACCCAATCTTCGCCGGAGTTCCCAGTCAATGAGCTTTTTCGACCTTCCTCCAGTCATCGAGCGCATGTTGCTCGTTTCCGACAAAATCAGCGACCTCAACTTTTCCGTTGGCCAGCTTCCGCAGGTCGAAATAAATGGGAAACTCACTCCCGTGCAACCCCTGGGGATGCAAAAACTTACTCCTTACCAGACCGAAATCATCGCGATGTGCCTCATGCAGGGGAGCCCCGAGGCCGCCGAAAAACTGGCGCTGACAGGCACAGCTGACCTCAGCTACTCACTGCCTTCGCGGGCTCGATTTCGAGTCAACATCTTTCAGCAGCGCGGCGTCTACTCGATCGTCATGCGCGTGATCCCAACCGACATTCCGACACTGAAAGCGCTCGGACTTCCTGAACAACTCGCGGAAATTGCCGATTTGAGAAATGGCCTTGTGCTGATGACCGGGCCGACCGGTGCAGGAAAGAGTTCCACGCAAGCCGCGATCATCGATATCATCAACGAGAAGAAGCATTACCACGTTGTAACCATAGAAGACCCGATTGAGTACCTTCATGCCCACAAGAATTCAACCATTAATCAGCGTGAAGTCGGACACGACATCAAGGATTTTGCTTCAGCCTTGCGAGCAACGCTGCGACAGGCGCCTAAAGTGATACTCATCGGTGAAATGCGAGACCTTGAAACCACGGAGATTGCGCTGGAAGCGGCCGAGACGGGTCACTTGGTTCTTTCAACCCTGCACACCATAGACGCTTCAAAGACCGTTGACCGAATAATTGGTCTCTATCCCAAAAATGAAGAGCCGGTTATACGCACCCGGTTGGCGCAAACATTCCGCTACATTGTTTCTCAGCGCCTGATCCCGCGAAAGGACCAGCGCGGCCGGGTTGCGGCTGTTGAGATTCTGAGGTCAAGTCCACGTACTCGTGAATATATCGAATCGGGCGAGGGTGAGGGAAAGTCGTTACTTGATGCGATGCGAGATGGAAAGCTCGATGGCATGCAGGATTTTGACACTGTAATCAAAGACCTGATTGAAAAGGGCGCGATTACAGTTGACGATGGTCTCAACTTCGCGACCAATCAGAACAATCTGCTCCTGACCCTGAGAGGGGTAACGGGCGATGAACTCACGCAACGCAACGGTCGTGGTCCTGTTGTCCCCTCACCGGATACGGAATCCATGCTGAGCATGATCGACTAGCTATCCTTCAGTAGAAACTTAATTACTTCAGAGTTGCCATGATTATTATTTGCCAAAAGTGCACCTCGCGGTTGCAAGTAGATGAAACGAAGATCCCCACGCGTCCCTTCATTATTCGCTGCCCCAAGTGTAATAGCAGCATAGAATCAAGCGGACCCACCGCGGCAACGGAGCAAAGCGCAGCTGCCCCAGTTGTCAGCTCGCCCTCTGCCGCCGCCGCTGCCACCGCGCCCACTGCGGCCCCAATTGTCAGCCCGACTTCTGCTGCGCCCGTTGCCGGCGCACACTCCACGGCAAGTATTCGACTTGATCAACCTACTCCGGCGCCCCTCTTTGGAGGCGAGCAAAAGAACCCTGAGGTTAATGCCAGCGCGTTGGCAGCTGAGAAACTAACCGAGCTGCTGTCAGGCCTGCTTAACCAAACCACGTCCCCTGGTCGTGGACTGCCGAACTCACGTCGCTCCTGGGATCCCAGGAAAGCTCTAGTCTGTGTGCCTGAAGCTAACCGCGAATCGGTAGCGCGTGGCCTGTCTGAAAATGGCTATCAGGTTTTTGTCGCCGAGGATACCAGGCAGGCTGTCGATCGCATGCGCGAGCACGGTTTGGATGTGGTGCTGCTGGATTCCAGGTTTGATCCATCGGAACAAGGTGCCATCTTTGTGACGCGTGAAGTTAACATTCTAAGACCAGCACAACGCCGGCGTTTGTTCTTCGTTTTGATTTCACCATCATTACGCACGATGGATCCTCATGCCGCATTTCTCACCAACGTTAACGGGATAGTCAACGTCAACGAAGTTGAGGAATTACCAAAACTCTTGGAACGCCGCATCCGTGAGTACAACGAAATCTACCGTGAATTCAATATCGCATTGGGTATTCCAGCATTGTAGTTGGATCCATCCCTACAGCTGGCTGTCCGCGTAGCGAGCCGAATGTTTCAGTTCCAATCAATTCTCAGGGCCACGCAGGTGGCCCTTTCTTGTTGCTGACGAGAGGCGATCCGGCTAAATGAGAACTTTTGCAGCAAGCCGCGTCCAATATCTGTCGCCTCAGTGTCTAATTTGCTAAGCTTAGCCCGCGTTGACTCTCCGCCGCCTGGGAGCTTCAAAAGCTCATCGTCGAAACAGGCGACGTTTCGGCAACGACCGTGCGTTTGCCGTAGGCATTAAAGCCGCAAAAGATATAATTACCGACATCACGAGTGCGCTCGACAGAATCTGACAATACCTCATAAGGAAAGGTCGTACCATTTCCTACGCGGATAGCGTTTTCATGGAAATAAAGCTCCTGCTCACGCTGGATCTTCGCGAACAGGCCGCTTTGCAAGCGGCGCTCGTCACTCACGCGGCTCCTAATGCGCTGGTCACGCTAGCGTTGACGGGAGCGTGTCGCATTTCATCCGTCGAAGAGGCTCGTCAACTTCGCAAATGGCTTGCAGAAGCCCGCACCGTGGGTGACGCCGACTTTGGCTCCCTGTACGCGATCGAGCGTGCGCTCGCAGATTTCGGTGTCTGAAACTTACTAGTGAAAAAAACTTCCGAGCCCAGTGCGATGAGTGAATTACAACTGGCCTACGGTCGGAGCTCCCTGCGTTTTGCGTTCGACAAAGGCCAATATCAGGTGTTAGCCGGAAACTCTCTCAACAACACACCGCTAACCGACGTCGAGATTAACGAGGCACTCAACGCTCCAATTCAATCGCCACCACTTGAAGATCTCTTTTCGGCCGGCGATTCGGTGCTCCTTGTAGTCTCCGACGCGACCCGCGCGACAGGCAGCGCGCCAATACTGAATTTGCTCGTGCGCCGCCTGATTCAGATCGGAATTTCACCCGCCGACCTAGCCATCATTTTTGCCACTGGAATACATCGTCCAGTCACATCAGTGGAGAAGGTTGACCTATTGTCGGCTTTCATCGCGCAACGCGTCAGAACAATTGACCACACGGCCTACGATTCCTCAGCTATGGTTTCGCTCGGAACGACAGATCGCGGCACGATAGTGGAGGTCAATCGCTCATTGCGAGATTTTTCTCACGTCGTCATTGTCGGCGCTATTGGGTTCCACTATTTCGCGGGCTTTTGCGGAGGCCGGAAATCGATCTGCCCTGGACTCGCGTCCGCTCGCACAATCGAGGCGACACATATGCTCGCCCTTGATTTTCAAACCGGGGGACGCCGTGCAGGTGTTGGCACCGGCTTGCTTGACGGCAATGCTGTTCATGAAGAATGCGAAAGAGTTGCCGCCATGATTGAGCCTCGGTTTAGCATCAATAGCGTGGTTGACGAACGAGGTCGGACAGTCCGGATTCACGCAGGTCATTGGCGGGAGGCCCATCGCGCGGGCTGCATGGAGTATCTCTCCAACCATTCGACGAAGATCGACAGGAAGCGGGAAATCGTCGTCGTTAGTTGTGGCGGTTATCCTTACGACATCAATCTTATCCAGGCTCACAAGTCCCTCGATATGGCTGCACACGCTTGTGCAGATGGAGGCACCATTGTTTTGCTGGCCGAATGTCGTGACGGACTGGGCCATCCCACCTTTCTGAAGTGGTTTGATGAGAAAAACTCTCGAGACCTCGAAGCCCGCCTGCTGAGGGAGTACGAAGTAAACGGCCAAACAGCATGGTCATTGCTTACGAAGGCTGAACGCTACCGGGTTTATCTCGTTTCGGAATTGCCGGACCAGGAGGTTCGGCAGATGCGAATGACACCCGCGCGCTCGTTAACCGATGTTCTTGAAAGCCTTGATGACAGGAGCGAGGGTTACATCATGCACCGTGGTGCGGCATTTCTACCCCTGCTTCAGTCAACTTAGTTTTCGATTAGCTTGCCCTTATGCATTGCTTGAGTGAGCAGGGCGGGACTAGAATCCACCAAGCTTATTAAGTTCAAAGGCCGACAGGGAGACGAATGATCATGAGAATGATTCTGATGGGCGCATTGCTTCTAACAAATTGCCTATTCGTAGCGGCTCAGGAATCAACCGGAGCTGGACCCGAGCGGCGCGTCGCGCTTACCGAGACCGCAGTTGCGCTGGACGATAGCGGAGCGTCGGCGCTCGAGGCGACCCTACGAACTACCGCTCTCAACGGTGCGGTGGATTCGCCCATAACTAATGTTCGTCTGGTCGTGAAAAACTCCAGCAATGTTCCCTATGCTTTCGTTTCCGGGTTGGTTACT
>DATBRN010000344.1:0-3947 GCA_036560225.1 Pyrinomonadaceae bacterium | reverse complement strand
GGCTTAACTCGATTCTTCTTGGAAGCGGCCGACCACCTGCCGCCAAATTTTGCTGTCGGTGACCGATGGCGTTTTCTTGGGTTCCAGTTGGGCCGGTATGCGGCTCTTTTCTTGGAGTTCTGTGTTGAGCCTGTCACATTCGGTGGATAGTCGCTTGATCAATTTACCGATCTCTGCTTCTTTGCCGGCAGTGGCCTGAATCAGGGCGTCTTTTTCTTTTATTGTCGTTTGCAGCTCGTGTAGTGTAGTTTCGCTATCACGTAAGCGCTGTTCAAGCTCGACGATCTTGGCGCGAAAGTCGAGCTCGATTGTCTTGATCATGTTGTTTTTGGTCTGGATCGTCTTGTCTCGGTTTGCGAGCTGTAGTCTAAGCTCGGCTACCTCTTGATTGAGCGGTGTGAGCTGTTCGTGAATGCGCGTCTCGGCCCGCTTCGCGATTTCCTCAGCTTCGTCGAGGCGAGAAATGAGACCGACATTTTTGCGGCGCAATCTTCTTAGTTCTTTCTCTTCGTTTCGCTGAATTTCGGCCTGGCGCAACTGAATCTCGAGCGCTGCGATTTGTGCTTTTGACCCCTCCTCAAGACGGACCATGGCGAGCTGCTGTTCGCGAAATTGCGCGCTCTGCTCCTCCAGTTGATTACGTAAGTTGGTGATCTCAGCGTTTCGATTCTCTTCGATGAGCTGAACTGTCTCCGTCTGGAGGATCGCCGTGTTGCAGGCTCGATCGGCGAGCGAAGTGAGTTTGTTAATGTAATCGAGAAGTTGGTTTGCCTGGACTTCAATGTCGACTATCGTATTGGCCTCGGCAAGGGAGAAAGATGGAGTCGCAGGAAGCGCCATTAACTCCGTTCGGTTCTTGTAGGTTTTGGCTAGTGGGGTAGGAACCCGTGCCGATCGATCATTTTGCATTAAGCTGAGACTCCCCGTTATATATCACCGCTCCGAAGCGCCCCGATCGTTAGCTATTGCAGCAAATCGTATTCCATTGGGTAATGCCTTTCCATATTTTTCATAAGTGATTGAAAGCATTAGGCTATATTCTGATGAGATCAGCCGCTGCGACAGCCCTTACCAATAAAGTGGCCAATAGTGTTCAGTTCGACCCGGGTTATGGAAGTCAATCTTGGTAAGCCTGCATGCGATTTCTCTGTGAGGAGGCGGCGAAGCGGTAGCTTCAAGTGCGGAGCGTGCTGGAGGGATCGCACGATTGGTCGAGCAAACTATCAACAGTGAAACCGTTGAATGTTCCTGGCTGGCCACGACATCGAAAAGAAAATCGATCGTGCGGCCGATAAGAGTCGCTGCCAATAAATTTGGCATCATGTGACTGCATAAATTACTTTAGGCGGGTATAAAAGCGTCGTTGACTGTTGTCGCCCTTTACCCATCTCCGCGGATCGTGTTAGGTTTCGGTCCGGCCAATAAACACTTCGAGGAGTCATCAATGCGCATCATTGAAAAATCATTCGCGGTTAAAGAGCATGGCATCGCTGGGTTCCTATCCTATCCGGAGCGCCTCGAGCCCGGTCCAGCGCTGTTCTTGATTCACCCCAAGGGCGGCCTTGGCGAGTACATTAAAACCGAGACGCGGAAATTCGCCAAACTCGGTTACACGACTTTCGCCATTAACGTGTTCGAACAGCTAGGTTATCCTGAGCCGACCCACATTGTTACGGGCTCGCAAATTCAAGCCAAGACGGCAGACCCAGAATTTACGCGCGTTCTAACGGATGGTTGGAGGTTCTTGCTCAAGCAACCGACCGTCAACAAAAATCGTGTGGCGGTTTGCGGCTACTGCATGGGCGGGCGCATTGCCATTCATTTCGTCGCGGCAACTCCGGAAGTGCGCGCCTTTGTGGGCTATTATCCTACGGTCCGCGCGGAGCCTGATTCACCTCTCCGACCGGTCCATCCTTCGGTCAGTGCGAGGAAGATCCGCTGCCCTTCAATTAATCTGTACGGTGCCGACGATGTGACCACCGTGGTGCCGGTGCAGGAACAGATGTGGCAAGCATTCAAAGAGAACGGCCAGCCGCTGGAATGGCATTTCTTCCCGTTCGGGGGGCACGGCTATGTGGACCCGGGAGCGCCGGGGTATAATGCTCACGCTGCTGATCTTTCGTGGCCCTTGGTTGCGGATTTTTTGGAGCGCCACCTGAAGTGGAGCTCGCCGGAAGTCAAAAACCCGAACCTACCTGCTTGAACAAGTTGGCTGTCTAAAAACAAAATCGCCACCCGCGATTGCGGATGCAGGTGGCGATTGTTTTGTCCGGTACAAAGTTCTATGGCAAGTTACTTTCCTAAAGTTTCAATGTGGGTCGTGGACAGTTGATAAGAAATCCGCCGGTCTTCTTGTACTTACTCTCGCCCTCGCAGTGTGCTTTTGAAGCCATCGATGGTGAGCTTGCCGGTTACTATGCGCTCGAAGTCCGAACCGCTTACGTAATGATTCAGGTCCGGCATCTCGAGATCCCAGTGAAATATCTCGCCGATTGACGGCAAGGTCTCGGGAAGTTGGGTATCCCTGTGCGAAATAGAAATATCCTTGCCTCGGTAAACGCCGCGAACGTCGGCGCGGTTTTTTCGGCACCAGTCGAGCACGTCCGTAAAAGTCATGAGCGCTCTGCTTTCGCATCGACCGGACTGAGGAGATGCTCTTTCAGGCCGGTGTGGACGCCGTAAATCACTTTGCCTATCTTCGGTCTGGGATTAGGTTCGGTGCTAACCTGATAGAGAATTAAGCGCTCACTGCCGGTATTGTTGAGCTGATAAAAGAAGCCGGGGGGCACATGCACCGCCTGATGCTGCTTCAAATGATACTCCTCACCCTCTTTGAGGCCTTTCATCGTGCACTCGCCCTGGACCACAAAAAACGTGTGATCGGAGCCGGGATGACAATGCAACTCATCGTTGACCCCTGGCTCGTAGCAGTTCAGCGCGATGTGGCAGCGATCGGTTTGCGTCGGACGAACGTAGTTACGTCCAGTAGGCTTTCCCCACTGGGCCTCCTTTTCGGTGTCCACAACCGTAATTTTGCTAATTTTCCCCATCTGTACCTCCTCAAAAATTAGTGCTGAGCAATGAGCATATATTGCTGATGAATTTACAGGATGTAAGGCGCGTCGCGCAAGCGTTCGATTAACACACTGGCTCCGCTAAGGACTGACGAGTTCAGCAGCTGATTCGCTGAGGGGGAAATCCCGCGATTTCTAGCACATATCCTAGATTTCTAAATCTGTCGTTCATACATGTCTCGTTAAGTATCATGTTTAGGCTACAAATATTTATTTAAGTAATTGAAAACATTAAATAGTAGCTTGTTTCCGACCGTGCAGGCAATCTGCTTTTGGTTGACGTCTAATTAGTGCGTGATATGCATGAGTACCCAATGGAGGATGAGATGGCTGCAAAAATTGACTGTTTGACTTGCCGAAAACGGCCAAAAAAGAAAAACAACAAATAATCGGATTTGGAGAGCCGATTAGGCGAATGACAATACGGAAGGCCTGCTTTAGCGCAGGCCTTTTTCGTTTCTGCAGGGTAACGAACTCTAGAAAAACGCTAACGTGCGCATTTCAATACTTTCGCGCGGCGGCGCGTCCGGTGGGCTGGTGGGATCGTCAAAAGCGGTGTGAGCAGTCCAACGCGCCCGGCCATCTTTGCTTGAGTCAAAAGTTTTGAAAACCACCGCCTCGTTGCGCTGCATGTGCGGAAAGTAATACCAACGATGCTGAGGATTGAAGCCGCAGTGATACACTTCACCGACGCGGTCCGGATAAACGCGCGAGCTGGGAAAAAGCTCGCGTGTGCCAATGCTCCTTGCATCGGCAATCGCCAATGGCTCTCGTTGGACCGGATGGCGAATCGGACGCCACACCTGAACGACAGCGAACCGGCGCTTGAGCAATTCTTCGGCCTCGTTGGGTAGCAAATCGCGCACACGCTGC
>DATBRN010000343.1:0-4755 GCA_036560225.1 Pyrinomonadaceae bacterium | reverse complement strand
GTTACACCCAGCTGTCCGAATGAAGGTGTTGCTTTGCTTTTCGAGCAGCGCTAGAGAGGTCCGCACTGCGTCCGGGATCGAGCGATTAGTGAAACCGGTGGGTACAACCTTTACCGTCGCGTTGTCTGCCGGTGAGGCAGGTCTTACACCAAGCAGGCGGGCCACTTCCGTGTGGCCACGTTTGGCGGCGAGAGCGCTGGCTGTCTCGTAATCGCCTGTGAAGCTGGTGTCGGCGCCTTTATCCAATAACAGCCTGATGATCCCCGCCGGTCGGGTGCCCGAACCTGCGGCGAACATTAGGGGCGAGTAGCCGCGGAAGTTGCGGACGTTCACCTCGGCTCCTTTGGCGAGCAACAATTCGACCGAAGCCTGAACGCCTGAGGTAGCTGCAAAGCCCAGCGCCGTTTCATTGCGCTTCGATCTGACTTTAACGTCCGCTCCTTTCTCGATAAGGAATCGCACGGCGTCCGCATTGCCACTGGTGGCGGCGAACATCAGAGCGGTTTCGCCAGCACCGTCCTTGTGGTTTACTTCCGCACCCTTCTCGATCAGCAAGCGCATCGCTTCGACATTGCCACGCGCAGCCGCCATCATCAGCGGAGTTTGCCCGTTGGCGCTGGCAAGATTTGGATCCGCGCCGCCGGCGAGCAGCAAACGTATGGTTGGGACGCTGTTACCCAGCATGGCTGCGAGAAACAGCGGTGTGCGTCCCTGCGCCTGTTTGGTGTTGACATCGGCGCCTTTCGACAAGAGCAGCCGAACCTTGGCCTCATCGTGTATGGCCCAGTGCAAGGGCGTTGAAGCGCGGCGGTTTTTGGCGTTCACGTCCGCGCCTTTGGTGAGGAGCAGCTCTAAATTGGCGAGTGGTCCGTAGCCGGCGGCGTGGTGCAGAGGGGTTGAACCACCGTCATCCTTTCCCTGAACCGCCTCTGGACTGATCTGGCGCTCGATCTCACTACGATTTCCGGTGCGCACGGCAGCGATTAACGCTGCAACGTTTGGGTTTACTGGTTGACGCGGTGCCTCGGTGATGATGTCGGTACGAAACTCTGCGCCTTGATCTATCCAAGCGCGCAACAGTCCGATTTCCTCGTCGGAGAGTGGTCCTGTAGGAGGCATCTGTATGCCGCCATCGCCATCCACGACGCGGCGAATCAACTTGCTGGCCGCGCTATCTCCGATTTTGATCACGGGACCGTAATCACCGCCGCGCAGCGCATTCTGACGGAGGTCGAGCCGCAATCCAGCCTGTTGAACTTCTGGCCCATGGCAGGAATAACATTTCTGTGCGAGCAGCGGCTTAATGTCCCGCAGATAGTCGACTTTCTGAGAAGCGGCTTGAGGTAGTTTGGTTTGCGCCGCAGGCGGCATGTCGGCGGAAGCTTGACGGGATGACGTCATGCTTAAGGCCAATGTCGCGACAAAGGCGACAAGGACGAAGCGTTTTAACATTCTGGATGGTGGGAAATACATTGCGTGACCTCCTTATCGTCAATAACTAGCGCACCGGAATTGATGAGCTCGGATGTCTCACCTTTGAATTTCACCTCCACCTACAAAACCATCCAGATGGTTCTGCTGTTCTGGTTAGTCGGACGTCACGTTCCGTAAGTCGCGACACTGGTTTGTGTCAAAAGTGATCGCCGGAGCGTCGGATCTGTGTGCGGGTCGTTTGGAAGTTCCTCGTACCTGGTTCCAAGGGGGGTGGCCTGCTTTGCGAAACGGTTCAGGTGAATGATTTTGTAGATGATGCCTGTACCTGTGTAGCCGTCGTTTGACGCCGGTTCGAGTACACCGTCAGCGTTGAGCAGCAGATGGTTCTCACGCATGTAAGCCTCAAAGGCCGCAATCATCCGCTCGGTCTGTTGCCCGAAATAGCCATCGATGTTTATGCGGTGGCTTGCTTCCACTCCGCAGTCGGCGCCGTTGCACGTAAAGTTCGCCATCTTCAATAAGGTTTGAACTAGCATCACGTCATCAGTCACATTTGGCATGTTTGGTCCGACTGGAAGGCTGATGTTGTAAATGCTGGGAAGATCGGAAAACCCCAAAACATGTCTGTACGCCATAAGTAAATTGCGGTAAGTGGGTTAAACTATCGACTTACCAATCCGTTGATTTGTTCAATCATTCAATTGTCTGCTACGGAAAGGAGGGTAGATGTTTGGTGGGCGAAAGGTCTTTGGATTTAACTTTAATTTTTCTTTAGTCCACTGAGGTTATGACGAGCCGTTTCCAACAAAGGGTGTACGAATTTGACCAGTTCCGCCTCGACGCGGCGCATTCAATGCTCTATCGAAACGATGAGCAGGTCTCTATGCCGCCAAAAGCTGTCGAAACGCTGCAAGCACTGGTAGAACGAAATGGCCAAATTGTTTCGAAAGAAGAGTTGATGCGGATCATCTGGAGGGACGCGATCGTTGAGGAATCCAATCTGTCGCTTTATCTACACCTTTTGCGTAGAGCTCTAGGAGTACGTGCTGATAATAAGCCCTTCATCGAAACCCTGCGGCGGCGCGGGTATCGTTTCTCGGCTGAGGTGAAATGTTCAGGATCGACTACCCAAAAACGAACGCTGGAATTGATCGGTCGCTCCGACGAGATCGCTGAAATTACTGGATTGCTCGTTCGTCAGGGTGTCCGTCTGTTAACACTGACTGGAGTTGGAGGGGTTGGGAAGACGACTTTGGCTAAGGCGATCCAGGATCAACTGACGGATAATTTTGGTGATGGCGTTTTCTTCATTGAGCTGGCTGCGGTCAACCGGCCCGAGCTGATCGCTTCGGCTATCGCGGCACCGCTCGGACTCAGGGGCAACGACGACAGCTTAACTATCGAATCTTTAAAAGAGTATCTAAAGGACCGCCACCTACTTCTGATCCTCGATAATTTCGAGCAGTTGATTCCGGCCGCTGCTCAAATCTCGGACCTTCTTAATGCAGCCCCTGGTCTCAAAATTGTAGTTACGAGTCGCGCTCACCTGCGACTGAGCGTCGATCACGAATTTATCGTTTCGCCGCTTGCCGTGCCTACGCGAACATCGTTTGTTGAAACAAAGTCGATCGATGATCTGTTGCGGTTTCCAGCGGTCCAGTTGTTCTTGGCGCGAGCACGGAGCGCCAAACCTGGGTTTGTATTAACGGATGAAAATGCGGTAACGATTGCCGAGATCTGTTTTCGCCTTGATGGTTTGCCGTTGGCAATTGAACTGGCCGCGGCGCGGACAAAAATGATTTCGCCTGACGCGATTCTGGCGCGACTAAAAAACCAACTCGCACTACTCACCGGCGGCCCTCGTGACGTTCCGATCCGACAGCAGACGATGCGAGGAACTATCAGTTGGAGCTTTGACCTGCTTGAGCGGGAAGAGAAACTACTGTTTGCTCAGCTAGCCGTGTTTGTCGGCGGATTTACACTTGAAGGTGCGGAGGCGATCTGTGGTAAGCAAAACGGTGTCGTTGCATTAGACGTCCTGGAGGTCCTAACGTCGTTAATCGAACAGAACCTCCTCGCGATCAGAGATCAACCCGGCAGTGAGACACGTTTTCACATGTTGGAAGTGGTCCGCGAATTCGCTCGGGAGACTCTAGCGGAAAGCGGTGAACTAGACGTTATGAACCGTAAACACGCTGAATACTACTGTGCTCTTGGTGAAGCGGCAGAACCGCGACTCGAGGCGGCGCAGTCCGGCGAGTGGCTGAACCGGCTGGAGAACGATCACGACAATTTGCGAGCGGCACTTAATTGGGCATCAGTGAACGACGCGGCGCTAGGGCAACGACTGGCCGCGGCCATCTGGAGGTTCTGGTGGTTGCACGGGCACATCCGCGAAGGCTGCGACCAACTGGGCCTGTTCTTATCGTTGATCCCGCATTCGGATGTAGTGCGTGCGAAAATGTTATCAGGCGCCGCGCAGTTGAATCGACTTAGAGGCAATAGGGAACTGGCGCGTTTATACAGTGAAGAAGAGTTACATCTCGCCCGCCGGACCGGCGACAAAAAGACTGCGGCACTTTCACTGCAACGGCTCGGTTTCCTTCGGCTGGATGAGGGACAAATTGCTGAAGCTAAACCACTCCTTGAAGAGGGCTTGGACTTTGCACTTCAGGTTGGTAACAAGCAGGTACTTGGAATGCT
Organism: Pyrinomonadaceae bacterium; assembly: GCA_036560225.1. GTDB lineage: Bacteria > Acidobacteriota > Blastocatellia > Pyrinomonadales > Pyrinomonadaceae > PSRF01. Next base: position 618 of record DATBRN010000343.1, on the reverse strand, counting down.
TTACAACGGGCTCGGCGAGTTGTCGCGTTTAGAAGCAGACTTTGATCAGGCTGCTAATTTTTATCTCAAGGCACTCGCCTTCAACCGCGAGGCGGGGGACCGGGTAAGACAGACCACCAATCTGATAAATCTCGGTGCGACGGCTTTCGCTCAGGATGATTTCGACACCGCCGCCTTGTACTACCGCGAAGGCCTGATGATCGCTTCAGATATGGCTGACATGAACGGCACGCTCTATTGCCTGGAGGGTATTGCAGGATCATCTTGGGCGATAAAAAGACCACAAGTGGCGGCGAAGCTTCTCGGTACGGCCGACGGACAACGAACGGCCAACAATCTCTTCATTGAACCAGCCGACCGCCTGCTTTACGACAGCTCCTTAGCGCGGGTTCGTGAAGCATTAACGGAAAAGGAGTTTGAGCATCTTTTTTCCGAAGGCAGCCGAATGAAACTCGACGAGGCAGTGGTGCTAGCCCTTTCGGAGCCCGATTGAAGTTGCTCAAACGGTTCAATTCATTCTGCAAACATTCAAAACTGTAGTCTTTGAATGCTAGCAATTAAGACCAAGGAGTTGATTGGCCAACGTTCGTGGACGGCCACCTGCGGCGTTGGGTCTGA